>CBDVCB010000025.1:0-31986 GCA_965372395.1 uncultured bacterium
CCCTATACTGTGTATAAGCCATACAGCATGTAGTTGATAAATACACAGACTACCCATAAGATAAGTAATGCAATCCGTGCTTTCCGATTGCTCCAACATAAGAATGCACTTAGTGCTCCTCCAAGGAAAATGACTGCATTTAGAATGAACCAAATTGAAAACATGGTGAAGATGCCATTCGCACTTGGTGCATTAAAAAGCAGCAACGTAAGCTGCAAATGCCAAGCAGGCCCTGAAAGCCTAATTAACACATCTGGCAACTGAAGTCTGGAGTACAGAAAAACCAGTACTAACGAAAATACGGTGTAAGCTACTAAGCAGATAAAATTACTGATACCCATCTTTTGTTTCAGCATACAGAGGCCTCCTTTCATAATACATTCTCACATGCGGACCAGCCTGTTTTCGAACCCTTGGATAAGACCATATCCCCGGAACAGCACAACCTCCGTCAAGCATGTTGGCGAAGTATATTGGCTTAACATCATGAGACCAATGAGATAAGCTTACAGGCCCTTTTAGATCAACCGTACCTGCTGTTGGTAGATTTAGAAACAACACCCCGTCTTCATCGTAAGTACACTGATTTGACGACCCGTTGAGTTTCACGCTTCTCATACTCCAGACCATGCCAGGATGTAGGTTTTCTTCAGGACTTCCCCGACTTTTTCGAGTAGGTTTCTGCCATAGATTGCGATCTTTGTTTGGTCGCACATATTTGTCGTCCTGTTTACACAGTCTTCGAGGGCACTTTGGTAACACAAACCAGAAATACTGATTATTGGCCTCTAGCCTGTACCACTCATTGAAAACATCTTTTTCCTCCACCACAAAGCGGCAGGTTTTCATGCATTGGTCACGATTAAGACCTTCATATGGAGCACATCTTCGTGAACAAATGGATTCTGTTGCATCATGTATTGTATATAGCCCATACATGTCAAAATGGTTAATTGGATCGTTGCCGACAAAGGCGTAGATATTCGGACCTTCCGGCTCATGATATGATAGATCGCTCCCCGATACTCTATGCGTGGTTTTCTTGGCATCCCGAAAACCTATCCCAACTCCCCCCTCCACGTCGAACACTAATATCAAAGGACTGACCCCTTTCCCCCTTTCCGGGATCAAGGACTTGACCACATAATAAACACTTCAACCAGATTCTCTTTTGGAGATAAAACAATGGTAACAGGGGCATTGTGAGAAGTCATATATGTAACATCTTTAGCATTTTCGGAAGGTGTCCACCATGGCACCAAATCAGACGCTTTAGTGCTACGGCGCATATTCAGGTGTTCTTTTCCTCTAAGCTCCTCCTCAAGCGCTGCAACTTCTTGTTTATCCATTATCAACTTAGCCAACCATAATGGATTGTATTCTGGATTCTTTTCATAGAATTGATCTGGAACTGAGCTTGACGCAAGAGAGAGTTCGGCCTGTTTCCGAATGCGATCAATTTGCGAGATTTCATCCTCTTTACTTTCGCTTTTTTCATGTGAGCAGGCAGTCATTAAGGTAATTACCCCAATTAATACAACAGCTCGGTTAAACACATTTTCCAGACTACCTAAATTGTTCACTAGATTCTCCATTTGGGTATTCCATTCAACTTACCAGTCATCCCCTGTCCCCAAGGTGAAACCACCTTTCCCATTAAAGGTAAACTCTTGAGTCCAGTTCCACCACATATGTTGAGGCCGCATAGCTGACAGTGTAAATTGCCACAATTCAGTTCGCGGCACACCATTCTCGTCTCTTCCAAATGATACGGTATCCATAGTGTTAGAAATCCAAACATTAAGTGTTGCCGTTTTACAAACTGTATCAATCTTGTCAACAGTAGCATGTGTTCTGAAGCTTCCAATTGAACTTGTATGCAAGGCATCCGTTTGAATCAACCACAAGAAGTATTTCTTGAACTCACGGAGTGCATCTTCAGGATCAGTTCCCGGGGGATGAGATAAATCGCTAAAGTACCCTCTCGCAGGATCTCCTCTTTCGTTAGACTCAGGACGCCAAGATTTCGTAGTCATATGTGACCTTTCCCATTTCTTAGGATTCAAGGAAACACTGGCCATTGCATTGTCTACCTCAGACAGAACTGGATTCCAGTTGCGAACGATAGAGGTATAGCGGTCTGATTCACCCATAATCCATGTCCGCTCACGACCAAACGGTGAAAAGAACTCATTTAGAATCTGTCCGACCCATGTTAACCCAAGATAATCCGTTCCATTGATTGGATTGTTTCCGGTAAACCCATAGAGGTGTTCACCTCCACGCTCGCCGATCGGATCCCGATTTAGCCAACAACCTATCGGAGGAATGTAATAACGCCGCATGTAGGCGACATGCCCGGTTTCGGGATCGTAATATTCATTACTGAAACGGAAGGGATTGGCATCGGCCAGCACGCCGATTTTGACGTTGATATTGCCGTACGGATCGAATGCGTAATGCCCGACCGCATTGCCGGAGGCATCGATCAAATCCGTAACATTCTTATTCCCGTCATGTGCATAAAACACATTCGTTCCGCTTAAGGTCGCCGACACCAGATGGTCGTTCTGTCCCCAGCAGTAGCTGTTCGTTTTAGCCGATGATTCTTCGTGGATGATATGGTTTCCATTCCATAGGAATGTCGTGGTTTCTGCACCGACCGTCTTGGTTATTCGCCTGCCCAGATAGTCGTATCCATAGCTCGCCACAACACCTGTCTGGTTGGACACCGTGATTAATCTGTTCTCTCCATTCCACGTATAGTCGAACCGCCCGTCTGATAGCAGATTTCCGTCATCATCATACTGGAACTGCTCAGGAGTCTGCGGAACAAATGCTGACCGAACCTCGGTCTTCACAATGTCGGGATCGTTGGTGCCAGCTGGATTGATGACTGCGTTGATTTCTAATGAACTATCGAACGCCTGCGTCAGGTTGTCCACGGGATATGCTTTGTAGAAATAGTCATCCTGTCGGATGACGGGTGCAGGCAGGTCGTTGTGGGCGGCGTCACGAACGGTGACGGTTGCGATATTGGTCGCTGTAC
Source organism: uncultured bacterium (assembly GCA_965372395.1). Classification (GTDB taxonomy): domain Bacteria; phylum Verrucomicrobiota; class Kiritimatiellia; order Kiritimatiellales; family Pontiellaceae; genus Pontiella. Next base: position 3,050 of record CBDVCB010000025.1, read on the forward strand.
CCATAACATCGACATATGCGGGAACGGTTCTGGCCACATATTGGTTTAAGGCATTGGCCGTATAGATTTCTTTCCGATCATTGGAAGAGGAAACCAACCGCCGATTGCCGATATTGTCGTAGGTGTAGCCGGTGGATTGCCCTGCAACTGGAATTGCACCCGGAAGATTCCTGACGGCATTTGTTAGTTCCGAACGACTGTTATAGTCAAATTGCCAGTGCGACTGGGCAGGCGAGACGCCTGCGGTACGGACATCATTCCGTTGAATTCTTCTACCCAAATCATCGTTCTGGTAGGTGAAGGATGAAACAAGCCCAGCGTTTGAGCCGCCAATGATCTGATTGGTGACGCCGGTGATCAGGTTGCGGTCAGGCTCAAAACCCTTGGTCACGGTCAGCGAGGCCGCCGACCCTCCAGCCTGTGCGGTGTGGCCAGACAACAGGCTGGAGTTTGGAATGTAGCCATATTGGATGGTTGAGGTATCAGAACCGTTTGTTGCAGCAATGGACGAGAACCTACCATAAGCGTCATACCCATAGCCAACGAAGCTGGAAGCATCGTCTACGTCGTAGCCAGTGGAACGGCCATAGGAATCGTATTTGCGGTCGATGATTTCGACATCATCGAGGCGTTCGACATCCAGCAATCCTTCGCCGGTGTACTCAAAGGCATGCAAGCCCTGCGCATCGACTACCGTTGCCTGCTGGCCCATGCGGTTATAGGTATACGAAATGGTTTCCGTGTCGTCCGTGTATTCCGTGGTTTGAAGCTCTCCGGTCTCATAGTAACTGTACGTGGTCGTGATTCCCCGTACCCAGGCTCGGGTTTTCAGCTTTCCGTTTGGCCAATAGGTGTAGGACGGGCCTTTGCCATCGGCGTAGAGTTTATCCGCAAGTAGGCCGGTGGCGGGGTCGTAGACCCATTCGGTGCTGTCTGCTAACGCCGAGTCACCGGGCCATGCTGCATTGTCCCAATCCTTGCCGCCTCTGAATGTGTGCATGTGGGTCTTTTGGCCGAATTCATCGTAGTCGTAGGCGACGGGATAGGTGGCCGAACCCCACTGTCGTTTGAGCTGGCCACGATCATCGTGCGCGGCGTATGTGGTGGCAACTTCCGTTCCATTGGTGGTGGAGCTGGAGAAACGCAAGCCGGAGTCGGAATAATACGCATAACCGGTGCGGATGCCATGCGTATCCTCGGCCCAGTCGACCTGGCCTTTATCATTGAAGTGCGTGGTGGCGGTGCCGATGCGGGGATCAACTACCGTGGTGCGACGCCCGAGTCCATCGTAGCCATAGGTTTGAACCACGGAATTCACGGAAGACACGGAAAGCAATTGGCCGTTTACGGAGACGGAGATTTGGTTTTCGATAGATGTGGGGACATCAACGATCTGTGTGACGGTCTTGGTTTCCCGATCCAGCCACGACTGGGATACGGTCTCATTTCCAAACACATCTTCATTGATGCTTTCGCTCGTGAGAATTCCATATGTGCCCGAACCGCCAAATCCAGTGAGCCGAGATTTGCTTTCGGATACCTGCAAGGCCGTTGCCAAGCCATCCTTGGGATAAGTTATAGACGTTCCAACTCTCCACCAATCGGTTCCGTCGTTCCAATAATTGGAATCCGAATCGGTGATGCGATCCATGGAGGCGAGATCGAGACTGTTGTTCTTGTCCACATCCAATCCCGAACGAACGACATTACCCAAGACATCATATTCGGTGATGTTTGCGGCATTGACCGTTGTGCCTTCTAGTTGCTCGGTTTTCCAGAGATGGTCGTTGCCGTCGTAGTGATAGACCGTCGAAAGCAAGGTTCCGCCAAATCCCGGACGCTCCGTTTTTAGCGTCTTTCCATCGGAACTGGTGATAGTTTTCTCCCAGCGGGACGAGTTTATGCCCTGCGAACCTGAGTAGACCTTAGTCCATTGGGTTCCATCAGAGGACTCGAATCCATATTCATAGTTTTGCTCGACCGTTCCGGTTCCATAAATGCGCTTGGTACGCCCGTCGATGTAGGTTTCCGTGATCTGCGTTGCACCTCCGGGCATCTCAACCGTACTGGTGCGGTCGCCATCCTCGTAGGTATACAACGTAACCAACCCTGCTTCGTTGGTGGAGCTTTGCAAGCGTCCGGCCAGATCGTAGTCGCTGCCCGTGGTGCGACTCAGCCCGTCAGCCGTCTCTATCATTGAAACCTGCCGTCCGGCGGCATCGAAGCCATAATCAATATCGATGTCCGGCTGACTACCTTGTCCAGCGCGCAATATGCTGTAGCGCCGTCCGAGGCCGTCATAGTTGTAGATTTCGACCTGTCCCTGACGGTTAATGGTTCGTTCAAGCCCACAGCAGGAACTCCAGGTATTCTCCACGAGCGTACCGTCGGAATAGTAGCGATTGACCACGTGGCCGGTTGCATCCGTTTTTGTTGGATCGTCATAATCATATTCATTCGCCGTCCAGCTGATCCGTTCGTATGAGGTTCCTCCCGTGTAGACCTGAGTTTCGCTTAACACCACGCCGCCCCGATCATTGCGATAGGAAACAGACATCGTCGTCTTGTTATCCACCCCGGCAGGGTTCGTAGCAATGCCGTTCGTTGTCGTTTCGCACAGCCATGCTCCGTTGGTATCGGCAGTGAAGGTAAAGGTGCCGTCGGAATAGAGCGTATTATCGAAACTAAAGTCGCCTCGCACATAGCCGTAGGTCGCTACCAAACCATTCGGAGATTCCGACCGCTTCATGTTGTCGGCCAGATCAGGATCTGCATCATCCTCCAAATAATAGATACTTGTGGAAACCTGATTTTCGGTAGCCGTGTAGTTTCCTGACACTGGATCATCATATTCAACCACCTTTTCGATCCGCTCCACAGCGTTCGTGTAGTAGGCAAAGGCGGTCTTCGAAACGGGAGTACCCTCAATATATTCTGTAACCAACCGCGGACGCAAAATCACATAGCCATTGGTCTGGGAAAGGTCGGTGGCATCCACCGGCTCATAGCTTGTGTCCTTCCTCCGGCAGTTTGAAGCATTCGCCTGCTCCAACGTCAGATCCAGCCAAGGCGACCAAACCGATGATCTGCGGCCCTCATCGTCATAGAAATATTTCACCCAAGATCCATCGGGATATTTGACTGACTCGGGTTTTCCAAGCCGTTCTTTGTCGGATTCATCCGTGTAGTAGGTGTAGTCTGTGACTAGCGTTGCACCGTCTGGGTCTTGTACTTCCTTAAACAACGTCTCTCCCCAAAAATACGTTCGGTAATAGCTGAACGTTTTTGCGGCGTCGTTATTGTTTCCGTCGGTCACCAGCATGGTTTCAATGCGGACATCACCGTCAACTACAGAACCACGCTTAACGATTTGTTCATCGTTACCGCCTTTTGACAACTCCCAGCCCTGGTCGTTAGTATCCCACGTAAAGGTGCTGGTATTTGTATGGGAGGAACCGCTCCCCAGCATTATTTCCGAAATACGAACCTTTTGGTAATCCTGTGTGAGCCGGTCGGGGTCATCAACACGAATCACCTTGTACGGCAACAGTCCGTCTACCGAATAGACCCCGTTGCTTTTCCCAGCCACAAGATCCGCCTGATATAAGCGAATTTCATACCCACAGGGCTGATCAAAAACATAGGTATTCGTTACCGAAGAACCCTCGAAAGTATCAACAAAGCTATTGGTAACACTGATCAGCAACGGATCAGGCACCAGAATATCCGCAAGAACCGACGGAGTCATAAGCTGCCGCAACTCTCCCTCATCCCCATACAGGATATAGACAGCGTTTGAATCCCCTCCGCAATAATCTAATGAATAAGGGGTGTACAGATCCGCAGTCGGTTTGTCTTCCTGGACGATCAGGGTTCCTGCCGACGTACCATCTCCCATTAAGCCCAGATTAAGCGTCAACTCCACACATTCATTTTCAACCGAAACACCACCGACCCCACAGTTCCCTGAACTACAGGGACATCCAATCTCCAGAACTTTCTCAAGATAAACCCCGGTTTCTCGGTCGTATGCCTTGACGTAGACCTTTCCGGTATCCTGACCAGCCGCAACCAGAGCGGAAGAACGCCCGTCTGTAATTGATCCCTGACTGCCAGCCTGTGCATCCATAACCATGCCAGGTTTAACCGAAATAACTTCCCAAGCGATGCGGGCAAGGCACTCCGCTGCAGTCAGCTCACTGTTTTCAACCCGGATTGATGCCCATGCCTTCATCTTTTCTCCCGAGGATAGAACCCCGTTTTCCTCAAAATCAATCTGTGTGATACTGAAATCAGGGAAAACCGGTTCAATTTCCACGGAGCCTTCGATCTCCGGTGGGTTAATTTCAAACTCCTCAGTCTCTACGATACCACCGGAATAGGTAAAGGTATCGGACTCCGTCTTTTCATGCAGGACAGTTCCGTTTTCATCAAGAACTCGTTTCTTCCAAAAATGCTGATACCGCCTCCCTGAAACCAGATTCGAAGTATCAACCTTGATTTTGCATATTCCCTTTTTCAAGGATAGGAAGTTGTGACCCGCAGAGTAATCAGTGACTGCCACCTCAACCGAACCGCTGCCATGAGCTGTCCATGCACCTTCATAATCTTTTGGCAGATTGTCTTTGACATAACCGAAAAGCATCTTATCGGCAAATTCTGTCTTATAACTAGAGGAAGAATCCGGCAGGACACTTTTTAAGCTGCTGAATCCCTGAGCAGCGGTTCCTCCGCCGGTCGAAAGCGTGGTGGTTGGGCCAGAATACCCGTCATAATGCCACTGAGTAGGATTTGTATTATAAATAACCGAATAACGCTCGGTTCCCTTAGTTTCCGAAGATGACCATGAATAGGTATTATCAGATAGACTGTAATCTTTTGTCTCATCACTCGAATCGTGCCAGGCCACGATGTATCCATTATCTCTTACAGTATGGCTAACCTTTCTAACCTGTGCCGTTGCATTTGTGTAGACTGCGTAACAATCATCCTCGTTGTAACTCAAATTTCGGTTGAATTGGGAATCTTTTGAGGGATCGTAGTTGCTCTTTACTGCCATCTGCCCCGTGGTCTTTTCATAAGAAGCGCATTCATCCAATATTGTTGCAAAATCGGTTAGGCCGTATCTTGGAGACACATATGCAGACGTACTCCAGAAAACCCACATAAAGTTTGTCCACACGCGATCAGCGCTACTCTTTTTGTATATGCTTTCAGTACTCAAATAATATTTGTCGTTATCATCGTCATGGAAGGCTTTGTTTTTGTTGCCACTGGATTCCTTTGACTTACTCATCAGCTGTCCTCCGATGGTCTCAATCCCCATTGCCAGATGGGGGGTTAATCCAGCGAACATCAAGCCTACGAGCGCTGCCCGAGCACAAAACTTCATCATACGTCTTTTCATTGCGTTTCCCTTAAAATCTTTATTTCCACCCGCGAATTACGGTTTATAGATTATAAGCTCCGTTAGATTTCCTGTGTCATTGGTCGCGAATGAACTGATATCGCGCCCCTGCAGCAACTCGATAAAATCTTCGACCCCATCCCCATCTCCGTCTCCTAACAACAACGGGGTTCCAATAAAGATATTTATGTCATTCTGAACCAGCTGAGGGGTTATGGCGTTTGCGGCATAATCTGCCCAGCTCTCCCCTGAGTCGAATGCCCCATTGCTGTCTGCATCGACAAATGCCCGCAAGTAATACGCTGTGCTCGGGGCTAGTCCCTCAACGGAATAGCCGCCATCGGTCGAAACCGTTTCCTGCCGAGCCGTACTCCAATTGTTACTTGATGTGGAAATAAGCACATGAACCGTGCCCGTGGTTCCGCTGTCATTCCTGACAAAGCCTCTAATTAATGATGCGGTGCTTGCTGCATTGGTGGCCGAGGTTCCGGCACCGGTTTCAGCACCGTCAAGAACTCCGTCCCGGTCGCTGTCCGGCTCTAGGGGATTGGTTCCTCCCGTATATTCCGTGTAATTCGAAACTCCATCAGCATCCTCATCACCGTCCGGATCAATATCTCCGCCGCACTCGGTATATTCCCACCAATCCGGCAGCCCGTCCTCGTCGTCATCTGGAATGACCGTAGTAATCACCACACCGTTCACAGAAGCATCCAATTGCATATTGGTACTGCCACACTCCTCCCATGCATCCTGCACGGTATTGGAGTTACTGTCCCGGAACGCCGAAACCGAATATGTAAGCAGATTTGGAATGTTGGTTACGGAAAACAGGTGATTGGAAACGCTTCCCCAATACTGATTTTCTCCAGACTCTGCATACACCATGAACACACCGAATAATGTATTGCTGGAAATAATGCTGCCTTCGGTAAAAACCAAAAACGAGACATCATTAGTAGGATCACTGCCCCAGCACACTTCCAAACCATCATCAAAACCATCTGCATCTGTATCACTGTTGGTCGGGTTGGTGTAATAAGCCAACTCCTGCCATCCCGGAAGCCCGTCACCATCGCTATCAACAGCATAGAACCCCTCATTCGTCAACGGGCTGGTATATCCCCAGTAAAATTCTTCGCTGTCGGAAAAACCATCGTTATCCGTATCGGAGTCATATCGGTCTGTCCCTTCAATGGTTTCCTGATCATCCCAAAGCCCGTCGAAGTCCGAATCCTGCCTACGAAAAGGATTCAATAGGTTTTGAAGTTCAAATCCGTTGGACAACCCGTCACCATCGGCATCGCCCTCCCAGTCGGCAGACCCGGGCACCGCCTGTTCAACCGGATTCATGCTATGTGTATATTCGTCGTAATCACCGAAACCATCACCGTCCGTATCGGCAAGCAAAGGACTCGTTCCAATTCCAGACGGGTTGAATTGATCATCTTCATCATAGTCGCTTAAGCCATCGTCGTCATAGTCCGAATCAAACGGATCCAGTTGAAGACTCCACTTTTCATAGCAGGTCAACCGACCGTCGCCATCAGGTGAAGGAGTGCTCCCCGAAACGAAAACAATGCCGCCAAAGTTTTCCTGTTCCCACCAGTCGGGCATACCATCGTCATCGATGTCTAAATTATTCAGATCAAAACTAAATACGTATTTGAGCTGACCAAGGTTTACTAAAGCGTAGTCGTTCGCATTAGATGAAGCATCTTGCCATGGGTATGGGCCAGAGGTCACCCCCGAGGGCCAAACATTGGTTAAGTTATTGCTCCATAACACATCGTAGAATGGGCTGGCCACATACTTCAGTTGTCCAAGGTTAAGAGCGGCGTAGTCATTGGACCCCGAAAAGCCGATAACCATGTTGCTGACAACTGAAAGATCAACGCTGGTCAACTTATCTGAAAATTCTCCATGAGCTGCGGTGGCGATATGCTTAAGCTGCCCTTGGTTCGCCGCAGCATAGTCGTTGGTCGATGCCGCATTGGCATCGACTACACCTCGATCAGTCCACCACTGCGGATAACCGGCCAAGGCCACCGCTATGGTAAACATCATGATGGCACCTATCATCCCTAAGAGAACCAAGGGATGTGCCGCACCGAGAAGTTTATGGATTTTTTTCATATCGCCCTACCCAAGCTAAATATTAATCAAACAAGACTCACGAGGATGAAGCTATTAGTTGGAGGTCGAGGAATTGGTGAACGAACCCATGCCGAGATCCCCATAGACCCCTATATTGGAGAGATCCATATTCGAACCCACCAAGGCATTCGTAATCGCAGAGTCTGTTTCGGCTTTGGTGTAGATGTTTGAAGATAAGGCATAACCATTATTCGCAACGTAGACATCTACTTGCGATTCATCCAACTGGGTATCTGTATCGACTTTAATGTATCCCATGGAGGCTACATCGGTATCCGCAAGTACATTATCCACCCCATCCGAGAACCCGGAAGGAATCCCGGCAAGTTGCGCCCAATCCGATGCTCCGCCACTCTGCAAAGCCTCCGCTGGAAGATTGTTGGTCGGGATGATGCCAAGCAGATTTGCGACATTCAGGTTGGTCAGCCCGGAGCCGTCGCCGGTGATGGGGCCGCCGGCGAGGGTATGGCCGGAGGCATTGTAGGAAAAGTTTTCGGCGGCCATATCAAAGTCACCGAAGCTGTTCAAACCTGCCGAGCAGTTGACCAGTACGGCGTTGGTTGACAGAGACCCAGGACAACTTCCGCTACCAAAAGACCACCCCCCGGCCTGGCAATCCGTAAACGTACCGCTCGCCAGCCGATAACCAAAAGAGTACTCCCCGGCCTGGCAATCCGTAAACGTACCGCTCGCCGTTCTCCACCCAAAAGAGTCACTCCCGCCTTGGCAGTTGATAAATGTTCCGCTGGCTTCATCCTCACCAAAAGACTCATCCCCGGCTACGCAATTGATAAATATTCCGCTGGCGGAACCACTTATTCCAAAGCCACCATACCCTCCCGAACAATGCAAGAACACACCCGAACAATCGCATCCCAACGCGGACCCGCTAAATGAGTCGTCTCCTGCAATGCAGGCATAATAATATCCTTTCGGACCCAGTCCTTCTCTCTGCGGATTCGGCGAATGCTGCCAAGCATCACCAGAGAAGGAATCAAGGTATCCCCAGCAATGTAGGTAGCGGGCATAGGAGTGATCGTAGTCAATACCACCACCGGCATAGACATGGTAGAGCGTGTTGCCCGCGGCGGTCGCGTCCACACCCGTACGGATCTCGCCATCCAGCACAGAGATGTGCCGAACCATGCTGTCTGTGCTGCCGGTCATGTTGATGGCAAATCCCGCGGTTGATTCAATCACGGCAGGTGGCTTGGCCAACAATTGGGCTCCGCGGGGCAAAATGGCCGTAACCGGAGTTTCCACCAATCCGCAGACATCAATATGGGTCGTGTCCATATTCAATGTAGAAGAACCAAGATCGTACGTTCCCGGCGGAAGGACGACGGCAATACGGTTGTTGGCAGACGGGCTTTTTGTCTTGGCTTCGGCATAGGCAGCAAGAAGGTTTAATCCATTCTGTGCCCCATTCGTGGTCGCCTGTACCATAACAATGGCGCCGTTTGCATAAACCGCATCCGCCTGCTGCTGCAAATTGGAAATAATTGAATCCAGCGACTCCCCATTGACCGTCAAGCCAGAAGCATCCCCGCCAAGTCCGCCACTAACCGAAAGAACCCCATTGCTAGGATAGATGGAAGCAACCGTGTTGGTTCCTGAAATAAAATCCAGCTGGTAGGTTGATAGGTTGCCAGCAGCCACATTTGGCGCGGACATTCCAGCCGGAGTCACAACTACCGCATCCAGACCATTGGTATCCACCAGAACCAACGACTGCCCCACAAATGGAAGCAAGTCAGCGGAATTCGTAATCATTTCACCAGTCTGAGGATCATTGCCAGACAATTGCCCAACACTAATGGCCTGTCCTAGCGTCCCAAGGTTTGTGCTGCTGCCCGCCTCGGCGACCAAAGCAATGTTGCTGACATAGCTGTAGGCCAGATCGATCCCGTTGGTAAAGACCTGTTGGGCCTGTGCTGTGATGCCCAAGCTTAAAGCTATCAATAATATGATGCGACGGGTAATTCGAGGTGCAAAGGTCTTAAGTTTCATCATCCAATTCTCCTTAATGTTGGCTTAGGACTTCTAGAAATACCAACCTTACTCTAAACTTACAAATCTTTTTTTTTCTAAATTGTCGCAGAATACCCCGGGGCTTGCCCCTCGGGATGAATGCGTCCCGCTCCCGAAGACGATGGCTGAAAGCGTCGGGGCATCGCTCGCGGCGGTCAGCAAGGCCGGCGGCCTATTGATGAAGGGCTACGTCGACCTCGAGCCGCTAGTGGCGCGGGTTGATACCGATGCCTGCATCTGGTGCGACGAGTGCCTGAAGGCCTGCCCGTACGGCACGTCAAAAACTCGTCGTCCAGAACCGTCGTTTTGTTTTGCTGACCCAACCGGGCGTCGGGATGGACTGCGCCGGGCAAGACGAAGGGCTATTCCCGCCACGCGGCGGACTATTATGCGCCCAACGACCGCCGCACCAAAAAGGCAAAACTTAGATTTTGACAACTGCGCGTATTATGGTTAAGTTCCGCGATCATTTTTTAGGAAACAATACTGGAGAGTTTATTATGTCCATGCACAGCAGCTTGAAAGGCGCGTCCAAGATCCGCGCGAAACGCAACGTACTCAAACGCTTCGAGCGTGTCGAGGTGTTGAAGAAGGCCGGAAGATGGCAGGATGGCGACCGCGCGCACGGTTTGCCGAAAACCAAGTCTGAAGACTAATCCGGACCGGATTGATTTAGAAAGCACTCTCGGCAGCGCCTAGAGTGCTTTTTTGTTATCGCCCCTCTCATACAAAATGCCTGAAATCAGACTACAGAAGTTCTTGGCCGATTGCGGGCTTGGTTCGCGTCGCTTTTGCGAAACGCTCATCACCGCCGGGCGGGTTTCCATCGATGGCAAGACGGTTGCGGAGCTTGGAACCAAGGTTGACCCCGAAACACAAAAAGTGGTCTGCAACGGCAAGGCGGTGGCCAAGGAGGCGTCCGTCACCATTCTGCTGAACAAGCCGCCCAAGATCATTTGCACCTCGAACGACCCGCAAGGACGCACCACTGCGCTGGACCTGCTTGAGGATCTGCCGGAGCGCGTCTACACCGTTGGACGGCTCGACTTCATGAGCGAAGGGCTGATCATCGTCACCAACGATGGCGATCTGGCCCACGCGCTGATGCACCCGCGCCATCACATTGAAAAGGTCTACAAGGTCTGGATCGACAAGCCGATCGGCTACCACCAACTACAGAAAATGAAGCGCGGCATCCCCAACCGGGGCGAAACCCTGCGTGTTCTGGATATCGACGAGGGCAAACATACCCGGGCCGGCGTTGAGTACACCATCACCCTCGGTGAAGGTAAAAACCGGCACATCCGCCGTCTGATGGAGCACTTCGACAAAAAGGTGTTTCGCCTCATGCGGATTTCCATCGGCCCAATCCGGCTTGACGATCTGAAACCCGGCGAATGGCGCCGGGCCAAACCGTCCGAATTAAAACTCCTGCGCGCGGCCATCGCAGAATCCAAATCCGCGTAGAACAGGGGTGTTATCCGCCTACGCGCGGATTCAACAACACGCGTAAACCCTTGCCAGCGTGGATATAAAAAAATAATTAAAAAGTCGCTTGACTAATTTCCTCAATACACTACCTTATTTCTCATATTTATAAGCATTGAGAGAGGCGTGAGGGAACTGGCCCTGAGATCGCCCGGCAACCTGGAAGCAAGAAGGTGCCAAGGCCAGGCTTTGCAGCGCAGAGCAACGATGTGTTCCCGGAAGGGAAAATGTTCGATGTCTTTCCTCAGAGCTTCCCCCTACCCGCTCCGTAATATTAACATAAAGGGAAAGACCATGAGCAAACTGGAAACCAAATGCCTGCATGCCGGCTATGAGTCGGCAGAACCGACCACCCATGCGCATGCCGTGCCGCTCTATCGCACGGCGTCCTACCGTTTCGACAGCACCGAACATGCAGCAAACCTGTTCACGCTGAAAGAACTCGGCAACATCTACACCCGCCTGATGAACCCGACCACCGACGTGCTTGAGCAGCGCGTGGCAGCCCTGGAAGGCGGCGCGGCCGCACTGGCCGTTGCCTCGGGCACCAGCGCCATCTTCTACAGCATCATTAACCTTGCAAAATCCGGCGATGAAATCGTGGCGGCCAACAATCTCTACGGCGGAACCTACACCCAGTTCAACGATATCCTGCCTTCCATGGGCATCAAGGTTAACCTTGTCGATCCGACCGACCCGAAGAACTACGAAGCAGCGATCACCGACAAAACCAAGGCGCTCTATTGCGAAAGCGTTGGCAATCCGCTGCTGGACGTCGTCGACATCCAGGCCATCGCCGACGTTGCCCACGCCCACGGCCTGCCGCTGATCGTCGACAGCACCTTCTCCACGCCGGCGCTTTGCCGTCCGCTGGAACACGGCGCGGACATTGTGGTCCACTCGCTGACCAAATGGCTCGGCGGACACGGCACGAGCATCGGCGGCATCGTGGTCGACTCCGGAAAGTTTGATTGGACCACCGGCAAGCATCCACTGCTTTCCGACCCGGAACCGAGCTACTGGAACGTCAGCTTCGCCAACGACCTTGGCGACCTGGCCCCCCTCGCCTACATCCTGCGCATGCGCCTCATTCCGCTGCGCAATCTTGGTGCCTGCATCTCGCCCGACAATTCATGGATGGCGTTGCAAGGCATCGAAACCCTTTCGCTGCGCATGGAGCGCCACTCCGAAAACGGACTGGCCGTGGCCAGGCACTTGCAGAACCACGACAAGGTCGAATGGGTTCGCCATCCGGCGCTCGAAGGCGATCCGTCCTACGAGCTGGCGCAGAAATACCTGCCCAACGGCGCAGGCGGCATGGTGATCTTCGGTATCAAGGGCGGTGCGGAGGCCGGCAAGAAGTTCATCGAGGGTCTCGGTCTCTTCTCGCACCTCGCCAACGTGGGCGATGCGCGCAGCCTGGCCATTCACCCGGCCTCCACCACCCACTCGCAACTGAGCGAAGAGCAACAGGCCGCCGGACGCATCACCCCGGATCTGGTTCGCCTCTCTGTAGGGCTTGAACATATCGACGATATCCTGTCTGATATCGACCAAGCTCTGGAAAACATCTAGCTACCGGATAACAGGACAACAGAGCCATCCCTCCGGGGATGGCTTTTTCAATGGGGACGCAATGGAAGCAAGAACTCGGTTTTTCACCTATGGCGAAGGCCATGAAACCCGCCTCGTACTGCACGATGGGCAGGATTTTGGCCCCGTCACCCTCGCCTACGAAACCTACGGCGAACTCAACGAAAACAAAGACAACGCCATTCTGGTTTTCCATGCCCTGACCGGCTCCCAGCACGTGGCAGGCTTCAACCCCGAAGTTCCGGGCGTTGGGGAAAAATGGAACGAAGAGTGCCAGACCGGCTGGTGGGACGACTTTGTCGGCCCCGGTAAAATGGTGGATACCAACCGGTTTTTCGTGGTTTGCGCAAACTACCTCGGGGGATGCTACGGCAGCACCGGCCCCGCCTCCATCAATCCAGAAACCGGAAAGGAATACGGTGGCGACTTTCCGCATATTAGTTTTAGCGACATCGTCGACTCGCAGATCCCCCTCTTTTCCAAACTCGGCATCGAAACCTTCCACGCCGCCATCGGCCCCTCGCTCGGCGGCATGCTCGCCGTGAACTTTGCCGCGCGCTACCCGCAAAAGGTTCGGCGCATCATCCCGATCGCCTGCGGAATCGAAGCCACCATCCTCACGCGCACCCACATCCTCGAGCAGATCCTCGCCATCGAAAACGACCCCAACTTTTGCAACGGGCACTACTACGACGGCCCAGCCCCCCTGCGCGGCCTCGCCCTCGCCCGCATGATCTCCCACAAAACCTTCGTCTCCCTCCACGCCATGGAAGCGCGCATGACCGAAAAATGCGAACAGGAGCAAGATGAATTTTCCTGGTACAAGATCAAATCCCCGCTCGAATCCTACATCCTCCACCAAGGCCGGAAATTTGTTCGGCGGTTCGATGCCAACGCCTACCTCTACCTCAGCTCCGGATGGATCAAATACCATCTCCTCCGCGATCTTGGCGCAACCAGCTACGCCGAGGTCTTCGAGGGATGCAGGCATCAGGAATACCTCGTCTTTAGCATCGACTCCGATGTCTGCTTCTATCCCGACGAACAGGAATATATCGTCAAGCAGCTCAAGAGCAACAACATCCCCGTCGAGCACATCACCGTCCGCTCCGACAAAGGCCACGACTCCTTCCTACTCGAACCCGATCTCTATGCCGACGGCATCAAGCACATGCTGGAGAAATAGGCTTTGGGGAAAAACCATTGTGATCGTAGTTCTCTCCCCATCTAAAAGCATGGGCATGGAACCGACAAACGGAGCGGATATCCGATCCCGCATCTTTTGGAATCAGTCAATATACCCGAAGACATGGTTCCCAATAGTGTGCTTCCCTCGTAGCGAGCCCGCCCACGATGGGGTCGCGATGGCGGGGTTGTAAAAATGCGTCAGATAATCCCATTCCCGCGTGCTCGTCATGAGCACCCAGGCGATTCCATAGCAATCGCTGCGGGCTTTCATATCAGCGGGTTGTATGCCCGCGCCCGAACTGTAGAATTCCGGAACGGACTTTAGACCGTTCCAACAGGAGAACTGTTTTTCTTTCAGGCAAGTTTCCACCAAGGGGATGCTTGAACGTCTGGCGCGGGTCTGGATCACTGCGGCGACCGCCATTTTTCCCCTAAAGGGCTCGCCTCTTGCTTCGGCAAAAAGCGTGTAGCTGATAATGCGTGCGGCGGCCTCGCCGAAGGGGTTCATCTCCGGTTTCACTGCGTTAGCGATCACGGGGAGGCCCAGCAAGGCGATCGCCATGTCTCTTCGGGTACTCATGTCAGTCCTTCATTGTTTTTTGGATTGGATTGAAAGTGGAGCGGGAGACGGGACTCGAACCCGCCACGTCCAGCTTGGGAAGCTGGCATTCTACCACTGAATTACTCCCGCTCTAGCTGGAACACCCCGTTTATAGCGATACGTGCGTGTTCGTTCAACTTTCTCTTTTCTAAAACCACGATCCGTGTACCCTTCCCGTCATGGATACCCCCTTCCAACTCGTTGCGGATTTTAAGCCGACGGGCGACCAGCCCGATGCGATCGAGGCGCTATGCGCCGGACTCGACTCCGAAAAAAAATTCCAGACCCTGGAGGGCGTGACGGGATCGGGCAAGACGTTTACGATTGCCAATGTGATCGCGCGGCAAGACCGCCCCACCCTCGTGCTCTCGCACAACAAGACGCTGGCGGCCCAGCTCTATGCCGAGCTGAAGGCGTTCTTCCCGCACAATGCAGTGGAATACTTTGTCTCCTACTACGACTACTACCAGCCCGAGGCCTACATCCCGCAGACCGATACGTTCATCGAAAAGGATTCCGCGATCAACGACGAGATTGAACGCCTGCGCCTCGCCGCCACCGACGCCCTGCTCAACCGCCGCGACGTAATCATCGTGGCTTCCGTCTCCTGCATCTATGGATTGGGCTCGCCGGAGGACTATAAAAAAATGGTTGTCAGCGCAACGGTCGGCGAAACAACCGACCGCGACGCGATCTTGAAAAAGCTCGTCGAGATCCAGTATGAGCGAAACGACTACGAGCCCGGCCCCGGCAAGTTCCGCGTCCGCGGCGACACGCTCGATATCTTTCCCTCCTACGCCAAGGACTATGGCATTCGCCTCGAATTCTGGGGCAACGAAATCGACGCGATCAAAAAGATCGATCCGCTGACGGGCGACACGCTCGAAACCCACGACCACATCATGGTTTCTCCCGCCAAGCACTTTGTGATGCCGCAAACCAAGATCGATGCCGCGCTCGTCGCCATCCGCCAAGAGATGGAGCAGCGGGTGGCGGAGTTCGAGCGGCAAAACCGGCTGATCGAGGCGCAACGCATAAAAATGCGCACGGAATACGATCTGGAAATGATGAAGGAAATCGGCTTTTGCGGCGGCATCGAAAACTATTCCCGCCACCTCGCCGGCCGCAAGGCCGGGGAGCGACCGGAATGCCTGCTCGACTATTTTTCCGACCGTTTCCTCACCATAATCGACGAGTCGCACGTCACCCTGCCCCAAGTTCGCGGCATGTACAATGGCGACCAGGCGCGCAAGGGAACCCTCGTCGAGCACGGCTTCCGCCTGCCCTCGGCCCTCGACAACCGGCCCATGAATTTCGACGAGTTTGTCTCCGTCACCCACGAAACCATTTTCCTTTCCGCAACGCCCGCCGTCTACGAGCAGGAAAACGCAGGAAGACCGATCGAACAAATCATCCGCCCGACCGGCATCGTCGACCCGCCCGTCGAACTGCGCCCACTCAAGAACCAAATCGACGACCTGATGGAGGAGATCCGCATCCGCGCCGAACGCGGCGAGCGCACGCTGGTGACGACACTCACCAAGCGCACGGCGGAAGATCTGACCGAATATCTCGAAAAGACCGGACTGAAGGTGCAATACCTGCACTCCGATATCGGTGCGCTCGAACGCGTCGATATCCTGCGCGAACTACGCAGCGGAAAATTCGACTGCCTGATCGGCATCAACCTCCTGCGCGAAGGCCTCGACCTGCCCGAAGTCTCGCTCGTCGCCATTCTCGACGCCGACAAGGAAGGGTTCCTCCGGTCGGAAACCGCCCTCATACAAACCGCCGGGCGCGCCGCGCGGCATGTCGACGGGCGCGTCATCATGTATGCCGAAAACATGACCGGCTCCATGCAGCGCATGCTCGACAAGTGCGACCACCGCCGCCGCAAGCAGACGGCCTACAACGAGAAACACGGCATCGTGCCGCAGTCGATCAAGAAAGAAATCCAGGAGAGCCTGAAAACCATCTACGAAACCGCCGAAGAGACCGTCGAGCTCGCCGTCGCCGAAGATGGTGTTGAATACAGCGTCAGCGAAACCATCCACCAGCTCGAAACCGAAATGCTCGAAGCCGCCGAAGCGCTGGAGTTCGAGCGCGCCGCCGTGCTGCGCGACCAGATCAAGGAACTCAACCCCTCCGCGTAGACGGAGCTTCCAGCTCCGTTGGCACGGGCGATAGATGATCGTTTCCCCAAGGCGTGCAATGGATCAACCAACGCATGTTCTTCATCCCAAACGGAGCAGGATGCTCCGTTTACATTTTTTAGCGGGTCGCCTTTTTGAGGAGTTCGCGTTCGCGGTGCGTGAGCGCGCCCATGCCTTCCTTGCCGATCTTGTCGAGGATGTGGTCGATCTCGGCCTTGGAGAGGGTCTCGCGGCTTGACGCTTGACGCTTGGGCTTTGGCTTGGGTTTCCCAAAGCCGGGAAGTTTGTTTTTCACCTTCTGGACAACATTTGGGTGCTTAAGCGAAAAGGCATATACGAAGCCGGCGATACCACCCATCAGGTGCGCGGCGTTGGCAATGCCGCCAATCAGTGGCGAGGTAATCGTTTCATGCAGCTCCCATATCGCCAAGGCAAGGACAAGCACCCATGCCCGGACGGGAATAACAAAATAGAGCAATAGCTTGGCTTGGGGATAGAGCGCGCCAAACGCACCCAGTATACCCATCACTGCACCAGAGGCTCCGACGCAGGAAGGCCCCATGGGATCGGAAAGGAGCGACCAACCCAATCCGCCGAGGATTCCACTGAGGTAGTATAAAATGAAAAAGCGGTAGGATCCGAGAGTTCGCTCTACCGTCGGGCCGATAAAGAAAAGCCCTAGCATGTTCATGAACAGATGGTGTCCGCTGGCATGAATGAACATGTAGGTGAAAAGCTGGCCAATCTCAAAGGTATGGTACCAATTTGCCCGCAAGGCAAAAACTTCGCTGAGCCGGATATGAAACCATCCTTCGATGAGATAGACGGCAATGTTGAGGATCAACAGATATTTTACCGCAGGCGTAATCCCGCGCATGCTGCCGATGTCCCGTGGTTCTCCAAAATTCATAGCTTCCTTTCAAAAATCCTAACGAGTAGACCGAAACCGTCCGGCGGGGTCAATCTTGCAACGTGTTCAAGATACGACAAGCAATCCGCAACCGCGTTGAATATCGGGCTTGCCCATTTTTAATCGCTGGATATTATGGCGCGAACCCAACCTAGTGGAACCCATTATGACGGATGAAAAAAAACTGACCGGACTGACTCTACTGAAAAAGGGCGAAATGCGCTATCCGACCTCGCCGGACGAAGCGAACCTCGAAACCTTCGAGAACGCCAACCCGCAGCGCAACTATTGGATCACTTTCGAGACGGCGGAGTTCACCTCGCTTTGCCCGATCACCGGACAGCCGGATTTCGCAACGATCCGGATCGAGTACATCCCGGGGGCGCGGTGCGTAGAGAGCAAGTCGCTCAAGCTCTACCTCTTTTCATTCCGCCAGACCGGCACCTTCTACGAGGAAATCGTCAACCGCATCTACACGGATCTGGAACAGCTGCTCCAACCGAGACGCCTCGTTGTGAACGGCGCCTTCACCGCGCGCGGCGGCATTACGTCGAGCGTGAAGATCGATTCGGACGAAGCATAGGAAATTTCGAAAATCACTATTCCATGTTCACTTATCTGCGGTTCCCTACTCCCCGCAATAGATGCAGCCGCTGGTGGGGCTTTCCTTGATGACGATCTGAGCGAGTTGCGGGAGTTGCGGCTTTAGCTTTTCCCAGAACCAGACGGAAAGATTTTCGCTGGTGGGGTTTTCCAGCCCTTCGATCTCGTTGAGGACAGCATGGTCGAGCTGGTCGATAATCGGATCCACGGCGCTACCGAGAACGTTAAAGTCCAAAATCCATCCTTTGGCCGGATCGACCTCCCCTTCCAAATGGACTTCCAGCACAAAGGTATGGCCGTGCAGGTTTCCACACTTATGCCCGGCCTCGACCTTGGTCAGGCGGTGAGCGGCATCGAATTTGAATTCCTTGTAGATTCTCATTTTCGGCATCGATCAATCCTCAATATATGTGCGGGGATCGGTTTCGCCCGCATCGTTAAAACCCTTCAACCGCAAGAGACAGGAATCACAATGCCCGCAGGAGCGCCCATCGGGCGCAGGGTCGTAGCAGCTCGTGGTTTTAGCGTAATCAACGCCGAGTTCAAGCCCGCGCTTAATAATTCCGGCCTTGGTCATATCGATCAGCGGGGTGTGGATCGTCAGTTTGTTCCCCTGCACGCCCGCCACCGTAGCCAGATTGGCCATCGTTTCGTAGGCTTCGATAAATTCGGGGCGGCAGTCGGGATAGCCGCTATAGTCGAGTGCATTCACGCCGATGAAAATATCGACCGCTTCCAGCACCTCCGCCCAGGCGAGGGCGTAGGAAAGAAATACGGTGTTGCGGGCGGGCACATAGGTGATGGGAATGCCATCGGTGAGTTCGTCAAGGGTTTCGTGCTTGGGGACATCGATGTTTTCGGTCAGGGCGGAGCCGCCGAACGAGCCTAGATCAATCCCGACCGTTTTATGCCCCAGCACTTTCCCCGCAGCCTGTTCGGCGGCACAGTCGAGCTCGATGGCGTGGCGCTGTCCATAGCGAAAGGAGAGCGCGTAGACCTCGTAGCCTTCGTCCAACGCCATCGCCAGCACCGTGGCGGAATCGAGTCCGCCGCTCAACAAGACCACTGCTTTTTTCTTCGCTTCGTTCATTTCACCATATCCATCATTCAAATGTAGACGGAGCTTCCAGCTCCGTTGCGGACGAACAGCCGCACGATTCACATGCAACGGAGCTGGAAGCTCCGTCTACGTTAAAGCATTTCCATCATTTTGTGCGTCTGCGGAATCACGCGCACGTTAGGCATGAGCCGACTGGCCATTTCCTGCCAATGCAAAAGCTGGGCGCCGTTCGGCACCGCATCCGTTTTTTCCGCCTTGGTCATCGGCTGGATCACGATCAAGGTATCTTCGCCACCTGCTTTTTTTATGCCCTGCACGGCTTGCATCAGTTCTCCTTCGTCGGTCTCGGACGAAAGGATCAGCTTGGTGAAGACGTCGACGTCCCAGTCGCGACAGGTTTTCAGGAACTGCCAATGCACCGGAAACGTATTCGGCTCCTTGGTTACGCTCGACAGCTTGACATCCATCGCCACGATATCGATCCACTCGATGATGGACTTGAGTTGCTGCGGCAGGTCGCCCGCGGTTTCGAGATAAATGCTGTGGTCGTCGCCGCAGAGGTGCGGCAGCAACTCGCGCAGGTAGTGCACCTGCAGCAGCGGCGCGCCGCCGGTCAGCGAAATGCGGCGGTTGGTCTTTTTCCGGTCGATCGCGCGAACGATCTCGATCAGGTCCTCGACCGTGAGCGGATTGGGGATTTGCTCAAGCTCGCCGGAGCCTGGCATCCGTTCCACCAAGACGGTTTCGGTTCGGTCCACCACGGTATCGCAAAAGATGCAGGCACGGTGGCAACCGCAGAAGCGAAGAAACAAATGCCGCTCGCCTACATAGGGGCCTTCGCCCTGAACGGAACTGAAAATTTCTGAAAGATATGTTTTCATCGCCCAATAAAGTACCCGACCAGCTCCGGAAACGAAGAAAAACATAGCTCGGGTTCATAGCCGCGTTCCTCGCCAAACCCGTAGTGGACAAAGGCGCTTTTCACACCCGCGTTTTGCGCCACGGCCAGATCGGTATAGTGGTCGCCGATCATCCAGGCATTGGAAGCGTCGATCCCGGCCGTTTCCAGACATTGGTAAATCCCGTCCGGTTGCGGCTTCAGGCGGGCGACATCGCCACCGCCGACCATGGCACTGAAAAAAACATCGAGTCCGAAATGGCGCATGATCGCGCGACTGCTCTCCCCCTGCTTATTGGTTAGCAGCGCCAGCTTGTGGCCGGCTTGCGCCAACCGGCGGATACCCTCCGCCACCCCGGGGTAAAGCGTTGTATGCACGGTGAGATGCGAGAAATAGTATTTCAGGTTGATTTCCAATGCTTCATCGAGATCCACACCGGCTCCCTGCAGCGACCGCTCCACCAGCAGACGCACTCCATCGCCGACGTAGCCGCCGACGGTTTCCACCGCAAGGGGTTCGAGTTCGAATTGCGCCCGCATGTGGTTGATCCCGGCCGCGAGATCGGCGCGCGAATCGATCAGGGTTCCATCCAGATCAAAGATTAATAACGGGGGTTCGCTCATAGCTCCAACAACGCCTTCCAGGTCATCACCGGAACCGTTTCCGGAAAGACCACCCGCTGACCGTTATCCACTACCACCACCTGCGCACGTGCGCCCAAGGCGGCATCCACGCCCAGCAACTGATCTTCGAACACCAGCGTATTCAGCGGATTGGCCTGCAGCTTTTGAATGGCGATTTCTATCATTTCAGGATCGGGCTTCCGATGCACCACCACATCGGCCGTTATAATCGAGTTGAAAAACCCCGCCAGACCTGCCTCTTCAAGAGCGGGATCAACAAAGCTCAACGGCGAGTTGGTGGCCAGCCCCATCGGCTTGATGCCCTTCCATTTTTCCAGGAAATCGCGCGCGCCCTCGAACAGATCGGTCTGGAAAATCTCCTTCATCCGCTGCCGTTTATGCTCCAGCACGCGCTCCGGCACAAGCTGCAAACCATGGCGGGCATTCAACACCCGCGCGAAAGGCTTGCTGTGGCTGGCAAAAAATTCGAGGTGCTCGTCCGGGGCCAGCCGGTATCCGCTCTGTTCCAGCACGGCATCGGCAAAGGCCTGCGCGTGATATTTTTCCGAATCGATCAAGGTGCCGTCCAGATCAAAAACAAATGCGTCGAAATCCCCAAGGTTCATTAGCATGCCCTAAACCGCACCACAAAGCGTCAGGATAACGGCCTTTTGGGCGTGGAGGCGGTTTTCGGCTTCATCGAAGACGATCGACTGAGGGCCGTCGATGACCTCCGCCGTCTGCTCGCAATCCCGGTTGGCAGGCAGGCAATTCATAAAGATGGCATCGGGCTTCGCATGGGCCATCAGCACTGCATTGACCTGGTATGGCATGAACTTGGCGATCCGCGCCGCTTCCTGATCCTTCGCAATATGGTAGCTCATCCATGAATCGGTATAGACCACATCGGCATCCTTGATCGCTTCAACCGGATCATTCGTAACAAAAACCGATCCGCAGGATTCGGCGGCAAAACCTTCGCAATCGGCCACGACATCCGCTCGGGGTGAATAATCACTCCCGGCGGGCGAACCCACGCTCACATGCATCCCCATCTTGGTTCCACCATACATTAGCGAGTGGGTCACGTTGTTGAAGCCGTCGCCGAGGTAGGCCAGCTTCAATCCGGCCAGCTTGCCTTTTTTTTCCTCGATGGACTGGAGATCGGCCAGGATCTGGCACGGGTGGCTGTCGTCGGTCAGTGCATTGATCACCGGGACGGTGGCATGTTCCGCCATTTCGAGAAGGTTTTCGTGCTTGAAGAGCCGCGCCATGATGACATCGATAAAACGCGCCGCGGCCTTGATCGAATCGCTGATCGTCTCCTTGCCGCTGCCCATCGGCGAATTGGCGGTGTGGTAGTAGATCGCGTGCCCGCCCATCTGCGTCATCCCCGCCTCGAACGAAAGGCGCGTGCGCAGGCTCGGCTTCTCGAAAATCATCAGCAGCGTCTTGCGTGCCATGGCGTCGCTATACTTCTCCGGCTGGGCCTTCACGTCCCGAGCCAAATCCAGTACCGCCTGGATTTTCTCCGGGCTCCATTCCTTTAGTGAAATCAAGTGTTCCATGTCCTACCTCGTGATACGTGAAACGCGAGTCGTGAAAAACCACGGCTCAATCGTCAATTATTTGTCATAGTCCGCATAGTATTCGTTCACCTCATCCTGCCGCTCAAAGGTGGTCAGGATGAGCGCGGCGCGCGCCCACATGCCATTGCGCATCTGCCGCCAATACATGGCGCGCGGATCGTTGTCGATATCCGTGCTGATCTCCTTGCGGCGCGGCAGCGGGTGCATGATGACCGCCGTTTCCTTCAAAACATCCAAGTGTTCTTCGTTGATGCAGAACGCAGACGTATCGATCGTCGTGCTTTCGCCTTCGACATCCCACTCGTCCTGGATGCGCGTCATGTAGAGCGCATCGGCCTTCGGCATCACGGCGGCAAAGTCCTGCGTCACCTCGTATTCCATTCCGGCGGCATCGAGCAACTCCCGGACATCGTCCCCGATCTGCAAGGGCTCCGGCGCAACGAAATAGATCTTTACGTCGTTGTAGAGCGTCAACAACCACGCCAGCGACCGTACCGTGCGCCCGCGCAGCAAGTCGCCTACGAAGGCCACGCTCTTGCCGTCGATGCCGCCAATCTTCTCGAAGCTGCGCTCCAGCGTGTAGATGTCCAGCAGCGCCTGCGTCGGGTGCTGGTCCGCGCCCGAACCGGCGTTGAGTACGGGAATCGGACGGTTCGTATTCGAAAGCATCCAGGCAACACGCTCGCAAAATCCACCCACCGGATGGCGCATAATAATCATGTCCACATAGGAACTAAAGGTTCGGATCGTATCCTCCGGCGACTCTCCCTTCACCTCGCTCGACGTCTTGGAATCGCGCACATCCATCGTGGCCAGCCCCAGGATCTGGCAAGCGGCGTTGTGGGAAAGATAGGTGCGCGACGACGGCTGCGCGAAATAGAGCATCGCCCGCTTGTCGGCGAGCAGTGTCCGCAAAAAATTCGCCCCCGCGCGGCGTTTCGAGATGCGCCGGATCTTCGAGGCCAGCGTACAAAGCTCCTCCAGCTTGGACCGGGTAAACTGTTGCGCAATCAACGTATGAAACGGCGACGCGTGGAAATATTCGCCCTTTTCCGCCAGCGCCAGCCCCTTGAAGTCCTGCCACGAAATCCCGCTCAATTTTTTTTCATTGCCCATGACACACCTCCCTTTTCAACGTTCATGGGATAATACCGATCTGTTCCCTAAAGTCCAGTACAGCCATTATTCTGTCCATAATTATTCTGTCAAAACCACACCCGACCACTACACTTCCGATCATGCCAGTTGGTTCTGAAAAAAAGAGCACCCCCCGTGTAGACGAGGCGGTGCTTAAAGGCGTTGCCGCCGGAAACGCACGGGTGGCCGATGCGCCCATCAGCGCGCAGGCCCTCTTTGGCCTCGGGGTTTTCCAGACCTTGGAACTCTCCATCCTTTGGGTGGCTGCCGATGTCCGCGAAATGGAACGGTTGCACGAATCCATTCACACGCTGCAAACGGCCAGCCCTCCCCTGCTCTTCCAGCCCATGGAAAAGGATCCCGCCGTTTTTGGCGAGCACCTGCGGATCGTCCAGCAGCTGGCCACCGATGAAGCCTTCATGATCATCACCTGTCCGCAGGCGGTGGAGCAGGAGGTTCCAAGGGTTGGAAAGGCGGGACAGGCGGTGCGAACTCTCACGGTTGGCGACGAGCATAGTCTTGATAAACTCACAAATTGGATGTCCGACGCGGGCTATGAATTCGGTGTGGAGGTCTATTCGCCGGGCGAGGCCGCCTTGCGCGGCGGCATTCTCGACTGCTGGCCACCGGGTTCCCCCCGCCCCGTCCGCATTGAATTCCTTGGCGACGAGATCGACTCGATCCGCCTCTTCGACGACCAGACGCAGTGCTCCATCGAAAAGACCGCCTCCGTCAAAATCCCCCAGCTCGATTTTGGTTTTGCGGGCGACGACACCTGCCCGCTCACCGACCTGCTCCCCGCAAATACGCTCATCGTTAATCCCGGCTTCGAGATGGCGGAGTCTCAACTCCTGGAAACAGGATTCGACCATTTTGATACGGGGCTCTTCGCCGTCTCTTTCGACGCGCACCCAAAGGAGGCCGAGCTGGCGCGGAGGCGGTTTGTCGAGCAACGTTGCGCGGAGAGCAACGTATGGAACATCCATTTCTTTTTTGAGACGGATGGAACGCTGGCGCGCTTCAAGGATCTCTACGGAGAGATCGACGGATTCCAATCGATGGAACTGCATCGAGGCGTACTGCATGGGAGCGCGGTTGACCATGCACAAAAGATCCTCATCATCACCGAGAGCGATTTCTACGCGTACCACAGCAACCGCAGCGCCCATGCGCGCTCGGCCAGGCGCTTTAAAAAACAGGAGCGGGTTTCGGAAGCAGCGGATATCCAGCCGGGCGACTTTGTCGTGCATGTCGAACACGGTGTCGGGAAATACCTTGGGATTGTCGAAACCTCCTTTAACGCCCGCAATCAGGAAGTGCTGTCCATCGAATATGCCAAGGGCGAAAAGGTCTACCTACCCGTCACGCAGGCGCATTTGCTCACACGCTACAAGGGCATGGGAAAACATATCCCGAAGCCGCATGTGCTCGGCGGTCGCAAGTGGCGCAACGACAAGGCCACCGCGCAGGAAGCCGTGCAGGATCTCGCCGCCAAGCTCCTGCAAACCCAGGCCGAGCGGCAGGCGAAGCGCGGCTTCAAGTTTTCGAAAGACACCGCCATGCAGACCGAGTTCGAGGCCGCCTTCCCCTACACCGAAACCCCCGACCAGCTTACCGCCACCGCCGAACTCAAGCGCGACATGGAAAAGACGCGCCCAATGGATCGCCTGCTCTGCGGCGACGTCGGATTTGGCAAGACCGAGGTGGCGATGCGCGCCGCGTTCAAGGCCATCATGGATGGGAAGCAAGTCGCCGTACTCGTCCCCACCACCGTACTGGCGCAGCAGCACTACGAAACCTTTACCGAACGCCTGGCCGCCTTCCCCGTCCGGATCGATATGGTCAGCCGCTTCCGAACCCGTGCCCAGCAAAACAAAACGCTTTCCCGCACCTTGGAAGGCAAAGTCGATATCCTGATCGGCACCCATCGCCTGCTTTCCAAGGATGTCGGCTTCAAGAACCTTGGACTGGTTATCATCGATGAAGAGCAGCGATTCGGCGTGGAAGCCAAGGAGAGCCTGAAGGAATTGCGCAAGCAGGTCGATATCATCACCATGTCGGCCACACCGATACCGCGCACGCTCTATATGGGCATAACCGGCGTGCGCGACCTCAGCACCATCAAGACAGCGCCGCAGGAACGGCAGCCCGTCGAAACCGCCGTGATCCCCTACGACGAGGAGATCATCGCCGAAGCCATTCGCATGGAGCTGCACCGGGAAGGACAGGTTTTCTACCTGCACAACCGCGTCAAAACCATCCATCTCGTCGACAACAAACTGCGCGCGCTCGTGCCGGAAGCCCGCATCGCCGTCGCCCACGGGCAAATGCCCGAAAAGGAGCTATCCGAAATCATGCATGCCTTTGTGCAGGGACGGTTCGACGTCCTGCTCTGCACCACCATCATCGAAAGCGGCGTCGACATTCCCAACTGCAATACCATGATCATCGAAAATGCCGAGCGTTTCGGCCTTTCCGATCTCTATCAATTGCGCGGCCGCGTCGGGCGTTCCAACCACAAGGCCTTCGCCTACATGATGCTCTCGCCCGGCGGCGACATGATCGATGCCGCGCGCGACCGCATGAACGCCATCAAACGCTACACAGGGCTTGGCTCCGGCTTCCGTCTCGCCATCCGCGACCTTGAACTGCGCGGCGCGGGCAACATGCTCGGCGCAAAGCAGAGCGGCCATATTTCCGCCATCGGGTTCGACCTCTACTGCCAACTGCTCAAGCGCACCATCGCCATCCTGAAAGGAAAGCGTCCCCCGCCGCTCATGGACGTGGTCGTCAAGCTCGACTTCCTCGACCTCTCCCCCCATGCCGGAAAAAGCGGAAACGGCGCCTACATTCCCTATGGCTACATCGAGGACGAAAACCTGCGGCTCCGGCTCTACCAGCGCATCTCCGCCCTCGCCACCAAGCAGGAGATCATCCAGATCAAGCGAGAGATCAAGGATCGGTTCGGCAAGCTTCCCGCCGAAATGCAGCGCCTCATGCTCATCGCCGAACTACGGATCGTCGCCGCTGACCAAGGAATAAAATCAATCATTGTCCGCAACCGGCAGGTCATGCTCTCGAAAGAGAAGCAATACCTCACCTTCGCCGGCCGCCACCCCCACCTCGACAGCGAAAAAGCCACGCCTATGCTCAAAGAGCTGATTGGAAAAGTCATGGAGTGCGGCGGGAACTGAAAGGCCACGCCGCTTTCCTGTCACACCGTGCGTACGCAAAAGCGGTGTCGCGCTACGCTTGCCGCCGCACTCCAGCCTTTTCAAGCATCTCATGGGCGTGCCGGAGGGCGACCTCCGTGCCGCCACCAAGCATGCGGGCAATTTCACCGGGGCGGGAGTCGGCGTCGAGCAAGCGCACTTCGGTGTAGGTCCGGCCATCCTGAACACTTTTGGAAACGGCGAGATGGGTTGTGCCGCAGGCGGCGACCTGCGGCAAGTGCGTAATGCAGATGAGCTGGTGGCACTCCGCCACCTGGGCAAGCTTGCGCCCGACCGCCCCGCCGATTTCACCGCCGACGTTGGCGTCGATTTCGTCGAACACCAGCACGGGGATCTGGTCGTGCCGCGCGAGGACGGCCTTGGTGGCGAGCATGACGCGAGAGATCTCGCCGCTCGAGGCAATCATCCGCAACGGACGCATGTCCTCGCCGGCGTTGGGGGCAAAGCCAAAGTCGATCTGATCGATCCCGGACGGCCCGGGTTCGCACGGGGTGAGCTGGACATCGAAGAATCCATGCTCGAAACCGATGTCGACGAGTTCTTTTGTAATGCATTCAGAAAGGTTGTCCGCCACGTTTTCGCGTTTGCTGCGCAGATCAAATCCGGCCTTTTCCACAGACTGGAAAACGACCTCAAGGTCGGCCTGCAGTTCCGCACGTCGTTTGCCGCGCCCGCGCAACTCCTGAAGCTGCTGCTTCCAGGTGCCGCAATTCCGAAGCACTTCCTCGACGGTTGCCCCATACTTGCGCTTGAGGGTTTGGTAGGTGGTGAGACGGTCGTCGAGCCACTGCATGCGCTCGGGACTGGAGTCGATTCCGGCGGCGGAGGTTTCGATGGAGCGGACGACTTCCTGCACTTGCATGACTGCGCTTTCGATTTCGTCGTTCCACTCGCCCGCTTCGGGCATGAGCTTGACGAGTTGGTTCAAGCATTGCTGCGCGGCAACGAGGCCGTCGAACGCGCACCCTTCGCCTTCGGCGAGGGCGTTGACCGCGCCGTTGGCCAGCTCGATGACCTGTTGCGAATTGGCAATGACGCCATGCTCTTCTTCAACCTGTTCGTCTTCTTCGGTGGAGAGCTTGGCGGTTTCGATTTCGTTTACACGGTAGTCCAGGAATTCAATCTGCCGTTCGAGGTCTTCCTCGTTGTCGGAGTTGAGCGCATCGATCTGCCGTTGGATTTCGCGGAGTTTGCGATATTCGGAAAGGTAGGCGGCCTTGGTTTCCCCCACCTGCCCAAAGGCATCGAGGATTTCGAGCTGGGTGGCGGTGT
Source organism: uncultured bacterium (assembly GCA_965372395.1). GTDB lineage: Bacteria > Verrucomicrobiota > Kiritimatiellia > Kiritimatiellales > Pontiellaceae > Pontiella. The sequence continues at coordinate 30,994 of CBDVCB010000025.1, forward strand.
CGAGTAGCGACTGATGGTCATACGGGCCGTGCATATCGACCAGCACGTTTCCGAGCCGCCTGAGCACTTGGAGGGTGACCGGCTCGTCGTTCACCATGGTTTTGTTCGACGACTCGGTTATCACGCGGCGGATAATCAGCAACCCGCCGTCGCAGGCATCCAGTCCAATATCGGAAAGAATGGCGTCGATATGGGTCGTGTCTTCCAGTCCGAATTCGGCGTAGACCGAGCAGGACGATTCGCCAGAGCGAATCATCGACTTGTCCGCCCGCTCCCCAAGCAGCAACCGGAGCGCCCCGATGAGCAGCGACTTGCCCGCGCCGGTTTCGCCGGTAATCACATTCAATCCACCGTTGAAGCCCACCTGGACATCATCCACCAGCGCGAGATTCTTTATTTTCAGATTCCTGAGCATATCGGTTCGCAGTATCCAATGAAGGCGGGTGGTCGGCAAGTCTGGAGATGCGCATGATCCCGATTATTCGGGATCCTCAACGTCCAGCACGGCCTGTCGTTGCTCCTCGCGGCGCTTCTCCTCGAACCCGTTTAGGAAGAGGACGAGAACCCGCAGAAAGAGGAGGATGAAAATTGGGCCGCCGATGAAGTAGAAGGCAGGTGGCAGGTCGAAGGCGGGGTGCGACGCGGCGGAGCGAACATTGGACCGCGCCTGCTTTTTTAGCGCATCAGTGGATGGTAAATAGTCGTCGGCCGAAATCCCGTAGACCGCAGTCACCTTTGCCTGCTCCGTTTTTGCACCCGCTACCGGTTCCATGGACAACAGGGCCATCTGATTCGACTCTTGCGCCAGCGCGAGCTCTGCGCCACAAAGAACGAATAGCCCAATGGCCACTATGTGTAATTCACTTCCCATTGTTCCCCGAAAACCAATGTTTATGCCATACTCAGGCATTCCTCCCACTTGACTGGGAGGAGCCTACCACAATCAAAGGTGGTTTTTCTACCGGAAAAATGATTCGAAGGCTCCGGTTTCCA
>CBDVCB010000026.1:0-29782 GCA_965372395.1 uncultured bacterium
GTTATTCTCGTATTATGCCTGTCTTTTTAACCTAAGTCCGACAGGCTGCTAGGAAGAGCCGTACCCTATTTCGCGCAAAAAAACAGCTGCTTTATCGGGGAGCATCCATCACGGACAAAAGATCGTATCCATATTTCTCGATACGCTCAGTCCCGAAGCCATCCATTGCGCTACCATTCAACCGGATTTAAAAGCGGTGTCGCCCTGCGGTTGCCACCGCACTCCAAATTTTGCGATCGGCTTCGACGATATAAACTGCTCGTTTCGGCTGTATGGAGGAGCGCAGGTCGAAGACTCTCGCGACTGCGGAGTGGCCCTTAACGGCAAACAGCACGGATCCCGAAGTAGTAGGAATCGGAGTCCGAGCGGAACCAGCGCTCGTTGCCGCAACGCGCGATGGCCGCGTCGTGGAGCCAGCTCCCGCCCCGGACGGAGCGGTCCGAACCCGACGAAGTGTTGCACCACTCCCATACGTTTCCAGACATGTCATAGAGCCCATACCCATTCGAGGAAAAACTTCCAACCGGACTCGTGTAGGGATGGCTGCCAGTATTGTACGAAGGGTGGTAGCCGAGCGTGGAGCTGGTATCATAGCTGTATGAACTTACGCTGCGGTAGTTCGTCCGGCTGTGCTGAATAGTGTCGCCCCACGGGAAGCGCTTGCCATGCAGGCCGCCGCGTGCGGCATATTCCCATTCGGTGGTGGTCGGCAGGCGGTAGCCGTTGGCGTTGAAGTCGCAGCTCCAGGTCGAAAGGTTGTAGCACGGTGTCTTGCCGTCCATCTGGCTGCGGGCATTGCACCACTTGACGCAATCGTGCCAGTTGACCATATACACCGGATGGTTCGAGGCCTTGCCGGAACCGGCATTGTCAAAGCTGTAGCCATGCGAAACCGCCCAGTTGTAGACGGTGTCCCACCTCGCCTTCGTCACTTCATATTTATCCATATAGAACGCAACATCGTTCGTTAGCGAATAGGCGCCGAAGTCCGGATCGGTTCCCGTATTGATTCCCGCGGGAATTTTCACCATACCCTCTGGAATTACCTCCGATGGAAAATCCACGCGTACCCGGAAAAACGAAGTTACCTGCTCTAGGAGCACCTCCGTTCTAGCGACACCACTGGTACCCACCACCTCCGAGCTCATATCCACAAAAGGTGTGGATAGGTTAGACGCTCTCTCCACCGTACAGGTCGATCCCGGCTCCATGCCGGTGGCCACCAATACCCCATTCGACTCCCACGAAACCAGAACCTCCTCTGCAAAGACTCCCGTCCCCGCCAACAACAAACCTGCACACACCACATTCCATCGCTTCATCTCAACTCCCCTTGAATATCCAACCACAAAACGTCCTTTCTACTCTTCCTTTAAAAGGTCATCAACAACGAAGTTTTTTGATATTAAATTGCGGACTTGCGGAGAAAGTAGGGCAAGCGTCCCGCTTGCTTATTACGAAGAATCCAAACCGCGAAACAGCCGATTTTCGCACACTTCGAGCGCCCAAAATCTACTCCTGTTTATATGATAAACGGATATTTAGCCCCTAAACCACCCCATTTAGAGCGTATTTATATGATATATGATGTGTTTGAATTAATGTTTTTAAGAGCTTGTTAGAGAACAATAGCTTTCCCGGTCTCAGACTGAAGGTCCCTCTGGAGACCCGCTCCACCGCAAATCTGCGGTTCCATGTATTCAGTCTATTCCGTGGTTAAAATACGATTTAGCTCAACTGCGTATCATCATTGCAAGCTTGTGTTCCGGTGGGCAATCCGTACCCTCTCGGTTTGCTGATGAAAATAGCCCCGACCCATCCAAACCACCGGACAGACGCATGAAACTGGCCAAACGCCTCCTCGCCTATTCCCTGCCGTATTGGCGCTGGCTGATCCTCGCCTTGGCGATGATCACGTTCACCTCGCTCGCGATCAACTTCCTTCCGGTGCTCATCCAGCGCATGACGGATCAATGCCTGATGGACAACTCCAGCCCGGCCGCCGAGCGCATCGACCTGTTGATGAAACTGAGCATTCTCTATATCTCGATTGCCGCCGTTGGCCATGGGGTGCGCTATTTTCAAGGATTGCTCACGGCGTGGATCGGCCAGAAGATCATCTACGATCTTCGGTTGGAGGTTTTCCGCAAGGTACTGCGCATGCAGCAGGCCTACTTCGACCAGACCGCCGTCGGCACGCTGATGACGCGCGTCACGTCCGACATCGAGCGGCTCCAGCATTTCGTGACGGAGGGCGTCGTCGGCACCATCGCCGACCTGTTCATGTTGCTAGGGATCATGGGCTACATGATCTACATCAGCCCCGTTCTTTCGCTGGCCATCTTCATCACCCTGCCCTTCTTGTTTACCATCATGCTCTACGTCAACGTTAAGCTGCGCGATGCCAACCGCAACATCCGCGACCGCCAGTCGCTCCTGAACGCACTGCTGCAGGAAGACCTGACCGGCATGACCACCATCCAGCTCTTCAACCGCGAGGCCAGCGCCATGGCGGATTTCGACCAATGCAACACCCACCTGCGCGCAGCCTACTTCGATGAAGTGCGTTGGTTCAGCCTCTATTTCCCGACGATCGAGGGCGGGCAAGCCCTTTCGATCCTGCTCATCCTTGCGGTGGGTGGCGTGCTGATCCTGAATGGATCGACCACCATGACGCTTGGCATCTTTGTGGCTTTCCTCGCCTATATCCGCGACTTTTTCCGCCCGCTCGGATCGCTTTCCGACAAGGCCGGATCGTTCCAGATTGCGATGGCGTCCATTGAGCGGATTTTCATCCTGCTCGACACCCCGGAAGAAGTGACCGATCCGCCGGAACCTGTCGCACCCGACCGCATTGCGGGGAGCATAGCCTTCAACGACGTCTGGTTTGCCTATACGGATAAGAACTGGGTGATCAAGGATCTTTCCTTCTCCGTCGAACCCGGGCAGGTACTGGCCGTCGTCGGCGCGACCGGCGCGGGCAAGAGCACCATCATCAACCTGATCGGCCGCTTCTACGATGTGCAGCAAGGCGCCGTGTCCATCGACGGTGTGGACGTGCGCGAATTCAGCAAGGCCGACCTGCGCGGGCGACTCGGCTATGTCTTCCAAGACCCGTTCATCTTTACCGGATCGGTCGCCGACAATATCAGCCTGCAGACGCCGGGCATCAGTCGGGCGGATATCATCCGTGCCGCCAAGACGGTCAACGCCCACGGCTTCATTGAAGCGATGCCCGAGGGCTACGACACCGTCATGAACGAGCGCGGCGAAGGGCTTTCGCTTGGGCAGAAGCAGTTGCTGGTCATGGCGCGCACGCTAGCGCAGGATCCGGAACTCTTATTCGTCCTCGACGAAGCGACGGCCAGCGTCGATACCGCCACGGAAATGCTCATCCAAGACGCCCTCGGGAAAATGATGCGCAATCGCACCAGCATCGTGATTGCCCACCGCCTTTCCACCATCCGCCATGCCGACCGCATCCTGGTGATGCGCCACGGCGAGCTGGTCGACCAAGGCACGCACGCGGAATTGATGGCGCATGATGGCTACTACCGGCAACTCTACGAACTCTTGCTCCACTCGCCGGAACATTAGAAAAACACTAAAGAATGGCATCCATAATGCTGATAAATAAGCCGTTATGGAAACATTCGCATCCAGAAAGGGCTTCACGTTGGTGGAAATCATGATTGTCACATCAATCGTTGGTCTACTGGCGTCATTGGCTATTCCCTCCATGCGAAACGCGGGGACCAAGACGCGCAGCACGCGCTTTGCCCGCGAAATCAAAGCAGCGGGCCATGCCTTCGTCCAATATGCCCTCGACCATGGCGACTATCCGGCGGATAAAACCCCGGGACAGATACCAAACGGCATGGGTGAATATCTCAGCGGGTTTCCATGGAGCGAAGAAACCGTGATTGGCGGTCAATGGGACTGGGACTACGAGGTCTTTGGAATCCACGCGGGGGTGTCGGTCAAGTCGCCCAACTGGGGTGATGATCAAATGCAAGAAGTCGATGCACTCATCGATGACGGGAACCTTGCAACCGGCCAATTCCGCGTGCGTTCCGGCGGATACATCTACATTCTTGAGGTGTGATTGATCCGCTGGTAGATATCTTGCACCACCAGACCCGCCAAATGGAAACCGAACGCACCCGTAATATGCACCATCGATCCGTTGATCTGCGCCTTCTTGCCGCACCAGGCATCGGACGAGATTTCCTCGCCGTCTTCACCGACCTGTTTTGGGCAGAAACAATGCTCCGAGCCGCAGGCTGCATCGGATTCCCGCGATTCGAGAAACTCCTCGGAATAGACGCACAGACACTCGCCCTCCGCCCCCCAGCGGCGCAACCGCCGACGTACAAACTTGGCCAACTTGCATCCCTGCGTCTCCCAAATGGATGAAACGCGAATGGCGGCGGCGTCGAGCTTGCAGGCAGCCCCCATGGCGGAATAGAGCGTCGCGCCTGATTCCATCGCCAGGGCGATCAGGCTGACCTTGTGCGAAAGCGTGTCGATGGCATCGATCACATAGTCGTAGGATGCCAGATCAAATCCTGTCTTGGATTCGAGATTGTAGGTTTTTTGCACGGCGTTGATTTCAGCGTGCGGCGCAATTTGAAGCAGTCGTTCCCTCAGGGCCTCGACCTTCGCGCGCCCGATATTTGGAACCGTGGCCTGAAGCTGGCGGTTAATATTGGTAACGCAAATGACGTCGTTATCGACGATGGCCAGACTCCCCACCCCGGAACGGATCAATGCCTCGGCGCACCAGCTGCCAACTCCGCCGGCACCAAACAGGATCACGCGCGTTTCCGCGAGTGCGGCGACACCGGCCTTGCCCAATAAAAGCTCATTGCGATGAAATGCCGGGTTGTCCATGCCTACTCGCCGATGATCTTGACGAGTACGCGTTTTTTGCGCAAGCCGTCGAGTTCGTAGTAGAAAATGGATTCCCACGGACCAAAGTCCAGCTGGCCGTTGGTGATGGCCACCACGACCTCGCGCCCCATGATGGTGCGCTTGAGGTGGGCATCGGCATTATCCTCGTAGCCGTTGTGGGCATACTGCGAATAGGGTTTTTCCGGCGCGAGTTTTTCGAGCCACTTTTCATAGTCGGCATGCAGCCCGCTTTCATTGTCGTTGATGAAAACCGACGCGGTGATGTGCATCGCGTTCACGAGGCATAGGCCCTCTGTGATTCCAGACTCGCGCAGGCACTCGTCGATCTGCGGCGTGATGTGAATGATCTTCCGCCGTTGCGGCGCCTCGAACCAAAGTTCCTTCCGATATGATTTCATGGCTTCTCCATTTTTGAATTTTGATGAACCGCGCCAAAGGCGCTATTTGCATTCGCAAATTATTTATTCAGGCTAATTTTTGATTTGCGGGTTTGCAACGGCTTTTCTTAAAGGGTGCGGGCTTCGCCCGCCGACAAATCGAAATTCTAAATTCTAAAATAAAAAATTTTCAAGCGGAACCAACACCTGGTTCAAATAGAGCTGCTTCACCAGCTCGCAATCCAACCGGTGACCCGCCTTGTAGGATTTGATTTTTCCGACGAACAGACCTTCGGGGATCAGGGCGACCGCCGCGAGCATGTCGAGCACGGCGCGGTGCCAGGCCGCCTCCAGCGCCTTGCCTTCGTGTAGCAGGCGAGGTTTGTTCATATAGTGCTTCTTCCCCGCGATCGATACATTTTTCCGGTCATAGCCAAGATTGCGCACGTCGGCGAAAATCCGGCCGATGGTGGCACAATAGACGACCTTGGCGAGCGAGGTATTGGTGCGGGCGACCGATGCCATCTTCGTGAGTTCCGCCGATAGCGGAAAGACAATGCGCTGCTGCCCAATGGCGGTCGGGAAGCTGAGCGCACAGTCGACCATCAATTGCGGGTTGTCCAAATCGTCCGGCGGCGCGAGCGTGATGAAATCGCCGTAGGTTCCGCCGACCGTCACCGGCTCTTCGACGGTTACATACTTGACGGGCTTGTCCAGTTCGACCGTGCCGCATTTTTCCAGCGCCTCGACCACATCGAGGCTCCCCTGCTCAAAGAGCGGCGGGTCACCGGAATCGATCTTGATCATCAGGTTGTCGACACCCATGCCCATGCGAAGCGAAACCAGATGCTCCACCATGCGGACATAGTTGTGCGGGTTGCCGCTGCGCAAAACAATGTTGCTCACGATCTGTCCCGTGGTCCATACATTGGAAATACCGGCGCGGATCGGTAGCGAACCCGGCTGATCGATGCGGTCGAGCCACCAGCCTTCGAGATGGGTCGGGGCAAAGGTGATCGTGCGCGTCGCCTTCCCCATGAAAGTTCCAGGACCGGAGATGGTTTCGGAGCGTGCCAAGGTGGTCTGTTTCCGCCGCAGCGGCTCCACCGGGCGGTCGCTCAAATCCCAATCGACCGGCTGGCTGTTCATCTGCGCATACGAAGCAGCGATCGCCTCGCCGTCGCCCATCAAAATTCGTCCTGGATCGTTCATAAAATGGTTCCGTTCTGTTTTGAACTGCATGGTTGAATGGCCTATCTTTAGTTTTTTCGCGGGGTCAACGCAACCAAAACAAAGGGGATCTGCTTGAAGGATGGCAAGGTAATCCGGTCGGCCGGGGTGGTGGGCAGCTTCACGCTACTCAGCCGCGGCTTGGGTATGGTGCGCGACATTGTCATCGCCTACCACTTCGGCACCTCCCTGCTGGCGTCCGCCTTCTTTGTGGCGTTCACCATCCCCAACCTCTTCCGGCGCCTCTTTGGCGAAGGCGCGCTCTCGGCCGCCTTCATCCCCGTATTGATTGAAACGCGCACCAAAGAGGGAGACAAAGCCGCATGGGTGATGGCTTCGAAGGTCGTTACCATGGCCGCCGCCCTGCTGACCACCATCGCCATCGTTGGAGTCCTGCTTTTCTCCATCGGACTGCGGTGTCCCGGCGTCTCCGAAAAATGGCTGACCACTTTTGCGCTCGCGCGCGTGATGTTCCCCTATGTTCTGTTCATCTGCATGGCGGCGCTCTCCATGGCCGTGCTCAACTCCTACAAACATTTCGCCACCTCAGCCTTTGCGCCCTGCCTGCTCAACATTATCCTTATCGTTGCGATGCTGGTTGTTTTCCCGATCATCGGGACCGATCCCGGCAGCCGCGCCATGGTATTGGCCTGGGCGGTCCTGCTCGCCGGTGCGGCGCAGATCGCGATCCAGCTCCCGGCCCTGAGGCGTTTTGGTTGCCCGTTCCGGTTTTCCAGCCACTGGAACGATCCGCGCGTAAAACAGATGCTGTTGCTGATGGGTCCTGCCGCACTCGGCATGGCCGTCACCCAATTCAATGTGCTGATCGACCGCATGCTCGCCCTATGGATCGGGGAATGGGCACCGGCGGCGCTGTTCTACAGCGAACGCATGATCTACTTCCCGCTCGGCGTCATCGCCACCGCCATGGCGACCGTCCTGCTACCCACCTTCTCCACCCACGCCGCCGAAAAGAATACCGCCGCCATGCGCGAAACCATCAACCACTCGCTGCGCCACTTGATCTTTATCATGACCCCCGCAGCCCTCGGCCTGCTAGTGCTCGCACCGATCATCCTCAAAACCATCTTTGAATGGGGCGGAAGTTTCGACTCCAACTCGACCCTGCTCAGCGCCCGCGCCCTGCGCTTCTACGCCCCCGGCCTCGTCGTCTTCAGCGCCGCCAAGGTTTTTGTGCCCGCCTTCTACGCCGTGCAGGATATGCGGACACCGGTCCGGATCGGCATCTACACGGTTCTGCTCAATTTGGCACTCAACATTATCTTCATCCTCACCCTGCCCACCTACTGGAAACACGCCGGCATGGCCTTCTCCACCGTCATCGCCGAAGCCGTCGGCATGGCCGTCCTCGGCATCATCCTCACCCGCCGCATGAAGAACCTCCAATGGTTGGAAATCCTCAAAAGCTTCACCCGCTGCCTACTTAGCGCGCTGGCGATGGCCGTGGTGGCATGGGCCACCGCATGGCTCCTGCTTCCACTGCTCGGAAACTTCATGCCCGGCAAGATGGCGCAAATCGGTTCCCTCGCCCTCGCCATCGGAGCAGGAGCACTGACCTATCTGGGCCTCACCTTTCTGCTCCGCACCCCCGAACTGCGCGAAATCCATTCCGCCATCCACAGAACATAGCCTGGAGGGGCGACGGCCTCGTCGATCAGCGAGGCCGCCGCCCCTCCAAACCTTTCCTCGTTTAACATTGATTCGTTGCGACGGGTGGTTTGCAATGCCGACATGAAAAAAATTGGACTCACATTGGGCGGCGGGGGTGCTAAAGGATTTGCGCACATTCCCATTCTCGAGGTGTTCGACGAGCTGGGCATTAAACCCTATTGCATCACGGGAACCAGCATCGGGGCTATCCTCGGGGCGCTGTATGCCTCCGGCCATTCGGCGGCGGACATTGTCGCAATGATCGAACAGCTGATGGTGCCGCGCAACGCCCGCTTCAAGGAGATCATCCGCAGCAAGGATTCGTTCAAGGTGCTCTCGATGATCGATCCGCACTTTAGCTTTAAGCCGCAGGGATTGATCAAGGGCGAAAAGTTTTTTGGCTTCCTCTACGACCAGATGCAGGTCTCGACGTTCGAGGAGCTGAAGATTCCTCTAAAGACCGTGGCAACCGACTTCTGGAGGCGCAAGCCGGTGGTCTTCGACTCGGGCGACCTGCTTCCGGCCGTCCGCGCAAGCATGGCCATCCCCTATATTTTCACGCCGGTGGTTGCCAATGATCGCGTGCTGGTCGACGGCGGGCTGGTGAACAATGTGCCCCACGACCTGCTCGACCCGAAATGCGATATCCGCATTGCCGTGGACATCATGGGAAACACCTCCACGCCCGTCAATAAGCCGCCCTCGCCACTGGAGGCCATTTTCCAAACCTACCAGGTAATGATGGATGCGATGGCGCAGGAAAAGCTGAACAACCACCCGGTGGATATCTATGTGCAACCGCCCCTGATGGATATCGAGATGCTCGACTTCCACAAGGCGGAGGCCATCTACGAACAGGGCCTCGCCGCCAAGGACGGCTTTAAGCGGCAGCTCGGAACACTGCTCGAAGGAAAGGCGCCGAAGCTCGGTTGGCTGCGGAGAAAATGATGCCGTACGAATGGCTCATCATCGATGGCTACAACCTGCTCCACCAACTCCCGGAGCTGGCGCAAATGCTCGGTACGGATATCCAGGGAGCACGACACCGGCTGGTGCGGATGGTTGAGGAGACGGCGCACAATGCGGCGCGGCAAACAACCATCGTGTTCGACGGGCGCGAAGCGGGTAGCGATACCGCGCTGAGCTCGAAATACCTTGAGGTGTTCTTTTCGCCGGGGAACCTTTCCGCCGACACGGTAATCGAGCGACTGGTCTGCAAGTTTCAAGATCCCGAAAGAATCCTTGTTGTCACCTCCGACCACGCGGAGCACGACACGGTTTCGAGCGCGGGAGCGCATACCATGTCATCGGAGGAATTCATGGCGAAATGCAAAGCAGACGAAAAACGAACCGTCCCAAGACGAACACCACCGGGAAAGGAACCCAAGCTCGGCGATCTTTTTCCCGATGGGTTTTAAAACCGCAGATGACTCAACCCGGATATCAACCCGAGAAGAAACCGACCGCCCGGCTTCCTACTTTGCTTTGCGCTGCCGGACAATTTCAAAAAGGCAGACGCCGGTGGCGACGGAAACATTCAGGCATTCCACAAAACCCGCCATGGGAATGGAGAGCAGGAAGTCGCAGCTTTCCGTCGTTAGGCGCCGCATTCCCTTGGCCTCCGATCCCATGACCAAGGCCAGCGGCCCGGAAAGATCGGTTTCGTAGAGATCCTGCGTGCCTTGATGGTCCGACGTGCCCGCGATCCAGATTCCGCGTTTTTTGAGAGCCGCCATGGTGCGCGCCAAATTCGTGACGCGAAAAATGGGGGTGTGCGAGGCGCCACCGCAACTCACGGCCACCGCGGTAGCGGTTACCGGTGCCGACTTGTCCTTCGGAATAATCACGGCATCCACGCCAGCCCCGTTGGCAGACCGCAGGCAGGCCCCCAGATTGTGCGGATCCTGCACGCAATCCAGAATCAGAATCAGGGGTTCCTTCATTTGATCCAGCAAATCATCCAGTTCGGATTCCTCCTTGATCAACGCCTTGGAGCCTGATGCGTGCCGGTTCATCCGCGACTGGTTATTGCTTCGCCCAAAGTTGGATCCGCGTTTTTGAAATTGTTTTTTTTCGTCAGCCATGTTCAAACCCTTCTTGATTCCGGGTGTATATTAAAACTACGGAACGTCGTCAATCCAGCCGCCGCCGAGGACTTCGCCGTCCTGGTAGAACACAGCGGCCTGCCCGGGCGTGAGCGCAAACCGGGGCTCGTCGAAAACGACGGTGGCACTCTTCCAATCGTCGGAAACGCGGACGGTCGCGATGGCGCCGTTGCTGCGGTAGCGCGGGCGCACTTCGCAGCGAAATTCAACGTCCGGTGCTTCACCGGAAATCCAATGGATATCGTCCAACGTGCATTTGGTTTTCATTACGCCGGGGCGCGGGGCGACTTCAACGATGTTGTTTTCCTTGTCGAGCCGCTTGACGTACATGCGCTCGCCCAGCGCAATACCAAGCTTGCCGCGCTGCCCGACCGTGAATCGATGAAGCCCGTTATGCGTTCCGATCACATGGCCATCCTGATCGTGGATTTCGCCCTTCTTGGCAACGGAGGGATCGCGCTGCTCGACGAAATCGGGAAGCTTCCCCTCCTCCACAAAGCATAGGTCCTGGCTTTCGCCGCGTGGAATGATGGGCAGGCCGCGCCGATCGGAATAGGCCTTTACTTCCGGCTTGGGCATGTCGGCCAGCGGAAAGAGAATGAAACCGAGCTGCTTTTGGCTCAGGCGGTGCAGAAAATAGGACTGGTCCTTCTTGGGATCCTTGGCACAGAACAGGTGGTATTTCCCACCATGCTTTTCAACGCGTGCATAGTGCCCGGTCGCCAAGTGGTCGCAGTTGAGCTGTACGGCGCGATCAACCAGAAAACCAAATTTAACGAATGAGTTGCAGTGGATGCAGGGCGATGGCGTGCGACCGGCGGCATATTCCCGTACAAAGGGATCAACGATTTTGTCGGTGAAGATTTCCTGCGCGTTGACAACGTAGTGGCGAATGCCGAGATAGGCGCATACCTTGCGGGCGCGCTCCACATCCTCCAGCGAACAGCAGCGGGAACCTTCCTTCCACATGTGGGCGGTTAGCCCAATGACTTCGTAGCCTTGATCAACGAGCATCGCCGCGGCGGCGGAACTGTCGGTTCCGCCGCTCATTCCAATCGCCACGCGGCCTTTGGTTTTGGATGGGTCTTGATTGAGCATGCGCGGAACATAGTGACCGGCCCCGCAGTTGACAAGCGCAGGTGACTAAGAAAATCGGTCCTTGTGAGGATTGAAGGGCTCGGCGCCCTCCGGAATGAAACTCTTGTGCTCCGGGTTGCTGCAGAGGATCATGCCGGCATAGCGGGCGACATAACGACAGGTGATGTTGTTTTCATTTTGGCATACGGAGTAATCGGGAAGATAGTCAGCGGAAACGCAGTCTGAAAAGTCGCTTTTCCAGATGCTTACATACTCCTCTTCCCCTTTGTTTTGTCTTTTTTTCTTGAACCAATGCCACATTTGAACACCTACTTAATATGTTTTTTATTCGCTATAATCGGCAGACTTTCAAAGTCACGCCCGCAGGTAAAGAAAATCAGTCGACTGTTTTTAGTATTTTTTACTAGACCCGGCGGAGGTTTTAATTTAAGGAAAGTACTTCGTAAACAAACTAAACCAGCTAAGAGGTAAATACATGGCAACAAATCCTGTTGGAAAGAACACAAAGACGATCGGTATCAACATGGCGAAAAGCATGGCGGACGAACTGGAATCCCGCGCCACATCCATGCACCTTTCAACCAGCAAGTATTGCAAGGTCATCCTGACGGAATGGCTAAAATCCGGAAAGAAGCTCACTTTGCAGGAAAAGAAGTAGTCGTACCCAACCCAAGGGTTCCATCCGTGGAACCCTTCATAAACCGAAAAAGTCCCCGCCCTGAGGCGAGGACTTTTTTTATGGAACCCCCCATCGCACGACGGGAGGTTCTTGCTGTTCCGACGAAATCTATTTGTCGGTCAGCGCCAGAATGCCCGGCAACTGCTTGCCTTCCATGAATTCGAGGGAAGCGCCGCCGCCGGTGGATACGTGGCTCATCTGGTCGGCCACGCCGGACTGGTTGACTGCGGCCACGCTGTCGCCGCCGCCGATGATGCTAACGCTGCCGGAATCGGCAACCGCCTTGCAGACGGAGAAGGTTCCGCTGGCGAACGGTGCCATTTCAAAGCAGCCCATCGGGCCGTTCCAAACGACGGTCTTTGCACCGGCCACTTCATTGCAGAAGAGTTCGATGGTCTTGGGGCCAATATCGAGCGCCATCCAACCGTCTTCGATGCTGTCGCCCACCACCTTGGTGTTGGCATCGGCGGAGAACGCGTCGGCCGCCACATTGTCGACCGGGAGCAGGAGCTTGACGCCTTTTTCTTCGGCGCGTTTCAGGATTTCGCCCGCAAGTTCCACCTTGTCCTCTTCGAGGAGCGAGCCACCGATCTGCTTGCCTTGCGCCTTGTAGAATGTGTAGGCCATGCCGCCGCCAATCAGGATGGCATCGCACTTCTCCATCAACTTGGTCACAACGTCGATCTTTCCGGAAATCTTGGCGCCGCCAATGATGGCCACGAACGGCTTTTCGGGAGCTTCGAGGGTTTTACCGAGATATTCGATTTCCTTTTCGAGAAGGAAACCCGCGGCGCACTGGTCGATATACTTGGTAACGACGGCCATGGAGGCATGGGCGCGGTGCGCCGTGCCGAAGGCGTCGGAAACGTAGACATCGCCAAAAGAGGCCAGCTCCTTGGCAAAAGCCTCCTGCTCCTCGGTGGTGCAGCCCTTGCCTTCTTCCTCTTTGTAGAAGCGGACGTTTTCGAGAACCAGGATTTCGCCGCTAGGCAGTGCGTCAACCAAGACTTTCACTTCGGGGCCGATCACGTCCGGCGCCAGCGTCACTTTCGCATCGATCAATTCCGCTAAATGATCCGCTGCTGGCTTAAGGGTAAACGCCATGTTCTTTTCGCCCTTCGGGCGTCCGCAATGGCTCATGAGCACCAGTGAACCACCGTTTTCCAGCACATAGTTGATGGAAGGGAGCGCCGCAACAATGCGGGTGTCGTCGCCCACCACGCCATCCTTCACCGGCACGTTGAAATCGACGCGCATCAGCACGCGCTTGCCCCGGATATCCAGATCCTTGATCGTCAGTTTATTCATGATTAGCTCCTTATGGGTTCAATAAAGGCGGTGACTATAAGCATATCCAAAATGGAGTCAAACCACATTTCAACAACCCCGTCTTGAGCACTCCGGCAAATCCGCTATGATGCGCGTTCAACCAAACCCAAGGATTCCGAATGAACACAACCGCCGCCATCGACCGCATTGAAAGCGCGCTGATCAAAATGGAAACCGCCCTCGGCGAACCCGGATTCAACGAGTGGGCCTTGGTCTCAAAAACACCGGAGGGCTGGAAGCTCATCGAATACGGCGGATCCCGGAAGGAAGGCTTTCTGGCGGACTTCAACACGGACATGGCCGCGTTGAAGGACACCCTCGATCTATCGAACACCTATGTGGGCGACTCGGCGTTTTCGCACGAAGGGCACGGCTCCGGATTCGACGCCCATATGTGCGTTGGCGAGCAGATTTTCCTGCTGCTCAACAATACGGACAAGAGCACCGGCGAGATTACCAGCAATCCAAAGTGGATCCATGCCCAGATTCATTTTGCGGAGTTGCTCGAAGCCTTTCTCGCGGATCCCGTTTCATAGCCGAATCTGCACGATCCACGGTCGGGTCAACAGACCTCGTGGACCCATCCTTCCGGAGCTTCGATCTCTCCGACTTGAATGCCGGTCAGGATCTCGTATAGCTTCTTGATGACCGGGCCGACTTCCTTGCCATCGCCATTAAAGGTCAGCAATTTCCCTCGATAGGAGATTCCTCCGATTGGAGAGATCACCGCGGCGGTGCCACAGGCGCCGGCCTCGGCAAACTGATCGAGGGAAGCAACCGGGATATCGCGCTCTTGCACGGTCATGCCGAGCATGTTTTCGGCGATATGGATAAGGGAGTATTTGGTGATACTCGGTAAAACGGAGGGTGACTTCGGGGTCACGAACTGGTTATCGGGGGTGATTCCAAAGAAATTGGCTGCGCCCACTTCGTCGATGAAAGAGTGGGTTTTGGCATCGAGATAGAGCATGTCGGCGAAACCGGAAGCCTTGGCCTTGGCATTGGGTTCCAGACTGGCGGCATAGTTGCCCCCCACCTTGTAGGAACCGGTTCCCCTTGGAGCCGCGCGGTCATACTCTTCACAGACCATGAAGTTGATTGGAGCCATGCCACCTTTAAAGTAAGACCCGACCGGCATCACAAATATGGAGAAGACATACTCAGGAGCCGGCTTCACGGCAATGTTTTCACCGACACCAATCAGGTAGGGGCGAATGTAGAGGGAGGCACCGCTGCCGTATGGCGGAACCCATGCCAGGTTTGCCTGAACGGTCTTTTCAACTGCGTCGATAAACATGTCTTCCGGGACTTCGGCCATTACCAAGCGGCGGGCACTGCGGTTCAGGCGCTTGGCGTTCTGGTCCGGACGGAAGAGAACAATCCTCCCCTCCGGGGTCGTGTAGGCCTTAAGCCCTTCAAAACACTGCTGGCCATAATGCAGGCATGTGGAAGCCTCGTGGATGGAAATCCGGGGGTCTTCAACCAATTTCCCTTCACCCCATTTTCCATCCTTAAAACGGGCAACATAACGAAAATCTGTTTTGATGTAGTCAAAACCCAGATTTTCCCAATCGATCTCTTTCTTTTCCACCGTCATGGAATTCTCCTTCAACTGATTCTGGCACTTGTCGTTTTGCTCATTCAGCACCGTACACCGCAGCCCACCGTTCTGATCGCCGGCCCTTGGTTGACAAACCCACCCCGTCCGGCAACCGTCATTCCGCATTGGAATACGGAACTACGATCCCGCCAGTCCCAGCCACAAAAACACGCCAAATGCGGCAATGAACAGGGCTGCAAAAATACGCGGCAAGCGGCCAACCGTCATCACGAACAACAGGTGGACCACGCACAAGCCCATGAGAATCAGCAGCGACCGCTGAAGGAAGTCGGTGGAGTCAATGGTGCGGAATGCGGCAAAGATGCCGAGGCAAAGCGGGATGCAGATATGGGCATCGCCCGATTGCGAGGTGTAGACCACATCCATGCGATTCCTGGAGCCGTAGTAGAAGGCCAGCAAAGCGTTCGGCAAAACCATGAGCACCCCGCTCATCCAGCCCAGCAGGCGGGGAGGAACCGCATCGCTTTCCAACGACTGGAACCACTGCACCAGCCAGTCGGTACTAATGAATACCGCAAAGGCACCCAACAGCAGCAAGGCCACCTCGATAACCAGCGTTCTTGGATATGCCTTTTTCTTAAGCAGATTGGTCTTTTTCACATCATAGACATGGAAGCACTGCCAAAACACGAATAGGGAGAGCAGCACAAAGCCATCCATCCGGGACAGCGTTCCATCGACCGCCAGCAACCAAGTGAAAAGGGAAAAGAAGAGCGCCGCCACCAAATTGAGAGAGAGGGAAAGGCGGCTTATTTTGTGTTCGCGCATCGCGGCCTGGCTTTTTTTGCGCGGAATGCTGGCCATGCTCCAGATCAATACCGGCACACCGATCAGCAGGGTTAGGTTGGTGATGTTGTTGAAGAGGCAGTTGATCAGCACATCGTTGCCATCGCCCGCGTTGCGGGCCATCACAAATGCAAAGACGATGTTGCCCATCCCGGAACAGAACGGCATAAAGATCGTGCCAAGCACCGTGCCCTCCACCCCCTGCCCCGCCAGCACCTCCAACCGCCACACCACCAACAGGCTGGCGACCAGAAAAAGGAACAGGCAGGCATAGGGGGCAAATGCGCCCAGGCTTGAAATTGATTGGTTGATTAAATCCATTTTCCCGTCATCCATTCCGGATCAAGGACGCGGCCCGACCTTGGGAAGCTTTCCCCTTGCCGTCTTCTTTGTACTCGCCGGGCGCAGGCTGAAGCGAAAGGTGGTGGGCTCGGCGGTTAGCTTGTAGGGGTCGATCACGCCCGGCCCGCAGCTTCCGTTCCCGAGGCCGAGCACTTGATTGTCGAGGCAAAGCTCGATGTTCTCCATCGGTTTGAGTTCGTTGGTGTGGTTGGCCTTGTCGAGCTGTTTCGCGGTGTAGTTGAGGGCGGAGAAGGACATTGCATCTTCGGCGACAGCTAGCAGGCCGTTGCCCTGCGAGTCGGTGAGTGCAACCCAGCGCACGTCTTCGTGGTTGCCCATGTCCTGCGGGCGGATGTACGGCACATACTGCCCGGCAACGGTGCTTTGAAAAACGCCCATTTCGGAGCCGTGCTTGCGGTCGGGATAATTTTCCAGCGGCCCCTTGCCGTACCACTCCAATTGGTCATACTTTCCGGGAAGTGTCATCTTTAGTCCAATTTTTGGAATCTGCCCGGAGAAGGTCGGCACGATCTTGTTGTCCATGTCCACGATGCCGTTGCCAAACACGGTGTAGAGGGTTTCGAGCGTGAACAGTTCCTCGTTCCCTGAGAAATATCCCCGCACGGTTTCAATCGATATGTATTCCGGTTTCGTTGCAACAACCCTGAACGCCTTGAGCCGGCTTTGCATATCGGCGAGCCCTTTCTTCCTCTTTCCGAAGGTGCGGCGGTAGTTGTCGACGGGAGCACGGAAGGCGTTGAGCGTCGGGCCGTTGATGGCGCCATCGATAACGGTTTCGCCACCGTAGACCAGTTTTGAGATCGTTCCGGAGGTCTTGCTGAATTCGACGATGAAATCCTTTCCGCTGACAGTCGCGGCCTGATCGGCCTCGACCAACTCCACCGTCGACATTTTCGACACCTTGAAGTGCGGTGCGGCGGGAACCGCGAACGGAATGTCGAACTGCTCCCACGCCACCTCGTGGCCAGCCGGAACCAGCGGCGTTTTCTTCAATGTCCGGAAACTTATCTTCAGGCGGTATTCGAAACCGGCCTTCAGCCTAGGTTGCTTGAATGGAACCGCGACGGTTGCTTCCGCACCGGGGGCGAGATCGATCTGTCCGAGCTTGCCGGACTGGATTTTCCTTCCGTCTTCCGAAAGCGACCAGACCGCGCCAAAGCGGTTCAGGTTGGCGAAAAAATATTTGTTGCGGATTCCGACCTTTCCGTTCACCAGATCGATGGCGGTGATACCGATGTATTGGTAGACCTTTTTCACCTCGGCCATTTTCGGGGGGATGGTGCGGTCGGGGAAAACGCAGCCGTTGATGCAGAAATTTCCGGAGTTTGGGTTGTCGCCATAATCGTGGCCATAGGCAAAATAGTCGACGCCGTTTTCGTCGGTCTTGCGCAGCCCTTGGTCGACCCAGTCCCAGATGCAGCCACCGATGAGCCGGTCGTATTCCTCAAACGCATCCCAGTATTCGCGCAGGTTGCCGATGGAGTTGCCCATGGCATGGGCATATTCGCAGACGAAGAATGGACGGGAACCTCCCTTCTTTCCCTGGTTGATGAGATACTGAAGTCCGGGATACATGACGCTGTCCATATCGACCGCCTGGTCATAGCGCTCGTAGTGGTACGGGCGGGAGGTATCGATGGCCTTCATTTCGCGCACCATGGCGTCGAAATTCCGGCCCGGCCCTGCTTCGTTTCCGAGCGACCAAATGACGACGGACGGATGGTTCTTGTCGCGCTCCACCATCGAGATTCCGCGGTCGACATGCGCCTTTTCCCATTCGGGCGGATGGCCAAGCGAGGCTTCTTTATAGCCCATTCCATGCGACTCGACGTTGGCCTCGTCCACGAGATAGATACCGTATTGATCGCACAGGTCGTACCAGCGGGGATCGTTGGGATAGTGGCTGGTGCGCACGGTGTTGATGTTGTGCTGTTTCATGATACGAATATCTTCGAGCATGCTCTCGAGCGTCACCGCGCGTCCGTGGTCGGGATCGTGTTCGTGGCGGTTGACGCCCTTGAGCAGCACCGACTTGCCGTTGATCAGCAACTGCCCCTGCGGACCAATTTCAACCCCGCGGAAGCCGACCTTGCACGAAACCACCTGCACGCTTTCCCCGTTTTGGTTCCGCAGACCCAGCAGCAGGGTGTAGAGATACGGGGATTCCGCCGACCATTTGCGCGGGTTGTTGATTCCCCCCGTCAAAGTGGCCGTTTTTTCATCCCCGCCGGTCACGACGCCGAGACTTCCTTTCAAACTCTCTACCGATTTCCCAGAGGCATCCAGCAGCAAACCTTGGATCCGGTAGCCGCGGGCCACTTCGGTTGTCCGGTTCTGCACTTTCACGTCAATGCTCAAGGTCGCGTTCTTGTATTTTGAATCAAGATCGGTCTTCACAAAAAAGTCGCGGATGAAAATCTTCGGTTCCGAGATAAGATAGACGGGACGGAAGATACCGCTCAGCCGCCAGAAATCCTGGCACTCGAGGTAGGAGCCATCGGACCAGCGGTAGACCTCGACCGCCAAACGATTCTCCCCCGGCCTTAGATATTTTGTGATGTTAAACTCCGCGGGTGTGTAGCTACCTTGGCTGTAGCCCACCATCTCCCCATTTATCCAAAGATAAAAGGCCGACTCCACACCGCCAAAATGGATGACCGTCTCTCGGTCCTTCCAATCGTCCGGCATCGAAAACGAAGTCAAATAGGAACCGACTGGATTGCGCAACTCGTACGATGTGAAATGCCCCGGCGGCTCCAGCATGATCTGCGGCGGAGACTTTTTAAACGGGTAGGATGTGTTGACATAGATCGGAACACCATACCCTTCCATCTGCCAGTTCGATGGAACCGGTATGGTTTTCCATGCCGAGCTGTCGAAGTCCGGTTGGTGGAAATCGACCGGGCGCTCCTCCGGGCGTTTCACCCAGTTGAACTTCCAGTCCCCGTTCAACGACTGGACATAGGCCGACACCGCACGCGCACCTTTCACCGCATTCGTTGTACTGGCATAGGGCACCGCCGTCGCCCGGGCCGGTTCCTTGTTCCGCCCGATCACATCCTGGTTTTCCCAGTCGTTCGCCGCCCAACTACCCCCGCATAGAACCCATCCCCCCACAACAGCCAACATGATCGTTTTTATCTTTATTAAGGGTCTCATGTCGGCTTCCCGTGTCGATATGGATAACTATGGTTTATGAGTCGAATGGATGCATTTCAAGTGTCCCAAGCCCACCGGCAGCGGATGACGGGGTCACGCTCGCTTGGGGTCATCGCTCTTCTTCGTGGAAAACGGTGTAGAGCCAGTTGAGCACCGATTCGAAACGCGGGTCGGCATGGAGATTAACGAGATCCAAATCGCCCTTCATCCAATCATAGTCGTCGTACCCGAGTTCTATGGCCTTGGTCAACGCATCGAACGCTTCGTCGGGCCGCTTCGCGAGGGCATACGAGCAACCGAGATTGTACCAGACGAGGTCGTCGTTCGGCAGCAACTGGCTCAGTTTGATGTCGTTCGCCAAGCCCTTGTCATAGCTGCCGACCTTGGTATACAGCTCTGCGAGCGCCTGTATGACCCCGATATCTTCGGGCAGGCGCGCCGATATTCTTTCAAGGAATTTAAGTTCGACCGCATCGTGGTGGGCGTGGCCGTGCATTCTGTTTTTGCTCATGGATAAACCTGCTGGTGGTTAGGGTATTTTCCGTTGTGTCGGACCGGTGTAGATCTGGCGAGGGCGACCAATGCGACCATGGGGATCTTCCTTCATCTCCAGCCATTGGGCAATCCAGCCGGGAATTCGGCCAATGGCAAACATCACGGTAAACATGTTGGTCGGGATGCCCATGGCCCGATAGGTCAGGCCCGTGTAGAAGTCGATGTTCGGATAGAGGCCGCGGCTTTGGAAATAGTCGTCGGCCAAAACGGCTTCCTCCACCTCCTGGGCCAGATCGACAAGCGGATCGCTCACGCCCAGCTGGGCGAGCACCTCCTTGCACATCTGCTTGGCGACCTTCGCACGCGGGTCGTACGATTTGTAGACACGGTGCCCAACCCCCATCAGGCGGAATGGATCGTTCTTGTCTTTGGCACGCTCGATCACCTTTTTTACATCGCCCTGGTCGTTTTCCAGAATATGGTCGAGCATTTCGATGACGTGCTGGTTGGCCCCGCCGTGCAGCGGCCCCCACAAAGCACAGATGCCTGCGGAAATGGATGCGTAGAGATTGGCGTCTGAACTGCCCACCATTTTCACCACGGAGGCCGAGCAGTTCTGCTCGTGGTCGGCATGGAGGATCAACAGCTTGTTGAGTGCCTTGGCCACAATGGGGTCGACCTGATAGCCGTTTACCGGGGTCCAGAACATCATGTTCAGGAAGTTCTCGCAGTATTTAAGGTCGTGGCGTGGCTGGACGATCGGATGGCCAATCGACTTCTTGTAGGAAAACGCCGCAATAGTGCGCAATTTCGAGAGCAGTCGCGTCACCTTGTAGTCGATGTTTTCCTGCTTGCTCGTGTCTTCCAGTTCCGGGTAGAAGGATGAAAGCGAAACGGCCATCGCCGAGAGCGTAGCCATGGGATGCGCATGATCCGGAAAGTTTCCGAAAAAGTGGCGCATATCTTCGTGCAGCATGGAATGGTTGTTTAAATGTGTGGAAAACTCGGAGTGCTGCTCCGTGTTCGGCAACGTACCGTGCACCAACAGATAGGCCACATCCACAAACTCGCACTTTTCAGCCAGATCGTTGATCTCGTATCCTCGATAGCGCAGGATACCTTTTTCCCCGTCGATATACGTGATATCGCTCTTGCAGCAACCGGTATTCACGAAGCCCGGATCGTACGTAATGCATCCGGTTTCCTTGCGCAACGCGCGAATATCTATGGCCTGCTCGTGCTCCGAACCCTCTAACATCGGCAACTCAATGGTTTTCCCGCCGATTTTCAGTTCCGCCACTTCCTTGTTTTTTGTGTCTGACATTATAAATCCTCCTTGCGTCGTTTTTTTTACAGTGCCTGTCAAAATACGGTTCCTTGACCGGCTTTCAAGACTAAAAGCCGATACAGGGCGATTCCTGTCGGCGGGAGGGGGTCAAACCGCGTATTTTTTTTGATCATTTAATGTTGCACGCCCCTGCGATTTTATGTTTTATCACGGGTCTTTCAACAAAAGGAACAAGAGATTTATGGCTAAAAAGAGCAAAATCGCGAAAAACGAACAGCGCATCAAGTGTGCCGCGAAATACCGCGCACTCCGCACTGAACTCAAAGCAACCATTAAAAGCCCGGCGACTTCCCCCGAAGACCGCATGGCCGCCGTCCGCAAGCTGCGCTCGCTTCCGCTGGACGCCAACCCCAACCGCATCATGAACCGATGCTCCGTAACCGGCCGCCCCCACGCCGTCTACCGGAAATTCGGCCTTTCCCGCATCACCCTTCGCGAAATGGCTTCCGAAGGCAAGATCCCGGGAATGACCAAAGCCAGCTGGTAGCGAATCCCTTTTTATTGAGGGAACAAGGCACTCCGCAATTGTGGAGTGCTTTTTTTTTGTTTTCGCAGGCCTGTTAAACCCAAAGACCCCGTGCGACCGGAACTCCGCATTGGATTCCGTGCGACGGGTTGGTTGCTATCGTGCCTCCAGCCTCGATTCGCGTCCAATCCGGTGCGTGCGGAGAATCGCGGGCGCAAAAAAACCGCCCCAAACGCGGGACGGCTTTGGCGCTTCCAAAGATTGGAAAACTAGGCCTTCGTTATTTTGCCGGATCGGATCGCCTTGGCGGAAACCCAGATGCGCTTGACCGTGCCGTTTTCATCCTTGACGCGGACACGCTGCAAGTTCGGTTTGAACGTGCGTTTAGTCGCACTGGTCACGTGGAGGCCGATTCCACCTTTTTTCTTCGCCAAACCTTTACGGACAATACTGCGCCCGCTAATGGTTTTCTTCCCTGTAATTGCACATTCCTTACCCATCTCAAATACCTCGGTAGTGTTTCCTTCAAAATTGCCCTGCTCAACAAGAGCTTGGGAATCTAAGTATTTCCGGCCGCTTTGCAAGTATAAATATCCGATTTTTGACCCACGGTGTGTGATGGTTGTTGCGCGGGCTTTTCGTTTTCGCCTCTTATTCGTATTTTTTGTGGCAATCAAACCAGCTCGGTGAAAACCGCATTGCTGACGAACAACGCCTCATGGGTCAGGCTCAACTGGTTATCCTGCCTCTGGAGAAGCCCCTCCTCAATCATCGACTCAACCGACTCGCCGCACAGCTCGTCGATCGCATGACCGGTCTGCTCCTCAAACAACGCAAGATCCACCCCTTCCGTCAGGCGCAGCCACATCACCAATATTTCGCGCGCCTTGTCTCCCGATGATAGTCGCTCAAGCTCGTCAAACGGATTGGCATTCTTCTGCAGGCGGTCGCAGTAGACCTGCAAGTCGCGTACATTGCCAAAGCGCGCGCCGTTCCAATGCGAATGCGCCGACGGCCCGCACCCGAAATATTCCCCGCCCTGCCAATAAAGCAGGTTGTGCCTGCACTCCCGACCCGGTTTACAGAAATTGGAGATTTCATAGTGGTCGTAGCCCGCGCCTTCCAGCAGCTCCTTGACCGCAAAATAGTTATCCGCCTCCTCGTCGTCGCCGGGGGAAAGAATGCGGCCCGCGTCGCGGTCGCGCGTCATTGGGGTTCCCGGCTCGTAGATCAGGTTGTAGTAGGAAATGTGCTCGGGTTCCAGTTCCGCCACCATCCGCGCATCGGCGAGGACATCCTCCGGCTTCATCCCGGGGATGCTTTGGATTAGGTCAATGTTCACGTTGTCGAACCCGGCCCCGCGCAGCATATGGAACCCTTCAACCGCTTGATCCGCCTCATGGATCCGCCCGAGCAGGCGCAACGCCTTGTTGTTGAACGACTGCACACCGATTGAAACACGATTGATCCCCCCGCCCCGCATGATCGCCAGCTTTTCAGGCGTCAGCGTGCCCGGATTCGCCTCGCTCGAAAATTCGGCCACATTCTCCAAGTTGATCGAACCCTCAATACATTCGAGCATCGCGGCCAGGTCGTTCGGTTCCAACGCCGTCGGCGTACCGCCGCCGACAAAGACCGTATCCGGCGCAAAGTCGGCAGGCAGTCGCCGCAGCTCGATTTCCAGGCATTGGATAAACAAGCCCACATTGTCCCACTCCTGGGGTGTCATCTTGTAGAAATCGCAATACCTGCATTTTGAGATGCAGATCGGTATGTGTATGTAGAGACCCGTCATGCGATCCTTATCCCGTTTATCCTGTCATCCTGTCAAAAAATAATTATGTTTAATAGCCATGCCTAAGATACGACTCGACCAATTAATCGTCCAGCGCAGACTTGCCGACAGCTACGAACAGGCGCAGCGACTGATCCGCGCCGGAATGGTCCGCGTGAAGGGCCAGCCCGCCAACAAGCCGGGGCACACCTATCCCGAAGACGCCGAAATCTTCGTGAAGGAAAAGGAAAAGTATGTCAGCCGCGGAGGACTGAAGATCGAGGGGGCGCACCGGCAATTTGGCTTCGAGCTGCAAAATGCCATCTGCCTCGATATTGGCTCCTCCACCGGCGGATTCACCGACTTCATGCTCCAGCACGGCGCGGCCAAGGTCTACGCCGTCGACTGCGGCACCAACCAGCTCCACTACAAACTCCGATCCGACCCCCGCGTCGTCGTCATGGAAAACACCAACGCCCGCTACATCACGGAAGAAGACATTCCCGAGAAAGCGGACTTTTGCAGCATCGATACCTCCTTTATTTCGCTCAAGCTCATCCTGCCGCCACTGCGGAACCTGATCAAACCCGGTGGCCACATCATCTCGCTTATCAAACCGCAGTTCGAAGCGAGAAAAGACCAAGTCGGCAAAGGCGGTGTCGTGCGCGACCCCGCGATCCATCAGGAAGTCATCGGGAAGATCAAGGAATTCGGAACCAAGGAACTCGGATTCCAATGGCTGGAATGCTGCACCTCCCCCATCACCGGCCCTGCCGGCAACATCGAGTTTCTGGCCTACTGGAAAGTCTAGCGCACGGCCTTCTCTCTTTGAAATCCCACTTATCGGATAGATGTTGTTGACTCGTTTTGCGAACCTGTACAAAATGCCCCGGCAAAAGGACAGAAAAGATGAGCCAAAACAAGCATATCACCAAATTCATGAATACCTTCCCTTTCGAGGGGCTGACCTTCGACGATGTTTCGTTGATCACCCAATATGCGGACTTCCTTCCGGGCGATACCGATATCTCCTCCAGGCTGACTCGAAACGTCGGCGTAAAGATCCCGTTCCTTAGCGCGGCAATGGATACGGTGACCGAATCCCAAATGGCCATTTCAATGGCGATGATGGGCGGGATCGGGGTTATCCACAAGAACCTCGACCCGGAAGTACAGGCCCTGCACGTCAGCCGTGCAAAGCACCATCTCAACGGCCTTATCACCGACCCCGTCACCTTCAACGTCAACGACACCCTCGAAACCATCGCCATCCGCCGCGCGAAAAAAGGCTACACGTTCAACGGTTTCCCGATCCTTGACAACGACGGCAAGCTGGTCGGCATCCTGACCTCCAAGGATATCCGCTTCGCCCGCTCCAAGCACGCACCCGTCATCGACATCATGACCACCAACATTATCCCGGCCAAGCCGGACACCAACCTGCGGCAAGCCTACGACATCATGCAGCAGCACAAAATCGGCAAGCTACCGCTGGTTGAAAACGGAAAACTCGTCGGCCTCTACAGCTATGCCGACGTGCGACGCCTCGTCGAAAACGAAGAACCGCTCTTCAACCGCGACGACAAACACCGCCTGCGTGTCGCGGCCGCCATCGGCCCCGGCGACTACGAACGTGCCGAGATCCTCAACCAGGAAGAGGTCGATGTGCTGGTGGTCGACACCGCCCACGGCCATTCCACGGGCGTGATCGAAATGGTTTCCTGGGTCAAGAACAAGTTTCCCCACATCGATGTCATCGGCGGCAATATTGCTACGGGCGAAGCCGCCCTCGCGCTACGCGATGCGGGTGCGGACGCCGTCAAGGTCGGCATCGGACCCGGCTCCATTTGCACCACCCGCGTAGTGGCTGGCGTCGGCATCCCGCAAATCTCCGCCATCTATGCGGCCGCCAGCGCGCTTGAAGGCAGCATTCCCGTGATTGCCGACGGCGGTGTACGCAACTCCGGCGACATTGCCAAGGCGCTCGTAGCGGGTGCGGACACCGTCATGATGGGTTCCGTTCTCGCCGGCACCGAGGAAAGCCCCGGTGAAAAAATAATCTACGAAGGCCGCCAGTTTGTCATCTACCGCGGCATGGGCAGCCTCGACGCCATGAAATCGCGCGAAGGCAGCCGCCAGCGCTATGGCCTCAGCAACGACGACGACCTCGTCCCGCAAGGCATCGAAGGCATGGTTCCGTTCGCAGGAACCGTAAACAAGGTGATGAAGCAATACTGCGGCGGACTACAGGCCAGCCTCGGCTACTGCGGAACCCGCAATATCGCCGCCCTCAAGAAAAGCGGCCAATTCGTGCGCGTCTCCGGCGCGGGCGCAATCGAGGCGCACGCCCACGACATCAAGATCACCAAGGAAGCGCCGAACTACAGACGCTAGAGCGTAATGCGTAACGAGTAATACGTAGGCTCTTTCGTTACGCATTACGCATTACGAATATGAAAACAGCCCTGATCCAAATGAACCCGACGGTCGGTGCGCTGGAAGCCAACACCGATCTCATCGTTTCCAACGCAAGGAAAGCCTTCAACGAAGGTGCGCGGCTGATCGTCTTTCCCGAGCTGGCCATTTCCGGCTATCCGCCCGAAGACCTGATCTTGAAAGATCACTTCTGTGCCGACTGCGAAGTGCAGCTCCAACGCCTAAAAAAAGAACTGCCGCCGGAAGCGGCGGTGGCGGTGGGCGCGCCCGTTTCAAGGAAAGGAAAAAAACATAACGCCGCCATCGTTTTCCAAGGTTCTGAAATCGTTGGCGAATACCACAAAATGCTCCTCCCGAACTATGGCGTGTTCGATGAAAAGCGCCTGTTCGACGCCGGAACCGAACCTTTTGTTTTCGACTTCGGCGGCCAGACCGCAGCCCTCCATATCTGCGAGGATTCCTGGGAGCCGAACGGCGCCGCCGTGGCTTCGCTCGAAGGCAAGGGCATCGATCTGCTGATCAACCTCTCCGCCTCGCCCTACTACCGAAACAAACTGACCGACCGCATCGACGTGCTGGCGCAAACCGCACAAAAGCTAAAAACCACCCTGCTCTACTGCAACCTCGTCGGCGGGCAGGACGAACTCGTCTTCGACGGCGCCAGCATGGTCTTCGCCGCCGACGGCTCCCGCCTCGCCCGCGCCAAGCAGTTCCAGGAAGACGTCCTCTACTTCGCGGTTGAGCAGGCTGGAAAGCCTGCCCACCCGCGCAAAGAAGTCCCCCTCCCCGATTTGGAGGAAACCTACGAAGCACTGAAGCTCGGCCTGAAGGACTATGTCGACAAGATCGGCTTCAAGCGCGTCGTCGTGGCGCTCAGCGGCGGGATCGATTCCGCCCTCGTGCTGGCTATTGCCGTCGACGCGCTCGGCAAGGATCGCATCGCCACCGTCACCATGCCCTCCCAATACTCCTCCAGCGAAACCCTTGGCGACGCCGGTGAAATGGCCCGGATTCTCGACGTCGAATTCCACACGATTCCAATCAAGGGGCTCTACGATGGATTTGAATCCGAACTCTCCAAGGTTTGGGGCACGAACAAGGAAGCAGGACTGGCCGAAGAAAACCTCCAGGCGCGCATTCGCGGCAACCTCATCATGGCGCTCTCCAACGAATATGGCTGGCTGGTGCTCACCACCGGAAACAAGAGCGAGATGGCCATGGGCTACTGCACGCTCTACGGCGACATGGCCGGCGGCTACGCCCTCATCAAGGATGTCCCGAAAACACTCGTGTTCGAGCTCTGCCGCTGGCGCAACGAGCAAGGGTTGGTTATTCCGCCCAGCATTATCGAACGGCCGCCCTCCGCCGAACTGCGCCCAGACCAAAAAGACACCGATTCGCTCCCGCCCTACGACGTGCTCGATCCTATCCTCGAAGATTATGTGGAGAACGACCAGGGCATCGCCGGACTCATCGCCAAGGGCTACAACGAAGCCATTGTTCGGCGCGTCGTCCATGCCGTCGAACTGAGCGAATACAAGCGTCGCCAGTCGCCCCCCGGAATAAAAATAACCCCAAAATCCTTCGATCGCGACCGCCGCATGCCGATCGTGAACCGGTATCGGAACTGATTGCGTGATGCGTGAGAGTTACGAATTACCCGCTACGCATTACAACTCCACAAATCCAGGAAGCTTTGCAACCGCTTTTTGCCCTCGACGGTCAAGATGGATTCCGAGAGGAACTGAGCACCACGCACCGGGGTTCCTGCAAAGTGCCGAAACGCTATATGCTTAGCCGTGCGGGCGTCTCGCCGCTCGTTGTTTTCTATATTTTATCCTTGTCGCACTAGTGCGATATAGTATTTACGTAGAGAGACGAAAGGAGAATCACTATGAATGCGGATGTAAAACAAGCCTTGGACTATTTGAACGAAACCAAGATTCGGGCGACCTATACTGCGATGCAAAGCTACCTTGGCTATGGCGTTAAAAAAGTGGACTGGAACAAAATATTGGGACCGCACAGGCAATACGCTTCGTGGGTTGTAAGCAAAAAAACCGGCATGCCAATGGACTACGATGCAGCCGATCTGCATCCCGATTTATTAAAAACCCCAAAGATGGTAACTAAAGGGCGGCAACTAAAATCCGCAGTAGCAGACTATGCAAAACAAGCAAATGTTGACTCCCTCGAAAACAAACCCGAGCCGACTGTAGAACCAAAAGCGGAAGTGGCGGATTGCCACGGCAATAACTGTGCGGTGATTTGCCCAAGTTGCAAACGCCCCTATGTGGTTTCCGGCTTCTTGAATAAAGGCATGCGCACATGCCCCCATTGCGGCAAATCCAAAGCCAACTTCAAAGAAGCCCAAAAAACATGGGACCTAGTGCATCAGGATGCAATTATTGAGTCCGAGCAACCTGCGACTCGCTTGATCTTTAAGAAAATATGGCTGGGCTATGATGTTTGGGTGACCTTTACCGAGTATGACGTTACCTACAGATACCCACATGACCAGCTGCTCCAAACCTTCATCAGCCGTTTGGGAATTATTGAAAACACTAAATCGTGGAAAACCAACGGCATCTATCACTTTCCTCGCCTAAGTGGAGACCAAAAAAAGATGCTGCTGCGCTACATTGTTGAAATCGAACCCGGAACTGCCCGTGGCGAAAAAACGGGCAAGACACCCGAATCAACAGGGACACCAGCAATTTCGCATATCACCACGACCGAAACAGATCAATAGTCCGCAAGGAGGGGTTTCCCTGCAGCAGTCGCTACGCATTACGCCCCGATTCTATCTGGCTACAAATGAGTGTTGGCGTTCTAAAAAAGGAGGTTGGAAATGGGTGGATTTTTCGGGGTGTCTTCCAAGTCGGATTGTATCGAGGATGTCTTCTACGGAACCGACTATCATTCCCATCTGGGAACGCAGCGCGGCGGTATGGCAGCCTTGGATTGCGAGGGTAACTTTACGAGTTATATCCACGATATCACAAATGCCCAGTTCCGATCCAAATTTGAAAACGACCTCGAAAAAATGACGGGATGCTCCGCCATTGGCATTATTAGCGACTACGAAGACCAACCGCTTATTATAAATTCCCGGCACGGCCGCTAACGCCATCGCAACGGTTGGTGTAGTTCAAAATGCCCGAAAGCTTGAGAATGATGCGTGCGCCAAAGGAGCACACTTCTGCGAAATGAGCGGAAACGAAGTCAATCCGACCGAGCTTATTGCACACCTCATCAACCAGAGTAAAACCTTTGTGGAAGGTCTTCAAATTGCGCAGGATACCGTCGAAGGCTCCTCCTCCATTCTCCTGCTAACCAAGGAAGGCATTTATGCCGCTCGCGACAAGCTGGGTCGAACGCCGGTCATCATCGGGAAAAAAGAGGGGGCATACGGTGTTACGCTCGAAAGCTGTGCCTTGCCAAACCTCCAATACCAAGTTGAGAAGGAACTAGGCCCCGGCGAGATTGTGCGGGTCACCGCCGAAGGTGCGGAGCGCCTGAAAGGCCCCGAAAACGTCATGCAGATTTGTTCTTTCTTGTGGGTATACTACGGCTACCCGGCATCCTCCTACGAAGGACGCAACACCGAGGAGGTGCGAAACTCCTGCGGAGAAAAACTGGCCGACCATGACGCCGTCGAAGCCGACTGCGTTTGCGGCATTCCCGACTCTGGAACCGCGCACGCCATCGGCTACGCCCACAAATCAGGGATTCCCTATCGTCGTTCATTCGTGAAGTACACCCCCACCTGGCCTCGCAGCTTCATGCCGCAAAACCAGAATGAACGCAACCGGGTGGCCAAGATGAAGCTCATTCCCGTACGGGAATTGATCGAAGGACAGCGGTTGCTTTTCTGCGAGGACTCTATCGTGCGAGGAACACAGCTTCAGGACACCATCGACCGGCTCTA
>CBDVCB010000027.1:0-28926 GCA_965372395.1 uncultured bacterium
AAACCTCACTGACGAATTCACCACTCCGGGGCGCAGAAGCTGGATCTTGTTTTTGTAGGTGAGATCAGAGATCTCGCCGGCGGGTGGCCTGCTCTTTTCATCCGACTCCGCGATCATGGATCGCAGCTACATTTCAATGGCCTTTGAACGCGCCGACTAAAAGGTTGTCTTGTAAAGCGCCCGGTTATTGGATAACAACACGCATATGCAAAGTCAGTACACAGCGATCACGAAGCAGGAAGGCGACTATTGGGTTGGATGGGTCGAGGAGGTTCCCGGCGTGAATTGCCAGGAGAAAACCCAGCCCGAACTTCTGGAAAGCCTGAAGGTGACGCTTCGCGAAGCGCTGGTTTTTGCGTGATGATCCTGCGGTTTTAGATAATAAGCGATGAAATTTTTGAAGCACATTTTAGTGGTGGTTGCGCTGTTGGCGACGATGTTGCCGTGCGGCCATGCCACCGTGCACCACGACCATCATCACGATGCGGACGTGGGGCTTTGCGAAGTTGCGGCCGAGCCGTGCAGCTGCCACTCGTGCGAGCACCAGCCCTGTACGGACAAAAATAAAATTCAGGGCAACCGCACCCTCGACACCACCACGATCGAACAACCCCCAATCTCGTCAATACTCTTTGTCCTGCCGGAAACAAACTCAGCGTTAAGGCCAGCTCGCCCCTCGTCCCCCGGCATCCTCGCCGCCCTCCGGACCGTCCAGCTCCTGATTTGATTGCTTCGCGTTTCCCGAAACGAACGAAGCCATTTTAATCAGGAGCAACCCATGAGTAGATTTATAGTTTTATTGTGCGGCATTTCATTTGCCGCCTCCGGATTCGCGGAATCCGGAACCCTAACCCTGGAGCAGGCGCTGGAGCTTGCCCGCACCAACTCGCCCGAGCTACGCGCCACCCGGATGGTTGCGCAGGCGGCCGAAAAAGGCATCGCCGCCGCCGGCCTTTGGAACAACCCTATTCTACAGATAGAAGCCGAAGGGGTCGGCGGCGACCTGGATGGCTTTAGCGATGGGGAGTATGCCATCGGTCTCAAGCAGCGGTTTAAACGCGGAGGAAAGCGGAGCCATGAACGTGATATTGCGTTCCGGGCGTTCGATGCGGCCGGAAACGTGGTTTCGGAGGCGGAGCTGAAACTGGCGGAGCAGGTGCGGCTGGCCTTTATCGAAGTAATGACCCAGCAGGAAACCGGCAAGGTGCGCGCCGAGCAGGAGCAACTCGGACGGGCGTTTGTCGAGGTGGCGAAAAGGCGCCATGAAGCGGGCGGCGGGTCGGAGTTGGATGTGGTGCAGGCCGAACTCGCGCTGGAGGAAATCATTCTCACGCAGACCTGTTGTTTCGGCGATTTGGTAGCCGCGCGGGAAACGCTCGCCTCGCTGATCGGAATCCCGATGAAGAAGCTGGGCGAGACGGTTTCTCCGTACTACGAACTGGACCCCCTCGATGCCCTTGCCCTCGATGATTCCTACCCGGCGCTCCAGCGCTTGGCGGCCGAGTCCGAAAAGGTTCGGGCCGAGGCCCGGCAGGCCAAGGCGAAGGATGCCTCCGACGTTTTGCTGGGTGCGGGATACAAATATGAAGCAGCGGGCGACATTAATTCCTTCGTGTTTTCCATTGCGATGCCGCTGAGCTTCAATAAACGCGGGCGTGCTGAATCTGCGGCTGCGAGTTTGCGCGCCGATGCCGTGCTGGCCGAACGCGCGGAGGTCCGCCGGGTGCTTCAGGCCGAGCTGGCCACGGTCCTGGCGCTCTACAACGGGGCAATGGTCGAGGTGGAACTGACAAAAAACAAATTGATCCCCAAAGCGGAGCAGGCCTATGCGTTGAGCCGGGCGGGCTACGATGCCGGACGCTTTTCCTGGCTGGAGCTGATTGCGGCGCAACAGAATCTTGCCGATATCCGCATCCGCTATATTGAATCGCTGCGCGACGCCCACTTGGCGCGCGCCCAAATCTCTAAATTCATAAAAGAAGGAATCCAATCATGAAAAAAATCATTTTGACGACGGGCCTGTTGGCGGCCATGACACTGTGGGTTGGCGCCCAAACCTGCGATACCGGAGATTGCGACTGCGCATCTTGCACCGCTGCCGCGGAAGGAAAATTCACCCTGCCGGGCCTCCAAGGGCTGGAGCACGGGGATCATGCTGGCCACGACCATTCCGCCGATGGGCAGGCTGGAAAGCCTGCCCCACATGAAGACGCGAAGGTCGACCCTCATGCCGGGCACGACCATGGTGAGATCGAGGGGGTAGAGCTTTCGGCGGAGATGGCCGAAAAAATTGGCGTTCAGATTCACGAGGCCGAGGGCGGGACCATCGCGAAGGCCTCGGTTTTCCCGGCCGAGATCAAGCTGAACCGCGACCGTACGGCCGCTGTTTCGCCTCGCTATGCCAGTATGGTCCGGCAGGTGTTTGGCGAGATCGGCGACACCGTGAAGAGGGGCGATATCCTGGCCTCGCTCGAAAACCGCGAGAGCATGGCCGTCTACACCATCGCCGCTCCGCTCGACGGAATCATTATTTCCAAAGATCTGGCCGTCGGAGAAACCGCAGGCGAAGAGAGGGTACTGTTCGAGGTGGCCAACCTTTCCAGTGTTTGGGCGGACATCAGCATCTTCCCGAAATACCAGCACTTGATCCGCAAGGGCATGGCTGTAAAATTTGTTGCGCACGACGGCCACACCGCGCGGGGCACGGTGAAATACATCAGCCCGATCATATCCCCCGAAACCCGCACCTTTACCGCGCGTTGTGTGCTCGAAGGCGCGGGCGAGGACTTCACGCCGGGCGCGTTTGTCCGTGCGCGGATCAATGTCGCAACCGCCCATGCAGCGGTTGCGGTTCCGCGCGAAGCGGTCCAAACGCTGGAAGGCGAATCCGTGGTCTTCGCTCCCGGCGACCATGGTTTCCAAGCCTTGGTCGTCGAACTTGGATTGGCCGACGACCATTCCGTCGAAATCAAGAGCGGCCTCAAGCCGGGCGACCCTTATGTGGCCGTCGGCGCCTTTTCCCTGAAGGCTCAAATGGTCACTAGCGGCATGGATCCCCACGCCGGGCATGGGCATTGAGGAAACTTGAATCCTGAAACTTGAAACTGGAAATTATGATGATAGATCATTTGATTAAAGGGGCGTTGAAAAACCGCGGGCTGGTGCTGCTGGCGCTGCTCGGTGTGGTGGGGCTTGGGGTGGTGGAGTACCGCAAGCTCGACGTGGAGGCGTTTCCCGATATTTCGCCGATCATGGTTCCGATCTTTGCAGAGCCGGACGGCATGGCACCGGAAGAAGTGGAGCAGTTGATTACCTATCCCATCGAAACGGCGATGAACGGGCTGCCCAACGTCACGCTGATCAAGTCGACCTCGGCGTTCGGCATGTCGGTGGTCTATGTCTATTTCACGGATGACACCGACATCTATTTTGCGCGCCAACTGGTGGCGGAGCGCTTGAATGCGGCGATGGCCGACCTGCCGGATTTGCACGAACCACCAACCCTGGGGCCGATCTCGACCGGGCTGGGGCAGATCTTCCTCTACTATCTGGAGATGGAGGAGGGTGCCGATACCGGCGGGCTCGATAAGCTGACCTACTTGCGCGACGTCAACGACTGGGTCGTGAAGCGGCAACTGCAGACCGTGCCGGGCGTGACGGATATCCTCAGCGCGGGCGGCCATGTGTTGCAGTACCAGATTGAATTGGATCCATTCCTGTTGCACCAGTACGGTCTTGCGACCGAGGATGTGGTCACGGCGGTGCAGGTGAACAACCGCAACGTCGGCGGGCAATATCTGCAAATAAATTCCGAGGAGCATCTGGTGCGCGGGATCGGTTTTCTACGCAATCTAGACGACATCCGGGGCATTACGCTCAAGACCTTTAACGGCACGCCCGTGTCGATTTCGGATGTGGCCGAAGTGAACCATGGCCCGGCGCTGCGGCGCGGCATCGTTACGGTCGATGCCGGCGAGGAAGTCGTGTCGGGTATCGTGATGAAGTTGTTCGGAGCCAACTCGTCGGAGGTGATTAGCGCCCTCTATGAAAAAGTCGACCAGGTGCAGGCCGGACTGCCGGAAGGAGTCAGGCTGGTGCCGTACTACGAGCAGGCCGACCTGGTGGCCAATTCCACGCGCACCGTGAACATTGCGTTGCTGCAGGGCATGGTGCTGGTGCTGCTGGTGCTGTTTTCGTTTCTCGGCTGCTTCCGTGCCGCCATCATTGTTTCGCTGGCCATGCCGTTCTGCGCGCTGGTGGCCTTCATCGGCATGAACCGCTTTGGCATTTCCGCCAACCTGATGTCGCTCGGCGGCATCGCCATTGCGCTGGGCATGCTGGTGGACGGCTCCATTGTCGTGACCGAAAACATCCACCGCTTCCTTGGGCTCAAGCACGGCGGGAAAGAGCATCGCTTGCAGTTAATCCAACATGCCGCCAAGGAGGTGGGACGGCCCATTGCCTTCGCCATCATGATTGTCATCGTGGTCTTCCTCCCGATCCTGTCGCTCGAAGCGGTGGAAGGAAAAATGTTCAAGCCGCTGGCCTACACGGTCATGCTGGCGCTTGGCGGCTCGCTGGTCTTTGCGCTGGTCATTGCGCCGGTGCTGGCGAGCTTCCTGCTCAACGAGAAGCCCTACAAGGAGTCGGCCTTCTTCCGGGGCATCAAGGGCGCCTACCAAAAACTGCTCGTTGCTGCGCTGAAGGCGAAGGTTGTGGTCTTTGTGGCCGTTGCCGTGCTGTCGATCCTGGCGGCTTCCAACCTTCGGAAAATCGGAACCGAGTTTATCCCGGTGCTGGAGGAAGGCTCCATCATGGTGTCGGTCAACATGGCCCCCTCCATTGCGCTGGAAGAGGCGGGGAAAACCGCAGAACGCGTGGTTCGCGAGATCCTGGAGATTGAAGGCATCGACAAGGTGGTCACGCGGATCGGCCGCCCCGAGGCGGGCAGCCATCCGCATCCGGTCAACTTTGCGGAAGTGCATGTTGAGCCGAAAGAGGGTGCGGATCGAAGTGTCATTGCCGATAGAATTCGGCGGCAGGTGGAAGGATTTCCCGGCGTGCAGATCAATATTGGCCAGCCGATCCAGCACCAGTTCGACGAACTGCTCTCCGGCGTCCGGGCGCAGCTCGCCATAAAAGTCTATGGCGAAGATCTCGATGAAATCCGCGAGACGGCCGAGCAGTTGCGCGCATCCATCGAGGGGATCGAGGGCTTGGTCGATCTTTCCATTGAGCAGAGCTATGGCCAGCCGCAGGTCAAGGTCGTGCTCGACCACGATGCGCTCGCGCGCTATGGCGTGCCCGGCGATGCCGTGCTCGAAATGGTTGAAACGGCTGTGGGGGGAACGGTGGCCAGTACGTTGTATAAAAACACGCGGCGCTATGCGATCCACGTCCGCTATGCGCCCGAGTTTCGCGCCACGCCCGAAGCCCTTGGCCAACTCTTCATCCGTTCGGCCAACGGCGCACTGCTGCGGCTCGACCAGCTTGCAAGCATCGAAAGGGTCAATGGCCCGCTGCAGATCAACCGCGAGCACAACCAGCGACGCTGGATTGTGCAGGGCAATATCAAGGAGCGCGCACTCGGCGACGTACTCGGCGATATCCAAACCGCGGTTGCCGAAAACGTTGAGCTGCCCGAAGGGGTGTTTATTGAATATGGTGGACAGTTCGAACAGCAGCGCAACGCCATGAAAAAGCTGTCGATCATTGTACCGATCGTCATTGTTTCCATTTTCGTGTTGTTGTGGATTGCGTTCCACTCGGTGCGGCATGCGGCGATGATTATTCTGAATGTCCCCCTTGCGCTCATTGGCGGCGTGATTGGGTTGTGGGCGACGGGGCAATATCTCTCCGTCCCGGCCTCCATCGGCTTCATCGCGCTCTTCGGAATTGCGATGCAGGACGCCATGGTGCTGCTGACCGACTTCAACGACCTGCGCAAAGAAGGGCAGGGCGTGCATGATGCCGTCATCAACGGAAGCCTCATTCGCTTCCGCCCGGTGATCATGACCACGCTCACCACGCTGCTGGGGTTGCTGCCGCTGCTGCTTTCGCGCGGTGCCGGCGCGGAGGTTCAGCGACCCTTGGCCGCCGTCGTTATCTTCGGCCTGTCCACCTCCACCTTCCTGACCCTCTTCGTGCTTCCCTCCATCTACGAATGGGTCGAGCGCCGCCGGGAGGGGGATATCTAGCCAATGGCATCAGGGCCGGTTTCGTCGGTGCGGATGCGGATGCATTCGTCCATCGGCATGACGAAGATTTTTCCGTCGCCAATATTTCCGCTTTTAGCGGCCTTTACGATGGCTGCGACGGTTTCTTTTACATATCCATCGTTGACGGCGATCTCGATGCGGGTTTTTTCGAGCAGATTCACGGAACGGGCTTGTCCGCGGTAGTGCTCGGTGAAGCCCATTTGTTGGCCGCAACCGCGGACGCGGCTGACTGTCATTTTGTGAATATCATTATGGAAGAGCGCTTCCTTCACGTCGTCGAGTTTTTCAGGTTGAATTACAGCAATAATCATTTTCATGGGGAAAAGTCCTTTTGGTGAGTTTTAGGTTTTAAGTCCTCAAGTTTTAAGCGACGCAACACCTAAAACTTGAATCTTAAAACTCCTTCCTACATCGCCTCTTCAGGGTTGGCTTCAATCATGTGAATACTGAGGTCGGATCCGCGTAGCTCTTCGTGGGGGCTGAGGCGTATGCCAACCGTCTTTTTCAGTATGCCATAGACCAGCGTGCTGGCAACAAGACAGAACACAATCACCAGCATGGTGACGAGCAGCTGCGCGAGGAACGAAACCCCGCCGAGGCCGCCGAGAGCCTTTTGCCCGAAGATACCGGCGGCGATTCCGCCCCATGCGCCGCATATACCGTGTAGCGGCCAGACGCCGAGCACGTCGTCGATTCTCCACTTTTCGGTTTCGGTCTCGAACATGAAGACAAAGATACCGCCGGCAAATGCACCGACGACGGCTGCGCTAACGGGGTGGTAGATATCCGATCCGGCGCAGACCGCCACCAATCCGGCCAATGCGCCGTTGTGTACGAACCCGGCATCGTTTTTCGAAATGGCCATTGCGGCAATGATGCCGCCGACCATCGCCATCAGCGAGTTGATCGCGACGAGCCCGGAGACGGATTCGAGATTGCCCGCACTCATGACGTTGAAGCCGAACCAGCCAACAATCAGGACCCAGCTGCCCAGTGCAAGGAAAGGAATAGAGCTGACTTTGATCGAGGTGGTTTCATAGCGCTTCAGCCGCACGCCCAGCAACATGATGGCGGGCAATGCCAGCCATCCGCCGGTGGCGTGAACGACCACCGAGCCGGCAAAATCGTGGAACGGCGCACCAAATGTGGTGGCCAACCCGCCTTCGGCTCCGCCGAGGAAGTTGCTGAAGCGACCCCATGTTGCTCCTTCAATGAGCGGGTAGACCAATCCGACAAAGATGCCGCCCGCCAGCGAATTGGTCCAGAATTTTGCACGTTCCGCTACGCCGCCGGAAATAATGGCGGGGATGCAGGCCGCAAAGCCGAGCAAAAGAAAGAATTTTACGTATTCAAACCCATGGTTGGCCGTCATTTCGGCGACTGGAACGAGGAACGAAATTCCGCGCGCCAAGGGATAGCCAATCAAAAAATAGACAACGGTGGAAAAAGCCCACTCGCAGATAATCTTGTTGAGCGCGTTCACCTGGTTCTTGCGGCGGACGGATCCGACCTCCAAAAATGCAAAGCCCCCGTGCATCGCAAGAATCATCACTGCGCCGAGCAGAATGAAAAGGGTGTTCGATGAACTCGCCAGTTCTCCCGCAGCGTCCCCCGCAGCGGCCATTGCTGTTCCAGACAGGCCCAAGCCCATCAGGAAAATGACCATTGCGGCCATTTTCTTTAGTTGTGGCATTTTTTTCTCCCGTTAGTGTTGCATTCTCAAGCCTCGCAAACACGGTTTGCCAAAACCGTGAAAGCAAAAATTATACAAAAATCTTGCTGGAGGAGTTTGCACGAGCTATGCCACTAACGCTTAGTGGACTCTCCTGTTTTGTGTAAGCTAAAAGGCGGGAATAGGATACGGTGTTTTTTCGGGAGAGCCTCCTTTGACAGAGAGAAAATCATCCAACAAATCTGTCAGATTTTCCAGATGAAACTTCCATTTCTGAATCGATAACGGTTAAAGAGGGTTTAGATCGCATCGCCCCCGCAGTGACGGCGCGGAGGTTCAGCGGCCATTGGCCGCCGGGATTCTTGAAAAAAACACGGGTTTTTTCCAAACACCTGCAGTACTATCCCTTGCTTGTGATTAATTAAAGGAGAGTGTTGCATGAAGAATTGTGCTTTGTCGTTTATCGCTTTTTTTGGGCTGTGCATGGCCGCCGTGGCGGAACGCCCGAATATTGTGTTTATCCTGTGCGACGATCTGGGGATTGGCGACATAGGCTGCTACGGGCAGGAAAAGCTGAAGACGCCGCACATCGACTCCATTGCCGCCAGCGGCATGAAGTTTGAAAACCACTATTCCGGGTCGACCGTCTGCGCGCCGTCGCGCTCCAGCCTGATGACCGGGCAGCACACGGGGCACACGTTCGTGCGGGGCAACAGCCCGAACGGCGGGAATGCGCCGCGGCCCGAAATTGGCCAGCTGCCTCTGCCGAAGGATACGCTCACGCTGCCGAAGCTGCTCCAGCAGGCGGGCTATGCCACGGGCATGTTCGGCAAGTGGGGGCTGGGCGGGCCGGAGAATTCCGGTGCCTCCAAGTTGCAGGGCTTCGACGAGTTTTTCGGCTACTATTGCCAGAGCCACGGACACACCTACTATCCCGCCTTCCTGTGGCGCAACAGCGAAAAGGTTCCGCTCGACGGCGACACCTATTCCCACGACCTGATCTGGGACGAGGGTCTGGGTTTTATCCGCCGCAGCGCGAAGGCCAAGACCCCGTTCTTCACCTACTATTCCATCACCGTCCCGCACGCCGCGATGACCGCGCCGCAAGCCCTCCATGAGAAGTGGTGCGAGGTCTACCCCGAATTCAACGAAAAGGTTGGAAAATACGGCGGGGTCGGCATGGGCAAGGACCGCAAAATCCGCAACCCGATCGCCGGGTTTGCCGCCATGATGGAAAACCTCGACAACCAGGTCGGCACCTTGATCGCCGAGCTCAAGCAGCTCGGGGTCTACGAAAACACCATCATCGTCTTCACCAGCGACAACGGAGCGCATCGCGAGGGCGGGCACCAGCCGGACTTCTGGAACAGCAACGGCCCCTTCCGGGGCATCAAGCGCGCCCTGTACGAAGGCGGAGTCCATGTGCCGTTGCTCGTTTCCTGGCCGAAACAGA
The DNA here is from genome assembly GCA_965372395.1 of uncultured bacterium. Classification (GTDB taxonomy): domain Bacteria; phylum Verrucomicrobiota; class Kiritimatiellia; order Kiritimatiellales; family Pontiellaceae; genus Pontiella. Next base: position 9,344 of record CBDVCB010000027.1, read on the forward strand.
TCGCGCCCGGCTCCGGATCCGACCACATTTGCGCCTTCTGGGACTGGCTTCCCACCTTCGCGGAACTCGGCGGTGCAACCCTTCCGGCCGATGCGCAGATCGACGGGATCTCCATGGCGCCGATCCTCACCGGCAAGGCCGACCAACAAAAGAAACACAAATACCTCTATTGGGAATTTACCGAAGGCAAGCCGCGCAAGGCGGTGCGCGCCGGGAAATGGAAAGCCATCCGTACCTATGCCCCCGATGGGAAGACCCTCGTGAAATCCGAACTATTCGACCTAGAAGCCGACATCGGGGAAACCACCAACCTCGCCGAAAAACATCCGGAAAAGACGCAGGAGCTGGAACGGATGATGGATGCCGCCCACGACGATTCGGAATTCTACCTCTTCAAGAGATAATATGGGCAAGGAAAAGGCAAAACAGCAAAACCCGCTGGTGAGTATTGTCATCAACGTCGTGATTCCCGTTGCGATCCTGAGCTTATTGAGCAAGGAAAAATATCTCGGCCCGGTCTGGGCGCTGGTGGTCGGCCTGCTCTTCCCGATCGGGTACGGCCTGCACACGCTCGTCAAAGAGCGCAAGGCCGACTTCATGTCCATCATCGGCATCGTCAGCGTGACGCTCACCGGCGTGTTCGGAATCCTGAAATTTCCGCCGGAATACATTGCGATCAAAGAGGCCGCCATTCCGCTGCTGCTGGGACTAGCCATTGTCGGTTCCCTGAAGACGCCGTTCCCGCTCATCAAGAAAATCATGATGACCGAGTCGCTGTTCGATGTGGAGCGCCTGAAGCAGGCGCTCAAGGAAAAGGGGAACGAAATGCTTTTCGAGAAGCGGCTCGTTGGCCTCACCTGGGGCTTTGCCTCCTCAATGTTCCTCTCCGCCGGGCTCAACTACGCGCTTGCCAAGATTGTGCTGAAAAGCCCGCCCGGCTCCCCCGAGTACATCGCCGAGCTTGGAAAAATGACCGGACTCAGTCATATCGTCATTCTTATCCCCTGCATGATCGTCATGATCTGGGTGCTCAACAAGCTGTTCGATACGCTGATTGAACTCACCGGCCTCAAGCTCGACGACCTGCTCGCCGCCCACCACAAAGAAAAACCCATCCCCGCGCCGGATCCGCAGGTGGATTAGGTTTTTTTCGGGACATTAACGATGAATGTGGAGCATCCCGCTCCATTGCGGAAGAACGGAGCGCGTTGATCTGAAGAGTGCAAGGGGTTGACCAACTCGCGTTGTGCTTCTCAAACGGAGCAAGATACTCCGTCTACACAAAAGACATCATCGGATATATTCAGCGGTGTAGCGGAAGACGCGCAGGGTGTCGGACCAGTGACCGGGGGCGAGCCCCGCCTTTAGCTTGAGGTGCTCGAAAAAAGCCTCCGTTTCGGGAAGCTGTTCCCATACGCTTGGTAAAAATGTGCCCTTCCGAAATCCCTCTTGAAGAATCAGCCCGTCGACGCCGGGGCGGATCTGTTCCAGTAAATCCTCTTCAGAGGAAAACGCCATCTCCTCCGACGGAGAAAGCACGGAGATGCTGATTTCGAGGTCGGCGAGCTCGGCATGTGAAAGTGGCGGGAAGCGCGGATCGCGAAAGGCGGCGGCAAACGCGTTTTCGGCGACATCTTCGGCCAGCGGGCGGCAGGCTTCGAGCATCCCGATGCAGCCGCGCAACCGCCCGTCGATTTCCAGCGTCACGAAGGTTGCGCGTTCCTCCAATAATTCCGGCGCGGACGCTTCGGGGATTTCAGTGCGTTCGATCGCGCAACGCGCAATGCGCAACAAGTGGTTTTTTTGTTCAGTAGAGTACATAGGCGCCGTATCCAACGACCTGGTCCTTCGGTCCGGCGGTGTCGCCGGAGTTGCGCAGGTCGACCTGCTCGATGGACATTCCCTTCTGTTTTGCGAGGTGGAGCAACCCGCCGACCGGTATGCGGCCGCAGGCGCTGTCGAGACCCAGCCCGTCGGCATTAAGCGCAAGAATGGCATCGGACGTGGCCTGGTCGAGCCGTTGCGCGGTGCGGTAGTCATGGTAGTGGCTGAGGTCGGTGCTAATGACGACCAAGGTTTCGGGGCCGCCCCACAGGGTGGAGAGCGTTTCGGCCACCACCTCTTTCGAGGCATCGCCCGCGACGAGTGGAAGCAGGGTGAATTCATTGAGGACCACCTGCAAAAACGGAAGGTGGACTTCGAGGCTATGCTCGAGCGCGTGCGCCGTTTCGTTGAGTGGAATATCCGGCGGCGCGGGTTCCAGCGGGATGCGGCCGAGCGGGGTTTCGTAGGCCTCGGCGGCGGTGGCCACGAGCCCGCGGAAGGGGACGCGGTGCGACGGGCCGACCAGCACGACGCGCGTGATCCCCGCCGGCTCCAGCCGGGCGTAGGCGCTGGCGGCCACCGGGCCGGAATAGACATAGCCCGCGTGCGGCGCAATGATCGCCTTGGGCGAAGCCCCCTCCGGTTCTCCGGCCTCCGCCAAAAAGCCCTCGACCTGCCCGCGCAGTTCGGCGGGATCGGCCGGATAGAACATGCCGGAAACAGCAGCCTCTCGAACATCCGTTCTCATGGCGGGATTTTAAACCAAAAAAGGGCCGGATAAACAAGACAAACCGGACTATCATCAGCCCCATGAACTTGAGGGAAAGCCGTAGCAAAAGGAGACGCCATGGACAACAGCACCGCTATCGAAGCTAAGACGCCCAACCCCGAATTCAAGGCCGGATCGAGACGGACGCGTGTACCGTGCATTGGGACTTCAATGAATATTCGCCAATTGTAAACGCCGGTTGAAAAGTGCGGTGGGCGGCGGGGCGGTCCAAAAGAGTCCTTGGGCGCTGCCCAAGGCTAAAATGTGTTGCGCGTCGCCTCTCCTTTCAGTCGCTGCTTTCGTCCCCCAAGCCTCGCTGTTGTTTCCCGTCGTCGGGAGATCAAACGACAAGGAGTCTTTTCCATCCGGAATCCGGATCGTTTCCGAAACAATCCAAGCCGGCGAAAAGCCGATAGTAGTGGTCGGTATATTTCCCTCTGAACGGAGGCGTTGCACCTTCGGGAAGTTTAACTTCAATGGTCCATTCCGCAGACTCGTTCGCGGCGAGGACGCCACCCTCTGCAACGGTCAGTTCCTGTTGCAGCGTTTTGGATCTTGCGCGAACAATTTCACGGCGGCGGGTTCTATCCCCGTCATTGTCATATTGAACATCTATATCTGGAACTTCCACTTTTTCAATGCCTTCAATCTTCAGGTAGACCCGATTATATTTAACCTCGGCTCCTTTTGATTGCGCGCGAACCGTTACCGAGAAAGGAGCCCCGATTTGCACATCTTCAACATCCACATAGACCGTTGCGGCTCCGCCCGTCAGTGCATTCTTCATTGATTTAACTTTATCCAGCAACCCCATGATTATTCCTCGTTTAGGTTAGTGATCAGCACCGCCGCCCTATCGCCCAGCGCAAACCGACACGTGCATCCTATCATTAAGAAAGGCTGGTTCAACAATGGAGTTCAATTCAGGACAACAAACCTGATCCATTTCAGCGGGCCGCGTAGAGAGGGACTTCTCGGTACAGGGACGCGATTTACGTTGCGTTGGCCGGGTGGGAATTTTCAAGCCCCCTCGATGCCTTGGGTTTTGGAGGGACGGACCGGTCTTCCCTCGCAGGCGTGAGAATTTTTCGAGGAGGAATGGTCAACGAAAGTGAGGGGGCGATTAAAAAATCGGGGAAGGGGGAAGCATTTGGCACGCAATTATAACTTTCTAGATTAAACTGAAGATTCTAGACTTTTATGGCATGACGGATGCTTATTTAGAGTCGCGGGAACTGTCTAAGAGGGGATGGAATTCGTCTGGGAGGAATTGAATGCAACAAGCGACCGTTGGAAAAACCACACTCAGTCCGCTAAACAGCGGCTCATGCTTTTCATATGAATTATGCGGCAATCAGATTGTCGTCCGCTTTCTGGGTATCGTTCCGGTCAAAAAAATCGGGCTTGCCGAGATTCGCTATTTGCGATTGGCGACTCGCGACGAACCCGCACCGCTCGTTTTTCTGCTAAATTGGATGGCATTCTACTTCAACCGCCGCGCCTACAACCCGATCTATATGCTGCAAACGCGCAAAGGAAAACGTTATTTCATGAAGCTGGGCACCTCCTCCTTCCAAAGGCTGAAGAAGGCGTTGTTCCGTTTCCAGAAACCTGCCCGCCAGACCCAAAAGGCCGCCTGAGTGTTTAAGCCCCGGCGCTAAAAAACGATGAAGCGCGGCGGGGTCATCAGCAGGGCGGCCATCGGAAGCACAGGCCAGATGCTGAGCAATATATTCCAGGAATTCATAGCACTCCAATTTTTGACCGTTCTGTCCGATTGCAACCTCGGGATCTCTACCGTGCGGCCACTTTTCCGCCCTTTTGAAAATATATCGTATACGATATATTTTGCCCAAAAACAGGCCCAAAATCGACCGTTTTATATATTATAACATATAGAAATAGAGGGTTATAAGCGGGGGGCAACCCCATTCCCATGGTCTTGGTGCAGGCGTTGGTTGCTCCCGCGAGATCGAGCGCTATTGACAGATCCCGTCTCCTTTTCTCGGGAAAGCGGGCACGATGGGACGAGAAACAGGCTGTTTCCAATTGTTGGGAAAAACCTTGTTTTCAGCGTTTTCGGGAATACAATTCTCGTTGGAAAGGAGGTCGGATTATGGATAAGGGTTCTTATGGTCGCAGAGACCGTCTCATAAAGGAGCGGGAGCACGATGTTTACCGCGCCCGCACGAAGTTGCCCGACTCTACGCTCTGCACCGAATGCGGTGCTGTATTTAGCAAAGGGCGTTGGGTCTGGGGGCTGGCACCGAAAGACGCCCGCCAGACAACCTGTCCTGCCTGCCGCAGAATCGCGGACAAGTTTCCGGCAGGATGCATTGAGCTGCAGGGCGAATTTTTCGCTGCGCACCACGATGAAATTCTCAATCTGGTGCAGAACGTGGAGCAGAAGGAAAAAACGAACCACCCCATGGAGCGCATCATGGACATTGAAGAGCGTCCGGACCGCACGCTGGTTACCACCACGGGCATTCACCTCGCCCGCGGAATAAGGGCCGCACTTTCCAGTGCATACGATGGTGAAACCACCACGCGGTATCTCGACGACGAAAACTGCGTCAAGGTACGCTGGACGCGCTAGACAGAAAGCCAAGGCTGACGAGACGCCTGCGGCATGGGCTAGGCTGCCAGGGTGTGGCGGTTAGCCGACTTGGGCGATGGCCTTTTCGAGGGCTTCTTCGAGCATTTCGGGGGTGGGTTCCTTGATGTATTTTTCGTCGATGAGGTGCTGGGTGAGGTCGCGGGCCTCGGCGATGTCCTGCTTGGCCTGGGCGTAGACTTCGTCGGCGGTCATGGCGACGCGGGCGACACCTTCTTCCTGCGCCTGCATGGCGACGGCGCGGGCGACGTTGCGGAAGGTTTCGACTTCGTCCATGTTGGGGCAGATATAGTCGGGGCTGAGGCCGTTCTTTTCGGCGGTCTCGGCAATGGCATACGCGGCGGCGATGGCCATTTTGTCGGTGATCTTTTTGGCTTTCACCAGGAGCGCACCTTTGAGCAGTCCGGGGAAACAGAGCGAGTTGTTGACCTGGTTGGGGAAGTCGCCGCGTCCGGTGGCGACAATGTAGGCTCCGGCTTCCTTGGCGGCGTAGGGATAGATTTCCGGCACGGGGTTGGCGCAGACAAAGACGATGGCTTTATCGGCCATCTTTTCGATCCACTCCTTTTTGACGGTGTCGGGGCCGGGGCGGGAGAGGGCGATGAGCACGTCGGCACCGATCATGGCCTCTGCGATGGTCTTGACCTTGCCGGGGTTGGTGCGCTGGCAGAGATCCCACTTTTTGTAGAAGGCTTTGTCGGCTTCGATATCGGCGCGGTCGGTGTGCAGCCCGCCTTTGGAGTCGCACATGATAATCTTTTTGGGATCGCCGCCGGCTTGGATGATGAGGCTGGCGATGGTGGTGTTGGAGGCACCGGCGCCGAGCATGGCGATCTTGACGTCGCCCATTTCCTTTCCGGCCACCTTGACGGCGTTGATGAGTCCGGCGAGGGTGACGCAGCCGGTGCCTTGGGCGTCGTCGTGCCAAACGGGGATGTCGCACGCGTCACGCAGGGTGTCGAGCACTTCGAAGCAGTTGGGCTGGGCAATGTCTTCGAGGTTGACCGCGCCAACGCAGGGTTGAAGCATTTTGACGAAGTCGATGATTTTCTTTGGATCGTGTTCGCCCTGCTCGTTGCGGCTGTCGATGCAGAGCGCGATGGCATCCACGCCGCCGAGGTATTTCATGAGGAAGGCCTTGCCTTCCATGACGCCGAGTCCGCCGGAGGGGCCGCAGTCGCCGTCGCCCAATACGCGGGTGGAGTCGGACACGACGGCGACGAGGTTGCCGCGGTTGGAAAGCTCGAACGAGGTGTCGGGGTTGTCGCGGATGGTGGTCGAAACCTTGGAGACGCCGGGGGTGTACCAGACGTTGAACCAGTTGAAGCCGTAGAGTCCGGCCTTCGGGATGGTCTGCATCTTGCCTCCGTAGAAGCGGTGCATGGTGTCGGCGACTTCTTTAAGGAAGAGGGTTTTCCCTTCAGCGATTTGCTCTTTGGTGAAGGATTCCGGGAAGAGTTCATCGAGGTTTTCAAGCTTCAGGTTGTCGATCTTGGCCATGGGGACATCTCCTTTTATGTTGCAGTTAATGCACTCGATTATGCGCATGCCCTGCGACAAATCAATCTTGAACCACGAATGATCCTTCGTGAATGTCCGGGGTTCAAATAGTTGGTGAGGGGACTTGATGATCGGTCTATGCGGCCATAGACTTTGTTTGAAAATCAGGGAGCGGTTCGCCTCTCCAGCGGGGGAGAGCACTGGCGGGTGAAAGAAAATTGAATAAACCGGTTTGAAAATGCAGTGAATTGTTATAGGTATTCTAACCTATATGCATTGAAATGAGTGTTATCAGGGTGTTCGTGTATGAATATTAAACAAACGCTTCTCTCTTCGATCGGCCAAAAGCTGTTGCTGGCAACCTCCGGGCTGGTCATGTTCCTTCTCTTTCTAATCCCGCACATGGGTGGCAATATCCTGTTCCTGTTCGGCCCGGATCTCTTCAACTCCTATGCTGCGCACTTGCACCAGCTCGTGCCGATCGTGATTGGGATCGAGGTGCTGATGCTCATATCGATCACGATCCACATGACCATGGCCTTCCGCGTGGTATTGGCCAATGCGAAGGCGCACGACAAGCGCCTGACTCAGAAACCCTCGAAAGAGCGGTCGCTGGCGGCGAGGCTGATGCCGGTTTCGGGCGGGATGATCTTTATCTTCATCGTGAAGCACCTGCTCGACTTTACGCTGGGGGCGGAAAAGGGGCTGGTCGACCTGCACGGGCACATGGTGAACGATGTCTACGGCATGGTGTTCGAACGGTTCCAAGATCCCGTCCACGTGGTCTTCTACGTCCTGTTCATGGTGGCGGTGGGGATGCACCTTGGCCACGCGCTGCAAAGCTCGCTGCAAACCTACGGCCTGCATGTCCCGCGCGAAGGCAGCACGCTCAAGCTCGTCAGCACGCTCCTCGCCATCGGCATGGCGGGCACCTTCGCCATCATCCCCGTCGTGGCCTTTATCCGAGGAACGCTATGAAACTTGACTCCAAAATCCCCGACGGGCCCATGGCCGAAAAGTGGACGAACCACAAGTTCAACGTCAAGTTGGTCAACCCGGCCAACAAGCGCAAGCACACGGTGATCGTGGTCGGCACCGGGCTTGCCGGGGCATCGGCCGCCGCAACGATGGCCGAGCTGGGCTATGTCGTGGAGGCCTTCACCTATTCCGACAGCCCGCGCCGCGCGCACTCGATCGCCGCGCAGGGCGGCATCAACGCCGCGAAAAACTATCCCAACGACGGCGACTCCATCTACCGCCTCTTCTACGACACCGTCAAGGGCGGCGACTTCCGCTCGCGCGAGGCCAACGTCTACCGCCTCGCCGAGGTCAGCAACCAGATCATCGACCACTGCGTTGCGCAGGGCATTCCGTTTGCGCGCGAATACGGCGGCTACCTCGACAACCGCTCCTTCGGCGGCGCACAGGTTTCCCGCACCTTCTACGCCCGCGGCCAGACCGGCCAGCAATTGCTGATCGGCGCCTATGGCGCGCTCTCCAAGGAGATCAAAAAGAAAACGGTCAAAATGCACACCCGCTCCGAGGTGGTCGATGTCGTGGTGGTCGACGGCCAGGCGCGCGGCATCATTGCCCGCAACCTCGTCACCGGCGAGCTGACCCGCCACGCGGCCGACGTGGTGGTGCTGGCGACCGGCGGCTACGGCAACGTTTTCTTTCTTTCGACCAACGCGATGAACTGCAACGCCAGCGCTGCCTGGCGCGCCTATAAAAAGGGGGCGGCCTTCGCGAATCCGTGCTACACGCAGATCCACCCGACCTGCATCCCGATGCACGGCGAATACCAGTCCAAGCTCACCCTCATGAGCGAAAGCCTCCGCAACGACGGGCGCATCTGGGTGCCGAAAGCCGAGGGCGACAAGCGCCCCGCCAACGAGATTCCCGAAGACGAGCGCGACTACTACCTTGAACGAAAATACCCCAGCTTTGGAAACCTCGTCCCGCGCGACCTCGCCTCCCGCAATGCCAAGCTGGTCTGCGACGATGGCCGCGGGGTCGGTGCCACCGGCAACGCCGTCTACCTCGACTTCGCCGACGCGATCGAGCGGCTCGGCCGCGACCAGATCGAAGCGAAGTACGGGAACCTGTTCGAGATGTACAACCGCATCACCGACGAAGATCCGTACACCACGCCGATGCGGATCTTCCCCGCCGTGCACTACACCATGGGCGGCCTGTGGGTGGACTACAACCTGATGACCTCGCTGCCCGGCCTCTATGCCATCGGCGAAGTCAATTTTTCCGACCACGGCGCCAACCGCCTTGGCGCGAGCGCGCTCATGCAGGGACTGGCCGATGGCTACTTTGTCCTGCCCAATACCATCAACGACTATCTCGCCTCCGCCGAAATCCCAAAGGTTGGAACCGACCACGAGGCGTTTGCCGAAGCCGAGACCGCCGCGCAAGACAAGCTCGATAAATTGTTGTCCATCAAGGGCACCCGCACGGTCGACGACTTCCACCGCGAGCTTGGGCAGCTGCTCTGGGAAAACTGCGGGATGGGCCGCAACGAAGCCGACCTGAAAGAGGCGCTCGAAAGGATTCCGCAGATCCGCGCCGAGTTCTGGAAAAACGTCAATGTGCCCGGTTCCGCCGACGACCTGAACCAGGCGCTGGAAAAAGCCAACCGCGTGGCCGACTTCATGGAGTTTGCCGAGCTGATGGTGAAGGACGCGCTCAACCGCGCCGAGTCGTGCGGCGGCCACTTCCGCGAAGAGAGCCAGACGGAGGAGGGCGAAGCCCTGCGCAACGACGACGAGTTTGCCTATGTCGCCGCATGGGAGTTCCATGGATTGGAAAACGAGCCGGTGCTCCACAAGGAAGAGTTGGTGTTTGAAGAGGTCAAACTAAGCCAGAGGTCGTACAAGTAATGTCTGAAAAAATCAATGTAACACTGAAGGTCTGGCGCCAGAACCAAGGCGAAGAAGGCGGGTTTAAAGTCTATCAGGCGCAGGAGATCGACACCGATGCCTCGTTCCTCGAAATGATGGATATCGTGAACGAGCAACTGACGCTCAACGGCGAGGAACCGATCGCGTTCGAGGACGATTGCCGCGAAGGCATCTGCGGGTGCTGCGGCACGCTGGTCAACGGGAAGGCGCACGGCTCGCACGAGCGCACCACGCTCTGCCAGTTGCACATGCGCAAGTTCAAGAACAACGACCAGATCGTCATCGAGCCCTTCCGCGCCAAACCCTTCAAGGTGATCAAGGATCTGATCGTCGACCGCAGCGGTCTCGATGCCATCATTGCCGAAGGCGGCTATGTTTCCGTCAAGACCGGCAACGCGCCGGAGGCCTCGACGACCCCGGTCAAGAAGGAGCTGGCCGAAGCGGCGATGGATGCCGCCGAATGCATCGGCTGCGGCGCGTGCGTGGCGGCCTGCCCGAACGGCTCGGCGATGCTTTTCACGGCGGCGAAGGTAAGCCAATATGCGTTGCTGCCGCAGGGGCATCCCGAGCGGGCGCAGCGCGCCACGAACATGGTGAACAAGATGGACGAGCTGGGCTTCGGCAACTGCTCGAACGAATACGAATGCGCCGTCGCCTGCCCGAAGGGCATCGACGTGAAAAACATTGCCCGCCTTAACCGCGAGTTTATCAAGGCTAGCGTAGCGAGTAATACCTAAACACGAAGAAGGAACCCCATGACCACGATTAAGAAACAAGCCTTCTGGTCGGAACCGATCGGCAAGGTCGACCTCCAGCAGGCGGCGGTGGTGAAAACAGGCACGAGCATCATCGATGCGGTGAAAGAGATGAAATACAACCAGATTGGTTGCGTACTCGTGCTCGATGCCAAGAAAAAGCTGATCGGCATCCTCAGCAACGGCGACCTCATGCATAACTTTGTCGGTTCGACCCTTTCCGGAGATACGCCGGTCGACACCATCATGACCAAGGCCCCGTTCTCCGCCTCGCCCGCGCTCACCGTGCAGGAGGCCCTGGAGATTTTCGACTCCAACAAGTTCCGCCACCTGCCGATCCTCACCGGAAACACCGTTGAAGGTATTTTATCCGTGCGGGGCCTGATGACCTTTATCAGCGAACATCTGCCGCTGCGGGTCATGAACCTGCCCCCCGATAGCAGTCTGATTGCATCGCACACCGCTGGAGAATAAACCATGACCGAAAAGAAACCCAATTTGGTTGAGAAGAACTCGGTCGTTGTTCGTTTTGCGGGCGACTCCGGCGATGGCATGCAGACCGTTGGCGAACTCTTCTCCGATGCCAGCGCGCTACTGGGCGACGCGATTGTCACCTTCCCCGACTTCCCGTCGGAAATCCGCGCACCGGCCGGCTCGCTGCCCGGCGTCTCCGGCTTCCAGGTGCACTTCGGCAGCGAGCATGTAATGACGCCCGGCGACAAGGCCGACGCCTTGGTGGTGATGAACCCCGCCGCGCTCAAGGTGAACCTCAGGGAGCTGGAACCCAAGGGGCTGCTGATCATCAATACCGGCAACTTCACGCCGCCCAACCTGAAGAAGGCGCTGTACGAAACCAACCCGCTCGACGACCCGGCTCTCGAAGATGAATTCCGCGTGCTGAAGGTGGATATCAATGCCCTGGTCGCCGAGGCGCTCAAGGAGTTGCCGCTCAAGCCCGCGCTCAAGTCGCGCTGCAAGAACTTTTTTGCGCTGGGCATCACCTACTGGGTCTTTTCCCGCCCGCTCGACGCGACGCTGGAATGGATCGAATCCAAGTGGCGCGAGCACCTGCCGCTCATTGCCGATGCCAACAGCCTGGCGCTGAAGGCGGGCTACATCGTGGGTGAAAACAAGGACATCGACATTCCGCAGTACACCGTCCAGCATCGCACGCTTGAGGATGGAACCTATCGCAAGATCACCGGCAACGAGGCAACGGCCCTTGGGTTGATTGCCGCCTCGGAAAACAGCTGGCGCGATCTTGTGCTGGGCAGCTATCCGATCACCCCGGCCACTCCGATCCTCGAAACGCTTTCCAAGCATCGGAACTTCAACATCAAGACGGTCCAGGCCGAGGACGAGATCGCGGCGATCGGCGTGGCGATCGGCGCCTCCTTTGCAGGCGCACTCGGCGTGACGACCACCAGCGGCCCGGGGCTTTGCCTCAAATCCGAGGCGCTGGGCCTCGCCGTCATCACCGAGCTGCCGCTTGTGATCGTGAATGTGCAGCGCGCCGGCCCGAGCACCGGGCTGCCGACCAAGACCGAGCAGTCCGACCTGCTGCAATCGCTCCACGGCCGCAACGGCGAATCCCCGGTGATCGTGATTGCCGCCGATTCTCCCTCGGATTGCTTCGACACCGCCATCGAGGCGGTGCACCTCGCCCTGAAATACCGCACGCCCGTCATTATGCTGACCGACACCTATCTGGCGAACGGTTCCGAGCCGTGGAGGATCCCGGGCGTGACCGATATCCCGGATCTCTCCGTCGAGCCGATCCGGCAAGGCGAGGACTATGTTCCATACAGCCGGAATCCCAAGACGCTGGCACGCCGGTTGGCCGTTCCCGGGCGGCCAGGGTTCGAGCACCGCATCGGCGGCCTCGAGAAAACCGAGGACGGCGTCGTGAGCTACGATCCCGAAAACCATGAAAAAATGTGCCGCCTGCGCGCCCGGAAGGTCGAGCGGCTGGCGGAAGACCTGCCGCCCGCCGAAGTGATGGGTGAAGAGAGCGGCAAGGTGCTCGTGGTGGGCTGGGGCAGCACGCGCGGCGCCATCGCCATGGCCGTCGAGCGGCTGCAAGCCGAGGGGCAAGCCGTAAGCCATGTGCACCTGCGCTACCTCAACCCGCTGCCGAAAAACCTCGGCGAGCTGATGAAGCAGTTCGACCGCGTCGTCGCTCCCGAGCTCAACCTCGGCCAGCTCTCGCTGGTGCTGCGGGCAAAATATCTGGTCGACGTAAAATCCATTAGCAAGGTTCAGGGGCGCGCGTTCCTGATCTCCGAGCTGGTGGAGCAAATCCGGAAATATGTGTAGGGCATGGGAGCAATCATGGAAAAGAAAGAGCAACTGTTGACCCGCAAGGATTTCGTCTCGTCGTCGGAGGTGCGCTGGTGCCCGGGGTGCGGCGACTACTCGGTGCTCAACGCCGTGCAGAACGTATTGCCGCAGCTCGGCATCCCGAAGGAAAAGTTTGTGTTTGTGAGCGGCATCGGCTGTTCCAGCCGCTTCCCGTACTATCTCGACACCTACGGATTCCATACCATCCATGGCCGCGCGCCGACGATCGCGACCGGCGTGAAGGTCGCCAACCCGGAGCTGTCGGTCTGGGTCATCACCGGCGACGGCGATGGCCTGAGCATTGGCGGCAACCACCTTGTCCATGCGTTGCGCCGCAATCTCGACATGAACATCATCCTGCTCAACAACAAGATCTATGGCCTGACGAAGGGGCAGTACAGCCCGACCTCCGAAAAGGGCCAGATCACCAAGACGAGTCCGTACGGCGTGCTTGAAGAGCCGCTCAATCCGCTGCGCATTGCGCTGGCCTCCGAGGCGACTTTCGTTGCGCGCGCCGTCGACACCGATCCCAAGCACGTCACCGAAGTGCTGCTGGAAGGGGCGAGACATGCCGGAACCGCGTTTATCGAAATCCTCCAAAGCTGCGTGATCTTCAACAAGGATGCGTGGAAGGATGTTTCCGACCGCTCCTGCCGCGAAGACCGCCTGCTCTACCTCGAACAGGGCAAGCCGCTCATCTTTGGCGAAAAGCGCAACAAGGGGATCATCCTCAAGGGCACCAAGCCCGAGGTGGTGGTGATCGGCGAGCAGGGCATTACCGAGAAGGACCTGGTTGTGCACGACATGTACAGCGAAGACCCGGTCTATGCCGCCATGCTCACCGATATGGACTACCCCGACTTCCCGACCCCCGTCGGCATCCTCCATGCGGCAAAAAAGCCCGTATACGAGCAGGAGCTCGAAGACCAGATCAAGCAAGTGACGGCCTCGAAAGGGCGGCGCAACCTGCAGGCGCTGCTACGTGGATCCGAATATTGGACGGTCTCCAACGGAGGGAAGAAAATCAAGCGCTCCAGCGGCATCCGGGTGCAGTTTGCCGACGAGTCGAGAGTGATGGACGAGCAGGTGCGCGAGCTGCTCAAATCCACCGACCCGCTCACCGCCAGCCTCAAGACCACCATCGGGAAAATCTTCTACGACTACGACTACAAGCGCTCGAAAACGCTCTCGCCGCGCGACAGCATATCGACGGCCATCGCCAATTTCACAGCGAACCGGATCGAGTGCATTCTCGTCGGCGACGAGAAACGGCTCTATGGCATCCTCTCCGAACGCGACATTATCCAGAACGTGGTGCTCACCTCCATCGACCGCGATCGCCTGCGAATCTCCGCAATCATGCGGCCGATCTATGAAATCATGGACGAGTCGAACTCCATCGGCGACGTGATCAACATCCTCTCCATCAGCGGACACCGCCATGTGCCGATCCGGCTGAAAGAGGGGGGATTCGGGCTGGTGACGATTCGCCAAATCCTGCGTTTTATCCACGACACCGTGGAACAGGTTGAAAAAAACGGAACCCCGGAAAAATGAAAATACACGAATACCAAGCCAATGAACTGCTGAAACGCTACGGCGTTCCGATTCCGGGAGGGACGACCATCGGGGATTTAGCGCAGGCCGAGGCGGCGATTGACCAAGTGGCTAGGGAATTGGATACAGAACAATTCGTCATTAAGGCACAGGTGCATGCGGGCGGTCGCGGCAAGGGCGGCGGCGTCAAGTTTTCGCCCGACCGCGCCAGCGCGCTTGAAAACATCCGGAACATTCTGGGCATGACGCTCGTCACGCACCAGACCGGCGCCGAAGGACGGCTGGTCAAGAAAGTGATGGTTACGCCGGCGCTCGACATCCAGCAGGAGTTCTATGCGGCCATCACCCTCGACCGCGCCACGGGAAGGGACGTCTTCATGGTTTCCTCCGAAGGTGGCGTGGAGATCGAGGAGATTGCCAAGACCTCGCCGGAAAAGATCGTCAAGCAGGAGATTGTTCCAGGGTTTGGGCTCCGCTCTTTCCAGGCGCGCAACCTCGTGCTGGCACTGGGGCTTGAAGGCCAGGCCGCGAAGCAGGCCCCCGGCCTTTTCCAGAAGCTGTACCAACTCTACCGCGAACTCGATTGCTCCATCGTGGAAATCAATCCGCTGGTCCTGACCGGGCAAGGCGATTTGGTTGCGCTCGATGCCAAGATTAACTTCGACGACAACGCGCTCTATCTGCATCCCGACGTGGCCGAAATGCGCGACCTCGACGAAGAGGATCCCGCCGAGGTCGAGGCGGGCAAATTCAACCTCAACTATATCAAGCTCGACGGCACGGTCGGCTGCATGGTCAACGGCGCGGGGCTGGCGATGTCGACAATGGACATCATCAAGCAGGTCGGCGGCTCGCCGGCCAACTTCCTCGATGTCGGCGGCGGCGCAAACGTCGAGACCGTGAAGAACGGGTTTCGGATCATCCTTTCCGACGAAAACGTGAAGGCGGTGCTGATCAATATCTTCGGCGGGATCGTCCGCTGCGACCGCATCGCGAACGGCATCATCGAAGCCGTCAAGGAGCTCGATTTAAACGTCCCTGTGGTGGTACGGCTCGCCGGGACCAACGCCGACGTGGCGAAGGAGCTACTAGCCAGCTCCGGCGTATCGATTATTTCCGCGGACTCCTTCGAGGACGCCGCACTTAAAGTGGTTGAAGCTGCGAAGGGTTAAGCATCATGGCGATTTTAGTAGATAGGGATTCAAGGATTATTGTGCAGGGAATCACCGGTTCCGAGGGGAGCTTCCATGCGTTCCAATGTTTGGAATATGGTGATAATGTGGTCGGTGGCGTAACGCCCGGAAAGGGCGGGCAGACCGCGCTCGAAGGCGCGGTTCCGGTCTTCAATAGCTGTGCCGAAGCTCGCGCGAAAACCGGCGCAAACGTTTCGCTGATTTTCGTTCCGCCGCCGTTTGCGGCCGACGCGATCATGGAAGCGGCGGCGGCGGGGATCGAGCTGATCGTCTGCATCACCGAAGGGATTCCGATTGCGCAGATGGTCGAGGTAAAGGCGTTTGTTGAAACGACCGGCTCGCGCTTTGTCGGCCCGAACTGCCCCGGCATCCTTACGCCGGAGGGGGCGAAGGTTGGCATCATGCCCGGCTTCATCGCGCAGAAGGGTTCGGTCGGCGTAATCTCGAAATCCGGAACGCTGACCTACGAGGCGGTACACCAGCTTTGCGCCGAGGGACTGGGGCAATCGACGTGTATCGGTATCGGCGGCGATCCCATCATTGGAACCACGATGCTCGATCTGCTGCAAATGTTCGAGGCCGATCCGGAAACGGATGCGATCGTGATGATTGGCGAGATCGGCGGCTCGATGGAGATCGAGGCAGCGCAGTATGCCAAGGACAATGTCAGCAAGCCGGTGATTGGGTTTATTGCCGGGCAAACCGCCCCGCCGGGTCGCCGCATGGGGCACGCGGGCGCGATTGTTTCCGGTGCGGACGAATCCGCGGCTGCGAAAAAGAAGCTGATGGCCGAGTGCGGCATCACCGTGGTTGAATCCCCGGCGGACATTGGCCGCACCGTCCGGGCCGTATTGAAAGGAGAAGCATAATGAGTGGAAAAGCAATATTGGAATATGACGGGAAGAAGATGGACCTCGATGCCGTTATTGGTTCGGAGAACGAGGTTGGGTTGGATATCACGAAGCTGCGTGCCGCTACCGGCATGATTACGCTGGATCCGGGCTATGGCAATACGGGGTCGTGCACGTCGGACATCACGTTTATCGACGGCGAAAAAGGCATTCTGCGCTACCGCGGCTACGCGATCGAAGAACTGGCCGAAAAATCCTCCTTTATGGAGACGGCCTACCTGATCCTCTACGGCCACCTGCCGAGCCAGAAGGAGCTGAACGACTTTGATTCGGGAGTGGCCGCCGAGGTCGGGCTGCACTATTCCATGAAAAGCCACTTCGATGGATTTCCGGACAATGCCCCGCCCATGGCGATTCTTTCGTCGATGCTCAACACGCTGGCGTGCTACAACACCGAGTTGTTGACCACGGCTACCGAGGGCGACGGCTTCGATGTTCCGGCCAGCAAGATTATTTCCAAGGTTCGGACAATTGCGGCATGGGCCTACCGCACTTCCCTGGGCCGTCCCTACATGCCGCCCTGTCCGAACCTGAGCTATAGCGGGAACTTCCTGCACATGATGTTTTCCCAGCCGTTCGACCTTCATGAAATCGTCCCGGAAGTGGAAAAGGCGATCGACCTTTTTCTGCTCCTGCATGCCGACCACGAGCAAAACTGTTCGACCTCGACCGTGCGCATGGTCGGCAGCTCGCGCGCGAATCTATTCAGCTCCGTGGCCGCCGGCGTCGGTGCGCTGTGGGGGCCGCTGCACGGCGGCGCGAACGCCGCCGTGATCGAAATGCTGAGCAACATCCACGACAACGGCATTAAGCTGAGCGACTACGTGGATGCAGCCAAGGACAAGAACAGCGATACCAAACTCATGGGTTTTGGCCACCGCGTCTATAAAAGCTTCGATCCACGCGCCAAAATCCTCAAAGAGCATGTGGATCGCGTGTTGAAAGCACTGGAAATCGACGACCCGTTGCTGGATATCGCCAAGCAGCTCGAAGATGTGGCGCGCCATGATGAATATTTCATCGAGCGCAATCTTTACCCGAACGTCGATTTCTACAGCGGCATCCTGCTCCGCGCCATCGGCATTCCCGTGAACATGTTCACCGTCATGTTCGCCATTGGCCGCATGCCCGGATGGATCGCCAACTGGCGCGAAATGCTTACCCACAACCAGCGCATTTGCCGCCCCCGCCAGATCTATACCGGCGAAAACCTCCGGCCCTACGTGTCGATCGGCAAGCGTTAAGCCGTCAAGCGCCGCTCGAAGATCGCTTTCGCGGTGCCGTTGCCGATCAGGTAGAGTGCGGCGAGTACCAAGGCGATGCCGCCAAGGTTGATGGAAACCACGTTAACCATTCCGATGAGGAAGTAGTAGACGGTGGCGGCCTTGTATGCCCAATAGGAATAGCGGGCAAGGCCAAAGGCGAGAGCGGTGTTGATCGCTACGAGCGCGGCCATCGCCAAGGGCGCGGGAAAAACGGGGAGCATCATGATTCCCATGCATGCACCGACGAGGTGCGACATGGCAACCACGCGGATGCCGCGCGCATGGAAGCGCACCTTTCTTTCATCAGGCGAGAGCGCGCCCTTTTTTTTATCCTGCCCAATCCCGCAAACCGGGCAGAGGCCGTTTCGGGACTCTGCTTTTGACAGGCAGCTTTTGCAGTGCTTCATGTCGCTTCTCCAGCCATTGGATGCAGCTGTTTTCTTTGGGAAAAGGTGAACGGGCCGCCAAGGGGAAGAGGCGACCCGTTCTTTTGGGGTGGGGTGTTTCTAGGAAAATTATTCTAAAAATCCAATCAAAAGCAATCTCCCGTGCTGGCTATGGAAAGGAAGGTAGGGGATTGTTCCCGACTAATCAAGTACAAAAGACGTACTATTTAGTTTTATGATTAATTGGCAGGTCGCGGGGATTTCCCCGGGATGGAAAAGGGTTGACCCGGCAAGAAGGCGGTCTTAGCCTCTGTCCACATACATAAGCGGGAAACTGGAAACCAACGAGGTAAGTGGATGAAGATATGGAATGCAATGTTGACCTGCGGTCTGGTAGTCACTTTGGCAGGATGCGCCACATCGTCCCGAGTGCAGGAAATGATCGATGCGTCCCAGAGTGATTTCCTGAAGAAAAGCGCAGAGAACGCCCGCTCCATCGATGTGCTGAAGCAAACCGCCAAGGCTTCGCTTGAGAAGGATAGCGAACATGCTGCCATTATGCGGGAGCTGAAAAAGCAGCTGGCAGCGGCTACTGCGGCGCTGGAATCGCTGCAAGCCACGGTGGAGGCCACGAAGGTGATGTCGGCGGACAGCATCGTCAAAATGTCGGAGTTGAAGGAGGCGGTTTCCGGAAACAAGAGCGTCATGGACGTGCAGATTGAAAAGATGCGCGCTATCGACGACCTGTACGAAACGGTGTTGATCGGTCACTACCAAAGGATTGCCGATAGCGCAAATGCCGCGGTGGCGTCGCTGCGGGCGGACAACAAGCCCGATGATGCCGAGTCTGTTATCCAGAGAGATCCCATCCCCCTGGCCGAACCCATTGAAATTGTTGCTCCAGACACTTCGGCAGCGACCAACGTTGCCCCCGGTGAATAGCCGGGCCGGATCCCCGAACTAAAGGAAGCTTATGGAAAAGCAGCGCACTGCCCACATCGAACGCAACACCAAGGAAACGCAGATTGATCTAACGCTGAATATTGACGGCCAGGCGAACTATGCCATTACCACCGGCATTCCGTTCTTCGACCACATGCTGGATCTGCTCGCCAAGCACGCGCTGTTCGATCTCGACATCAAGGCCACCGGCGACATCGATGTCGACTATCACCATCTCGTCGAAGACGTCGGCATTGTGCTCGGCGAAGCGTTCAACAAGGCCCTCGGCGACCGCAAGGGCATCAACCGCTACGGGTTCTGGGTGCTACCCATGGACGAGGCGCAGGCGCAGGCCGAGGTATGCCTCGACCTCGGCGGGCGGCCCGCCTTCGTCTACGCCATGGAGCACGACCAAAAATATATCCGCGACTTCGACGTCACCATCATCAAGCACTTCTGGCGTTCGTTCTGCGACTCCGCCAAGATGAACCTGCACATCGAACTCAAGTTTGGCGAAGACCTGCACCACTGCATCGAAGCCATCTTCAAGGCCGTTGCCCGCGCCCTCCGCATGGCCTGCGCCGCCGACCCCCGCGCCCTCGACATGATCCCGTC
>CBDVCB010000028.1:0-27969 GCA_965372395.1 uncultured bacterium
ATGTTAGCGAATACAGACTTACGCCGTACATAAAAGACAGCGCCAATAGCGACCGCGATATTATCGATATTAACTGAGCTTCGCGCGGGCTGAATCGGGTTTTCCGCAAGCAAGGTGCTAAGCAGTCTTGAGCGGAGGTGTCCGGGTCTGCTCGCTATGCTTGGGCGATTCCTCCGGATGCTGATGCTCCTGTGGATCGGAATGTGTACAGTGGCATTGGATATCCTCGTGCCGAACGGTTGAGGAACAGAAGCTAATGGCCATGTGGGAAGCAGGAAGCAATACCATCAGAATGAGGTATGATATTGCTAAAAATGAACGCCCCAACTTCATACAACCGTACGACCCGTTTTCCCCAACGCCGTCAAGGCGTATAGCGGCTCTGTAACCGCATTCATTGCCCAAGTTCCCGATCCGTAACAACAGAGCCTAGGTAGAGCGGGAGGCAGCACGTGCCGAAGTATTTTGCAAAGAGTGCTTCCGCCTGTTCGCCGGTGCAATGAGTGGGTGCTACCCATCGGCCTCCAAGGGCTTTCAGCTCCAGCGAAATGCGCTCGATTTCAGGCGCCGGAGAATCTTTCAAATGGAAGCCGCCCATCACCAGCATCGGCAAATCCGGGGCGGTTTTGGCCAAGCGCTGAGTGATGGCCACAATGCCGGGATGGGCGCAGCCGGTGATCACAATGCGTTGATTCTTCGTATGCAGAAGCGTGGCCTGTTCGTTGCGCGGCCCTTCCATTTCGCCGCTCAGCACGATGCCGGGGCAAACGGACATTTTATCCGCACCAACGGGAACGACTCGTGCTCCGTGCGACCGGACTTCATCCATCAGGTGCTTGGAAAACGATCCGGGCAGATAGACCTCCACGTCGGGATTCGCATTCAGAAAAGACCACATTCCGCCGATATGATCCCAGTCGCCATGCGAAATAATCACGGCATCGATTTGAGCCGGATCAATTCCGAGGGCGGCCAGGTTGTTCAACAGAATCGGCCCGGAGGTTCCTGTATCGAAGAGAATGGTTTTTTCAAAGCCTTCGACCACGCAGGCGAACCCCCAGCTCGGCTTCAACTTCTTGTTTTCAGGCGGATGGTTGTCGTACACCACCGTGATTCGAAATGGATTCATTTTATCCTTCCAGGGGGTTGTGATTTGTCCTTCATGAAAAATGTTAATGGGATGGCGCACAAGCTTAGCGCCGCCGTGATTTGATAGGTTTTTACAAAGCCGTAGCGATCGGCCGCCACGCCGACGAGCAGGGCGACGATCGAGCTGGCCGCAAAGCTGACGGTCATGAAGAGCCCGTTCATGAACGCCGGACGATCCGTGTTCAGATCGTGGATCATCGCCATGAAGACCGGCGTGCTGGCAAAAAAGACCAGCCCCATCAATCCGAGCAGGATCCATTGCCAGATCCCCGATGCCTGCGTGAAAAGAAACATTAAAAGGGGGGAGAGCAGCATGACGACGAGCAGTACGTTTTTCCGCCCGGCTTTGTCCGACAGGCTCCCGGCCAGCAGGGCGCCACCCGCCCCGGCCAGCTCCATGAAGGCCAGTGCGGCCGCGGCGGTTTTGAGCGAGTGCCCGCCTTCGACCATGTAGGCGGGCAGGAAGGTGGTCAGCGCTGTTTTCGAGAAGCCCCGGAAAAGAAGGATCGGGGTGATCAGAAAAAAGAAAGGGGCGGCTTCGCGGAGGGTTTTTCCCAGCGGGGTCTGCCTTTTTTTGCGAAGGCGCCGGAGGTGCTGCTTGTCGATGGTTCGCAGGTTGAGGAAGAGTAGCAGCGATGCGACCAGCCCAAAGGGGATCAACCGCCACGTTCCTTCGAGTCCCCACCACGAAACGGCGGCGGTGATGAGTAGCGGCCCCAGCGTTCGGGCAATTTCGCCGCCAAACATGAAGAAGCTCATTCCCCGCCCGATTTGGTTTCCGGAAACCTGCCGCATCAAAACCGGGGTGGTTACATGGAAAACGGCGGCGCTTATGCCGCAGGTAAAAAGCAGGACGCCGAGAAGAAGCACCGAGGATGCCCGACCCAGCAGGCTCATGGCGAAAATCGTGGCGACCGGCGCGGCAATGATCGCCGACCGGATGACCAGCTTGTCGGCGATGATGCCAATCAACGGGTTAAGCAGGGAGGGAAGCTTTTGGACCACCGAAAGCATTCCGGCCATCGCATAGGTGAATCCCAGCTTTTCCGTGAGCAGGGGGATCAGCGGGGCGAAGAACGAAGAGAAAACATCGTGCAACGTGTGCGCCGCCGCAACGGAAACCACATTGCCTTTTCTGAACCCCTGTTTTTGATCATCCATCTTGCCGCCTCCCCGAAACCACGACAAATCCGCCCCGGCCAAAGCCCTCCTCGACCGGCTCCATTGCATCCGAATTTTCCAAGGGCTGGAGCAGGGTCTGGTGATAACGGAAGTTTCCAAACCCTGCGTCGACCATGATTTCGGTCAGCTCGGAAACGGAAAAGAAGCGGGCGTTGCGGTAGAAAGGGTTTTCGGCCTTTCGGGCTTCGTAGCGTCGCCCCAGCTCGCTATCGGAATCCACCAAACCCACCACCAGCCGTCTACCGGGTTTCAGCACCCGCCACGCCTCGCGACAGGTCAGATCGGCATCGTCGACAAAGCAGATTGTTGTGACCATCAAGGCAAAATCGAAGGAACCATCTGGAAAGGGCAGCGCCTCCGCCTTGGCATCGAGCACCTTTAAGCCGTGCGCTTCGGCCACGCGCCGCATGGCGGCGGCCGGTTCCACGCCGTCGACGATCCCGAACGGCGTCGAGAAGCGGCCCGTGCCCGTACCGATCTCCAGCCCGCGACCCGAATTCGGGAGCGCCGCCCGGACGGCGGCTACTTCCGATTGGTATGTGCCGGGATGTTTTTCAAACCAGCGCTCGTAGCGCTCAACCTCTGTTTCGAACACATTCATGATTTTAGAACCGCTATTTAAATCGGTCGTCCGCCTCCTGCTGCGAGACCCTGTGTTTCACTTGTTCGAGCCAACCTGTCCGAACATCGGGCGGAGTGTCGAATTCCGGCACGTAGGGTTTGATATCGAGCAAAGGGGTTCCGTCGAGGACATCCACATTTTCAATGAAGAGCACACCGCCTTCGATCCGGTTCAGCTGGACCACCGAAAGGCCGATGGCATTGGGGCGCCGGGGCGCGCGGGTGGAAAAGAGTCCGCGCGGTTGCGAATCCATGAACGGTACGACCTGCGGCGTAAACCCCTGGCTTCGGTGGAAGTGGTAGAGCAGGATAATGTGGGAAAACCCATCGAGATCCTTTAATGCGGAACGGTATTCTTCGGAGACTTCCACGGTTCCCTGAATTCCCGCCGCGCCGGGCGGTTGAATCGGCATGCCGATGGGTTCCGTGAAGGGGGAGCGGATGATGCCGATGGGTTCAAATTCAATCATCGTTTATTCCAAGGATTATTTTTCCGCTCCTTTGTTTTTCCCCTGTCCCAAGACGATTCCTGTTCTTAGGGAAAGCTATTCAGTGATTGCAATGGCTTCCACGGGGCATGCGTCGGCGGCATCGCGGCAGCACTCTTCCGCTTCGGGCGGCACGGGATCTACTTTCACCACGGCCACATCGTCTTCCATTTCAAAGACGGCTTCGCAGATTTGCTCGCACACGGCGCACCCGATGCAAAGATCGGGATCAACGGTTGCTTTCATTCCTATTTCTCCTTTTAGTGGTCGCAGGCGTTGGTGCCGGTTGCCAGCGAGCCTTTCAGATAATCCCTTACCAGTTCTTCGGGTGTTTCCGAAGACGCGCCGACGATAACGCTGATATTCTGTTGTGTAAACAAATTTTGTGCGCGCTGACCCATGCCGCCGGCAATGATGAGGTCGGTGCCCTGTTCGCCCAGCCAGCGCGGCAGGACGCCCGGTTCGTGGGGAGGGGGGTCGAGTTCCGTTGTTCCGAGGATGGTTTTGTTTTCCGGGTCGACATCGACCATCACGAATTTTTCGCAGTGGCCAAAGTGCATGCTCAGGGTGCCGTTGGCGACAGGGATTGCTATTTTCATTTTTGATTTCCTTGTTTTATGGGGGTTTATTTAACGGTTTTTTTGTAAGGCCACATCAGGATGCCGCCGTCCATGACTTTGACATCGGAGAAGCCCGCTTGTTTCAGGATGAGCGCCGCTTCGTAGCCGCGCAGGGAGATTTTGCAGAAGGCGACGACGGGGAGATCCTTGTCGAGTTCACCCATGCGGCGACGGACGGCACCCAGCGGAATGTGGGTTGCGCCATCGATGCGCATCTGTTCGAGCTCGGCCGGGGTGCGGACATCGAGGAAGGTAAATGCTTCGCCTTCCTCCATCATGGCATGGACTTCCGCCGGGGTGATGCCTTCCATGAAGCCATCCATTTTGTTCCGCAGGATATTGGCGGCGGCGAGAATGTTGTCCATGGCGGGGGAGAAGGGCGGGGCGTAGCAGAGATCGAGCTGCGCGAGCTGGTCGACGGTCATGCCCGCCGTCAATGCGGTGGCGGCAATATCGATGCGTCGGTCGGCCACGCCCATTCCGGTGGCTTGGGCGCCAAGCAGTTTACGCGTTTTGCGGTCGGCAATCAGCTTAAGGAAAAGCAGCTTGGCGGAGGGGATGAAGTGCGGCTTGTCGGGTGCCGGTGCTTGGCAGGTGACGACGTCGTATCCAGCGTTGCGCGCCTCTTGTTCGCCCAGTCCGGTGCGAGCGACGCTGAAGTCGAAGATTTTGCAGATGGCGCTGCCGAGCACGCCAGGGAACGAGTCGTCGATGCCGCAGATGGCATTGGCGGCCACGCGGCCTTCCTTGTTCGCGGTCGAGCCGAGCGGAACATAGCAGGCTTTTCCGGTGATGATATTCCATTTTTCGGCGCAGTCTCCGACGGCAAAGATATCGGGGTCGGAGGTTTGCATTTTACCATTCACCGCAATGGCGCGGGTGGGGCCGATTTCCAGTTCGGCATCCACAGCCAGCTGGGTGTCGGGACGCACGCCGACGGCTATGATGACGATGTCGGCCGGGAATTCGCCTTGGTCGGTAATGACTTTTTCGACGCTACCGGCGGTTCCGGCAAATTCGGTGATCTTTGTGCCGGTCTGGATCTTTACGCCCTTGGCTTCAAAGTGGCCTTCCACGAGCGCCGCCATTTCGGGATCCATCATGGGAAGAATGTTCGGCAAAAACTCGATGACGGTAATGCGGCAGCCCATTTCGTGGAAGGCTTCGGCGACTTCCACGCCGATGAGTCCGCCGCCGACAATCACGGCATTGAGCGCCTTGTGCTTGGCGAGCTTTTCCTTGATGGCATCGGCGTCGTGGATGTTCTTCAGGTTGAAAATATTTTCCAGATCGACGCCGGGGATCGGTGGAATGAACGCGCTGGCGCCGGTGGCGAGCACGAGTTTGTCGTATTCAAGCTCCTGCGTTTCACCATCGTTCTTTTTGATGGTGACGCGCTTGTTGTCGCGGTCAATGGCGGTAGCCTCGGTTTGGTTCATCACCCGCACATCTTTCACGTTCCGGAAAAAGACGCTGTCGCGGACGGTGCCCACGGGGGTGGCCATGAGTTCCTTTTGATCCTCCACCATGCCTGAAATATAGTAGGGCAGGCCGCACCCGGCGTAGGAGAGGAATTCGCCTTTTTCAACCACGGTAACTTCTGCGGTGTCGCACAGCCGACGGATGCGGGAGGCGGCTTTCGGTCCGGCGGCCACGCCGCCAATCACAACAACTTTCATGGGTCTGTCTCCTGGTTGGTTTATTCAGATAGGGCGAGGATCGGAGCCAGTAGCGTTTTCATCAGCTTGGCGGTTTCTGTGTTTTCATATTGCTGAACGAAGGGGACGCCCCCGTCGCAGGCGGCAACGATGGCGGGATCGATTGGAAGCGCGCCAAGGAAGGGTACGTCAAAGTCCGTGGCCATCTTCTGCCCGCTGCCCGATCTGAAAATCTCGGATGTTTCACCGCACTTGGGGCAGGAAAACCCGCTCATGTTTTCCAGGATGCCGAGCACGGGAACATCCAGCTTGCGGCAGAACGACAGCGATTTGCGGACATCCACTGCGGCCACCCGCTGCGGCGTGGTCACCACGACGGCGCCATCGGGATTCTTGATCAGCTGGCAAATCGAGAGCGGTTCGTCGCCGGTTCCGGGAGGGCAGTCGATAATTAGATAGTCCAGCTCGCCCCACTCGACATCGCCGAGAAACTGTTTGATCACGCCCATTTTCATGGGGCCCCGCCAGATGAGGGCGTCGTCCTCTTTCTGCGACAGAAAGCCGATCGACATGACTTTGAGGTTGCCCATGTAGATGGGTTCGACCGAACTTTCGTTTTGGATCAGCGGCATTTGGTAGAGGCCCAGCATGGTCGGGATGCTGGGGCCGTGGATGTCGATATCGAGCAAGCCGACCTTTTTTCCCGAATCCGCCAAGGAGACGGCGAGGTTTACGGCTACGGTGCTTTTCCCGACGCCGCCCTTGCCGGACAACACAAAAACCTTGTGCTTGATCTGGCTCATGCGGTGGTCGATTCTCTGTTCGTCGCTTTCGGTGGCGGCGAGGTTTTCTGTGGCGCAACTAGTCATGTTTGTTCTCCGGGGTGCGGGGCTTGAAAAGGCGTTTAAGTTTTTGTTTTAGCGATTGTTTGGTGGGTTGCGTTTTATAGGCAGCCACGGCTTTTTT
Organism: uncultured bacterium; assembly: GCA_965372395.1. Lineage (GTDB taxonomy): Bacteria > Verrucomicrobiota > Kiritimatiellia > Kiritimatiellales > Pontiellaceae > Pontiella. The sequence goes on from CBDVCB010000028.1 coordinate 6,685, forward strand.
AATGACATTGGCGGCCAGCAGCGCGCAGTGCCGGTGATCTTCCGGAACGGGGCCGACGGCCGATAGAACCGTTTGCTGCGTCAATTCCTCCGCCTCTTGCGGGAGCATGCCTTCGGTTAGTTTGGCGGCGATGCTGCAACAACGCACAGAGTGCCCGCATCCGTTGGACATAAACGTGGCCTTGCGGATTTTCCCGCCATCGATCCGGAGCCAGACTTCCACGGTGTCGCCGCAGGGGCCGGTGATTTTCGCGTGGGTCGAGGCATCCCGCATGGGGCCAAAGTTTTTGGGGCGGGCATCAATCGCGGCCATTAAATCGTCGAACATATCGCCTCCCAGATTTTCTTGGTTTCCTGCGCCGCCGGGCCGTCGGATTCTTCGATCAGGGTTTGCGCATGGATCTGGGCGGCGGTTACTGCGGGGTCGTATGGAACGCGCCCGACGGGGATGGCTCCCTGCGCGCTGGCCTTGGCCTTGATCCGTTCGGTCATTCCGGGGTTGATGTCCCATTTGTTAATGCAGACCATCGCGGGGATCTGAAAATGACGGGCCAGTTGCAGGACGCGGTTAAGGTCGTGCTCGCCCGACAAGGTTGGCTCTGAAACCGCCAGCACGGCATCCGCCCCGGTGATCGATGCAATCACCGGACAGCCAATGCCGGGCGGCCCGTCGACCAGCAACAGGGAACGGTTCTGTTTTTCTGCAATCTGCCGGGCCTCCCGGCGTACCAGGCTGACGAGCTTGCCGGAGTTTTCGGCTCCGGTATGCATGCGGGCATGAACCATCGGGCCAAAGCGCGTGATGGAGCTGTACCATTCGCCGCACTCCTGCTCCGGAAAATCGATCGCTTTGGCTGGGCAAAACTCCACGCACACCCCGCAGCCCTCGCAGGAGAGGGGATCGATGCTGAACACGCCCGCTTTGTTTAGAACCGCGTCAAAGCGGCAGACCTCCTCGCACAGTCCGCAGCCCGTGCAGTCGTCCGCGCGGATTTTCGCTGCATGTCCACTGACAAACGCTTCGCGCTTCCGGGCTTCCGGCTGCAGCACCAGATGCAGGTCGGCGGCATCGACATCGCAGTCGGCCAGCACCGCGTTTTGCGCGAGCGCCGCAAAGGCGGCCGTCAGGCTGGTTTTGCCGGTACCGCCCTTTCCGCTAATTATAACGAGTTCTTTCATGATGGAAGTTTCGTGAGTTGGTTGGGTAGCCGGGCGAGAGCGGCGTGTAGTTCGGGCAGGACCGTTGTGAGGATTTTGCCCCGGGAATAGGCCTCCGCTACACGTCGGTCTTCCGGGATTTGCAAGAGCAGCGGAATATTTTCCTCCCGGCAGTATTCGGCGATCCGGTTTTCTTTTGCGATGGACCGGTTGACGACGACGCCAAATGGAATATTCAATTCCCGCACGGTATCGACCGCCAGCTTCAAATCATGCAGTCCGAACGGGGTGGGTTCCGTCACCAGCAGGGCGGCATCGCATCCTTTGACCGCCGTGATGAACGGACACGAGGTGCCCGGCGGACAGTCGAGAATCGTTAAGCCATCCGTGCGCTCGTGCTGCTTCACCGCCCGGATAATCGGTGGCGACATCGCCTGCCCGACATCCATCCGCCCCGAGACAAATTCGACCTCGCCATGTGCGCCAATCGCGATCGTTCCAATCTCCTTCCGGGCTTCGGTAATGGCACCGGCCGGGCAGATCCGGGCGCATCCGCCGCAGCTGTGGCAGAGCTCCGGGAAAACCATGGTTTTGCTACCCAGTGAAATGATGGCGCTAAACTGGCAGACGCGCCCGCATTCCCCGCAGCCGGTGCATTTTTCCGCGTCAACCGTCGGAACAAGGCTGTAGACCTTTTCCTCCCGCCGGATTTTCGGCTGGATGAAAAAGTGGCTGTTGGGTTCCTCGACATCGCAGTCGAGCAGGCGAACCGGGCAGGTCACCGAAAAGGCCAGTGCAGCGGAAATCGTGGTTTTTCCCGTTCCGCCCTTGCCGGAAGCAATCGCTATTTTCATGGCGGCCCTCCCGCGTGGTATTGAACGACCCAGCTGCCGACCGGCTTCCCGAGATCCCTTCCAATGACGGGGCATTTCACCTGCGTCAGGAAAAATACCGGGCGGTCGGACTCGCTCAGGGTTTCATAGTTGGCCTGCCCTTTGGCAATGATGAGTTTCGCCTCGGAAAAGCGTCTTTGGAAATCAGGTGAGCAGAGGGGGAGAAGGGTGCCCGGCGCGTCGCTTCCGTTGTCAATCAGCTCGGCAACTTGGTCCAGTCCAGCGGCCAAGGCATCGGCCATCGTGGCATCGTTGATGATCGGCGCGCCCTTTACGGCATAGACCACCTTGTCCTGCGGCATCTGCTCGATCAGCAACCGGTCGAATACGGTCTCCCCGGCGTTATCGCCAAGGAACAGGATCGAGCGGGCATTCTTGACGGCGGCGCGGAGCTGTTCGACCGCTTCGTCTTCCAAGGGGCGGAGCCGCGTGTCGTCCAAAAAGGTGGCCAGATTCATCTGGTCCCATTTGGAGGTGAGCGCAAAATCCATGATGTTCCCGGCAATGGAAAAGCGCAGCGCCATTTTAAACGGATCGTCGGCGCCGGTGACCACTGGTCGCGCCGATTCCGCCAGCCGCAACGCCACGGCGGTCGATTCCGCCTTGATCGCCGCATACGGGTCGGCCGCGCCGGTCTCCTCGCGGATGATTCGATGGATCGTCTGGGCCATCTCCGGCGGCGACAGGGTCATTTCGAATTCGGAAGACGCCTCCAGCACGCGCCGCAGCGCGCGATGCATCAGCTCTTCGTCATCCGTAACCTGCCGCAGGGCGTCCAGTGCCTGCTGGGTAAAGCAAGGTATGCAGTCAAGATAGGTGTGCATGATAGTTTTAAGTTTTAGGTGATTAAGTTTTAGGGGATTAAGTTTTAAGGGGTGGGTTTTATCAGTGCCGAGTTTCTGGTCCTTAAAACCTAAAACTTAACACTTAAAACTATCCCTAAACCCAATGCGCTTCCGCATTGGCGGTCTCGGCGGCGGTGAGTTCGCCGGCCTTGAATTGGGCGTAGGCTTCCTCGATGGTCTCGGCCTTGCAGTGATAGACCTTAATGTTGGCGGCCGTCAGGGTTTGGAACGCCTTGGGGCCGCAGTGGCCGGTGATGAGGCAATCGATCCCTTGTTTGCAGATGAGCAATGCGGCTTGGATTCCCGCCCCTTGCGCGGCATTCAGGTTTTGTTCATTGTTAACGCTTTTCAATGTGCCGCTTTCATCATCATAGATTAAAAATCCGGGAGCGCGGCCAAAGCGCGGATCGAGCGGCGCGCTCAACGAGTCTCCTGTGGCGGTAAATGCAATTTTCATGGTGTGAATCACTCCTTTTAGTCGTTATTTTCTTTGAAAATTATCACCCGCTTTGCGGGTGGCTCCTGGCAAGTTGAATGTTTTCAAACCACCCCGGCGTTCCGGGGTGGTTCCATAATTTATTTTCCTTCGAGCGCGGCGAGCCGTTTTTCGAGGCTAGCCAATGCGCTTTGCGGGCCGAAGCCTTGCTGCCTGCCGCGGCCCATGCCGCACCTCATGCCGCGGCCAGCGCCGCGGCCGCCCATTCCTTCGGGGGCGTTCGTATTGCATAATCCCGCTGCACGCCCGGTCATGGGGCCTGCTCCGCTGGGGCCTGTTTGATCTCTTCCTGGCATTTTATGCCTCCTTTTCCTCGTCCGGCATTTCGGGTTCGGGGTTTCTCTTTGCCGAGCAGCATCTTTGCCGCTTGCGGCCTTGTCCCCGTCCGCGGCAGGGTTTGCCGGATCTCCGGCCGCGGATCTGGATGGTTCCGCCCTCCATCCGAATGGCTTTGCCTTGCACCAGCGCCTCGGCGATTTTCTGGCGGGCCGAAGCGAGGATCCGCCCGACGGTCGGTCGGGAAATCTTCATTTGTTCAGCAACCTGCTCCTGATAGAGCCCCTCGGCGTCTGCCAAACGAATCGCCTCGATTTCGTCGAAGGTCAGCACCACCTCCTCCAGATCCCGCATGGGGATTCCGGTGGGCTTGAACCAGGTGGCTTGGGGCGGCTCTTCAATTTCTCTTGGGGATATCGGTCTTGGCATAAAGGGTCTCCATCTGCCACGAAATGAACATATGCTCATAACAGGGTCAAGGGTTATTTGGTGAAAATGAGGTCTGGTTTCTGGTTTAACGATGATCAAGGCACGAAATACCCGTGTTATTGCTATATCATTAGTGATATAAATAGAGGGTAATATGAGCGTTTATGGGGCAAAATATATCATTAGTGATATAACAAGAAGGGCTCTATAGAAGTGGCGCTCTCGCCGTTTCTATCGTCCAGACCCGATCCCCCGACATCGTTTTCCCCTGCGGGGTTAAACGATCCTACACCTTCCAATGCATGGAACCACTGTTCGTGCGAGATGGAGAATTCCGTCCGTCGGAGTCGAAGGTTTCAATCACGCCTCACGATTGGTAGGTCGCGATTTGCAGGCCGAGGTGCTGGATCATGGCGAGGTCGGCTTCGTATTGCGAGCCGGCGACGGTGAGATAGTTCCCGGTCATGAGGCCATTGGCGCCGGCGGCAAAGAGATCGGCCTGCCGGTCGCCGAGCACGTGGGTGCGCCCGCCGCAGATTCGCAGCGTGGCTTTTGGGAGGAGGAAGCGGTAGATCGCAATGATCCGCAGGGCTTCGGCGGCGGCCATGGGCGGCGTGTCGCATAGAGAGGTTCCTTCGTGCGCATAAAGGAAATTGATGGGTACGCTGTCGACTCCCAGTTCGCGCAGGGCGAGGGCGAGGTCGATGCGGTCGTCCCAGCTTTCGCCAAGGCCGAAGAGCCCGCCGCTGCAGATATCGAGTCCGGCGGCTTGCGCGGCCTTGACGGTGTCGAGCCGCTGTTGCCAGGTCTGGGTGGTGCAGATTTTGGGATAGTAGGATTCCGAGCTTTCAAGGTTGTGGTGGAAGCGGGTGATGCCCGCTTGCTTGAGTTCGGCCAGCTCCTCTCCTGTGAGCCGGCCCAGGGAGGCGCAAAGGGGGGCGGAGCCGATGCTCTTGGCGGTTTCGAAAAGGACCTGGAGTTCCTTCCCGGATAGTTTTCCGCCGCTGGTAACCACGCTGCAACGGCAATCATGGTTTTCGAGGATGGCCTCCATGTGCTGGGCCAGCTCGTCGGGGGGCATGAAGGGATACTCTTCAATCTCGGTCGAGGCGTGCCCGCTTTGGGAGCAGAAGGTGCAGTCCATGTCGCACGTGCCGCTTTTGGCATTGATGATGGCGCAGAGCTGCACGGTCTTCCCAAAGTGCGCTTCGCGGATTTGCGTGGCACCGCGAAACAGGTTCGCTTCGTCTAGGCGGATGAGTTCAAGGGCTTCTTCCTGCGAGCAGCTTGTTCCGGCGATGGCATTTTCAATGATTCTGTGTAGCATTCGATTCTCTGTTTTTCCAAGGGTTGGAAAAGCAGGGTACGGAAGTTCCCGGCTTTGGAAAGCCTATAATTTGCTTTGGGAGAGTTTCGGGAGCCTGCATCGCAGGCATCTCGTTCCTGCTCACAGAACCTGCTACGGGTCGGCGGGATATTCCTTGATGTTAGAGTGACGCAGATTAGTTTCCTTTCTTTTGGAAATCTCTAATGAGCCTTAAACCTTCTGCGGAGTCAATTCCGAGGATCGAACAGATTTCCTGATATTGCAGGACATCCAGTCTAATTTGGTTTTTCTCGTATTTGCCGATGAAAGAATAGCTGCAATCTAGCTTTTGTGCCAATGTTCTCATCGTGAGTTGCTTCTCTTTCCGCTGTTGCTTCAGCCATGCGGTCAACTCGCAATAACGTGGATCGTAAATGGTTTTTTTCATTCGTGCATTATTGGCGGAAAGCATCTTGTGACCGATTAGGTCACAAGATGCTTGACTCTAACCTCCCGCCTTGTAAAGTTCCATTCAGATAGAACTAAAAACCAAATTGCCACCGAATAGAGTATTATTGTAAAACCATGACAAATTAATGGTGATATAAAGTCGAATTATGATAGAAGCTCAAGAAGCAAGGGGGATGAGATGAATATAAAGTTTGGGATTGTTGCCGTGGGTCTTGTTCTGGTGCATCCTGTCTTTGCGACGGTCGTTTCCGAGGTGGAGGCCATTGATTCCATCGGGTTGATTGAAAAGCCTGCAACTATTTCCGTAAAGTCGCCGGAGGATTTGCGGGCGCTGATTCGCGGCGAACAGGAAACATACACTTTGCTTGCGCCTCCTTCGCTCTCTCCCTATTGGAGCAGGATCAAGGGGGACGTTTTCGTTGAATGGGAAGAATGGGGAGAGGCGCGAAAACTCGCCTTTGCCTATCTCGATAGAAATATGATCCCTAGATACGAAATAAAGGTCTGGGAAGACTTTAATTCCGGCGCGATTTTCGTGGTGAATGGCCGCAATGAAATCATGGCAAGGCTGGAGCAGGAAAAGGGATTCAATCCCTACGGATTCTGGCTGAAGAGCCAGTCGCGGGTTTCTTCGGTTTCGGAACTTTCGGATTTTGAGCAGATTTTGTATTCATCAAGCCACACAGCGCTTTCCTTGACGCTGACGCCATATTCGTTCGCCGAGGTTTGCGCCGACATCCGGGACGAGGGGGCGTTGCTGGCTAGCAGCCTGCGGTACGAGGAAGAGGGCATGGCGATGATGTCATCTCCAAAGGCAATGGGTTCGGGCGTCGAACTTCAAATGGGGATTGGCCGGAGCAACGGAACCGTGGAGGTTTTCGTGGAGTGGTTGAGTAGCCTCGATAGCGACTCCTTGGATCTGTTCCATGCAACGGATTTAATCGCTGCAAATTGGCAACTGCAGACCAACTTCCCGACAGCCTCCTCCACGAATTTTTATTTCCAGGATTTGGAAACCAACCAGACTGCTCGCTTCTACGTGACCGGAACGATGTATGATGAGGATCTTGACGGCCTGTCATCGGCCAGAGAGCGGTATTTGCATAAGACCCGCGAGGATTTATGGGATACAAGCGGAGATGGTTGCGGGGACGGCTGGCTTGTCCAATATGGTTTTAACCCCCTTGCCCTAAATACGCTGGGCGATGTGGACAACGACGGTTTCAGCAACCTTGAAGAGCAGAACAAGGGAACCGATCCAACCTCTCCTCAAGGCAATTCAAACACCGGCACGGTTGCAACGATCCGATATTATTATGACGAGGATGATCGCTTGATCGATTTCTTCTGCGGAGCCGAGGTGGCCGAGAAAACCCTCCTGACCGCCGCCCATAATATTGCCGAAGAAGTTTCAGCTAAATAACCATTTTCGAGGGAATCCATTATGAAAAAATCAGGCTCAATATTTAAGTTGTCTTTATGCGCAGGGGTTCTTTTGTGTTCGCTGAATGCAGTGGCTGAATGGAAGATGGCAGCCCCCATTCCGATTCCTGCAAAACCCGAGGTCAGTGGTTCCGTTCAAATTTTGGGCATGGCCATGGGAGTTTCATCTGCTTATGGAACAACCGTGACCACAAACGAGACGCAAGTGACACCCGAGATCAGGGCACTTGCCCGGGCGTTGCACCATGATCCATTGAAGATGTATGAGTTTGTGAAGAACCATATTGATTATCTACCGACCTATGGGGTGTATACTGGTGCGGCGGGTTGCCTGAAGGCAATGAAGGGAAATGATTTCGACCAATGTTCCCTATTGGCCTCCTTGTTACGGGTTTCCGGCTACGAATGCCATTTCAAGAATGCGGTCGTCAGGTATTACCGCAGCGACATGGCGGAATGGCTTCCATTGCCAGCAAACGAACTCGAAGGCATTCATTTGAATTGCGGCGGAAATTCGGGATACATAACCGGAGCCTCGAATAAAATGTTTGTGGACAGGACATGGCTGATCGTGGAGATCGATGGAAGCGACTATGTCCTTGATCCCGCAATGAAGCGCTACACAACCAGCGGCGGGATTGATTTGTCTGCGGCAACCGGATACAGCCTTTCGGCATTGCGGTCGGCGGCTTCGTCGAATGCAACGGTGACCACCGAGAGCGTTCAGGACATGAACCAATCCGCATTGGATGCCATCCTGACCGAATATGCAACCAACCTTACAGCCTACATAAAAGCCAATATGCCGGGAGCCGGGGTGGACGAGGTATATGGACTCCGAAAGATTGTGAAGGAAGAGGTTGCCTGCCTTCCAACCCAGTTGCCATTCATGGACTACATCTACCCATCCACCACCAACGAATGGGATCATATTCCCGAAGCGCTTCATTCGGTGTTCCGGGTGCAGCACGAAGGGATCGACGAATCCTTCAAAGGCTATGAACTGGCTGGGAAGCGGTTGTCGATAGTCTATGACTCCGCCAATGGGAATCGACCGCAACTGTATCTCGATGGGGTGCTTCATGCCACTGGAGGCCCAACTACGAACGGGCAGGAATATGATTTGACGGTCAGTGTAGACGTTGCCGCCCACTCCACCCATTGGCTGGGAGCGTTCGATGGTTCCCACACCCTTTTGATTGAGAGCGGCGGCGAATATGTGGTTGTCCAGGATGCCAATACGGCATCCGCCAAGGCTCTTCAGCATGCAAACAACGATCTGGCCGATGCCCTGAACGCGGGATTGCCGAATGATAGCGAAGCCATTGTGGGCGGAACCTTGGAACTGGCCGCCTGGATGTATCGGATGCAGGACTCCGCCCTTACGGAAATCATATCCCGGCAAGTCGGAGTTGCTGGCTACACCCTTTATTTGATGGGGATATGCGGGCAGAATGAGGGCATGTATATTGACCTGCCCGTTGGGTTTGGTGCGGTCCACTCCCCCGATGTGGATAAGCGAAACAAATATTTCACCGTCCGTTCTCTCATGGGCAGTGCGCTGGAACACGGCATCTTTGAGCAGAACCAAGACCAGGAGAGCGTTTCCACAATTCGATTGCTTACCTTGAGCGACGCAAGCGGAAAAAAGACTTTTTTGGCTAATTCCAATACATGGAGTTCGGTCGAGCCACAGTTGCTGGGATACGACTTAGGGTTTAAAAACTCGATCGAAAATGCCGTTACAAATGGAACTATTTTCGTGCTGCCGGAATCTCCCGATATTCAATTCCATGAATGGAGTGGCATCGGGTATATCTCCCTGAACCGCCAAACCAATGGGCAAAGCATGCTCATGGCAATTGATGGTGGATATAACGGTGGTGGTTGCGCCCACACGGGAAAGGGCAGCGCAGGGACAGGGTCGTGGCTATCAAGCATCTTCAACTTCTTTTCCGCAGGCATTAGCTATTTCTTTAGTTGGGATCCGATTGATTTGCATACGGGGTATTTCGTATCGGACACAACGGATCTGGTTGTTGGAAACGAGTCCGCCCCACTTGGAATGGAATTTTCCCGATCCTATTTCAGCGGACAGAAACGCAATGAACACCCATTGGGTTTTGGGTGGACGCATAGCTTGGATATGGATGTTTCCGAAGTGACCCGATCAGAACCTGCCCAGGGCAGGCGAACTCCAGAAGATGCCGCTGCTCAAATGGTCTATGCCATGGTTGCCTCCGAGCTAATGGACGGGACTCCCGATGTGCTGGATTGGACGATTGGAATCTATGCCAGCGACTGGGCCATGAAGCAATCAACCATTAATGCGGCGGTTGTCCAGCTGGGTAAAAACTTCATGGAATTTATCCGCCAGCCCGACGGCTCCTACACCCCGCCGCCCGGCATTTCGTACTCCCTGGCCAAAAGCAACGGGCTGTTCTCCTTGCAGGAACGCAACGGCCTGTCCTACGTATTCAATGCCAGCAACAAGGTCGCCACCATCACAAATCCCGATGGGAAAAGCATGGTATTCACCTACGTTGCCGACACGCTCACGCAGGTGAAGGATGCCTACAACCGCACCTTGGCATTTGGGTATTCGGGAGACCGGCTGACCTCGGTGACAGATGGCGACCGGACGGTATCCTTCCAGCACGGTGCAACCGGGAACCTGACCAATGTGAACGACGTGGCCGGGTTCGACTGGAGCATTGCCTACGATGGCGAACACCAGATCAAAAGCCTAACCGATCCCGAAGACATCGTGACGATCCAAAACAACTACAACTCGCTTGGGCAAGTCACCAACCAGATATCTGCCATCTCCACACCATGGAACTACTACACCAGTGGTTTCGGCGCGACCGAGGAGGATCCCTACGGCAATCGAACCTCGTATTATTTCGATGAACGTGGGCGAAACCTTGGAACCATGGATGCGCTGGGCAACCGAACCTATCAAACCTACGATGCCCAAGGCCGTCTCGCCAACTTCGTGAACGAGGCTGGCGTCACCAATGTGTTTGCCTACGATTCGAACCACAACCTGCTGGTGCAGACCAACGCTGTTGGAACCCCGGAGCAGGTCGTCGGAACATTTGGCTACGACGCGGGCAATCTGCGTTTTTCCACCAATGCAGTTGGAACCGCAGAACAGACGGTAAGTGAGATTACCTATACCGATGAGCATAAAATTAATACGATCACGCTCGCCAAAGGCACGTCTTCGGAAGTTGTGATGGATTACGACTATTCGAACGGGTTGCTCCAGCAAGTCTCCGAAGGCAACGGCAAGCGGATCACAACGTATGGTTCCTACAACCCATACGGCCTTCCCGAAACGGTTGATTCAACGGACAAGGGCCAGGCGGTCTACGACTACGATGTCCAAGGAAACCTTAAAACCGCGACGCTCGATGGAAAAACCACCGACTACAACTATGACAGCCATAGACGCTTGAAGAAGACCATATTCGAAAAAGGCTCGGGGAATGAAATCTTCACCTCCCGAACCTACCGGGGCAACGGATTGCTGGAAACCAGTACCGATGCCAGGGGAAAAACCACCAGCTACCATTGGACTCCTGCATACAAACAAGCCGGGGTTGTTTATCCGAGTACATCGAGCATAACCAATATCTACGATGATGCCAGCAGGTTGGTTCGGACGGTTGATGCGGAGTTGAACGAAACGATATCCCAGCTGGATAGCCTGGGGCGTGCTACCAATATCGTCGGGGAAACCACGACAGCGTTGGTGCAATATGATGCCGTAGGGAATCGCACCAACTCCGTCATTGATCCTGCTGGCTTGGCATTGCAAAGCCGGTTTACGTACGACCCGCTCAATCGCATGACGCACAGTTATAAACCAATTGGCAATGAAGAATACCAGTTCGATGCACTCGGCCGCACCACGAACAGGGTGGATGCACTTTCCAAAGGTTGGAAAACCGAATACGATGAACTCGGCCGGATGAAGAAAAGCTTCCGTCCCTCGGGCAACTACGAAGAGTACGGGTACGATGATCTAGGCAATCGTACACATTTCTGGAATGCCGAGTTCAAACCCATGACCTTCGGCATGGACGCCCAGGGCCGGGTCACGAACATCACCAACGCCATCAATAATGCCACAAGCTTTGACTATGATGCTTCCGGCAACCTATCCCGGCGAACTGCCGCCGACCTGAAAGTAACGGACTATGGTTATGATCCATTGAATCGGTTGATCGCCATCACCAACGAAAGTGTGGAAGTTGCCTCGTTCGATCATGATGGTAATGGCAACGTCATGAGCCTGGAGAATGATGAGGCAACCATCACGCTTGGCTACGACGAAATGAACCGCCTCACAGCCTCGACCCAATCCGTGGATTCTGTAACCCACATAGTGGGCTATCAGTATGATCTGAATGGCAACCGGACGCATGTCGCCTATCCCGGCGGCACGAATGCGGTATATGTCTACGGCGATGGAAACCGGCTCGAATCAGTCGATCTTTCAGCGTTCGGAGTGACCCCGGCCGTTAGCTTCAACTATGACGGAGCCAACCGCCTGACCAATATCGTTTATCCCAACAGCGTAAACTCCACATTCGGCTATAATGATAACGGTCAAGTCACCTCCATCAAGCACGGCGGTTTTGTGGACCGTGATATTCATCGAAACACACTTGGTTTCAAACACACAGAAACCATCGATGCCGGGATAAAACCAACGGTGCCAACCACACACCGTAGCATCAAGACCCACAACGATGCCGACCAGCTGACTTCGGAATGGGTGCAGGAAGGAACGAACGAGTATACCGTCACATACGATTATTCAGACAACGGTTGCCTTACGAACAGCGTAGCACCGAATTCCGATTCGGTGTCCTATGCGTACGACTACGACAACCGGATTGTCAGCGTAGACGATGCTTCCAGCTTCGTTGAATATCTCTATGACGCATCCGGCGCGCGAATCGGCCGCATCGCAGGCATCTCGCCCGCTGTCACCAACTATTTCGTGATCGACTACACCGACGGCCTCAAACGCCCGTTGGCCGAAACCGATGCATCAGGCACCATCACCCGCTACTACGTTTGGTCTGGTTCTCAGCTTCTCTGCCACATCGAAGCCGACGGCTCCACCTGCTATTACCACAGCGACGAGCTAGGCAGCACTCTTGCCCTGACCGATGAATCCGGCAACGTCACCGACCAGTTTGCCTACATGCCCTATGGTTACGCAACGCATACCGGATCGACCGACACCCCATTCCAGTGGCTTGGAGGCTACGGCGTCTATTACGATTCGGACACCGACCTGCACCTAACCTTGCATCGTGCATATTCATCCAAGCTCAAGCGATTCATCCATCCCGACCCACTGGGTATTGACGGCGGTGTTAATGTGTATGCGATGGCAAACATGAATCCACTCGCATTCGTCGATCCCTACGGATTGGAATCCTTTTTTGGAGGAGGTTCCTGGTTTGGGGGTGGCGATTCGGGTGGTGCAAGCGGCCCGGGAGGACCAGATTCAGGAGGCGGTGTAATCAGTCGGGGAATTTCGTATGTCCAGAATGCATTGGAGAGTGTAAGAAGTGCAGTTTGGTCGGGAGCAAGTTTTGCCGGGGGTGCTATGTGGGATGCGACAACAGCGACATGGGACGGTATCACATGGGGAGCAAATGTTTTAGCAGTGGACGTAACAGCATTTGTAGTAGGTCAAGGCTACGGAACATTACGCACATGGTATGATGATGTTGTGTCAATTGGATCAAGCTTGATGGGGCTACAGGCTGGGCAAGCCAGTGTTTCCGCACTTCATATGGTCTGGAATACTATTGTTCCAAAGTATGGACACTATAGTGGATCGGGGTACGGCGGAAGGCAATATGGGTTAGATGGTAATCCCGAGCCTATGAATCGGCTTGATCAGTCATCTTTTGATCATGATGGGCATTTTAACCATTTACAATGGGTTCATGATGTTTGGTCCCCGGCAACGCCGGGACTACCAGTGGGGCCTCTTGGATTGTTATATCAACTGATAGGCACGGGGCCATTTGCTTTAGGTGGTGCAATCCAAAACTTATAGGTTATCTCGCATTATAAGTGACTCGTATTCGGGCTATGCTACTTGTGATTATGGAACAACCGGAAAAGGGGATATAATGAAAATATTGCTAAATACATTCTTGGTTATTGCGTCGGCTCTTTTTATGGGCTGTTCTACTCTCCATCGAATTGAGATGGCTCCGTCTAGTGGTGGCTCTCATGGTATAGATGACATTGATTTGACTACTTTTTTTAAGAGTAATGGATATAGAAAAAAAAACTGGACTTACGAAGTCATGTTTGGGCCAGCAGTACGAAAAAATGTAAATCAAACCATTCGGGCATATTGGGTCAAAGATTCCCAGGAGACCGCAGTTGGAAGAAAAATAGGGCATGTACAAGTCTGGGAGGTGATTGAGAACCAAACGCTTGTTATTTACGTTGTCGGCAGCCAAAGCAGATCACACCAAGTTGTTGAGTCCGTAAACAATCTTCTGATCTCGATGTCGAGTCTCTATCCAGATATTAAGGTTGTTAAAAGTAAGAATAGATTTGTTGATGTTAGATAGTGGCATAGGAAACACTAATTGGTTCTTCAATGAACCCACGCGCCAACCAACAGCATTGGCAGTGCCAACCCGTTCAATATGAAGTTGGATAGACCTTCTCGGCTATGAACACTCAAGGCATTTGGAATCAGTTTTTATTGTCAATGAAGACCTTGCACTTCCACACCGTGGCCTTCCTTCAAAACAGACTGCATTTCCTTGCCGGGGCAAATTTCGCCTACATCTTACTGGACACACCAACACCTTGCCCGCCTCGTAGTGCTGTCCCGGTTAACCGCCCGTTTTTAACAGCCGGCGCAGGTGCTGGGCCGGTTTTCGGGTTCGAATTCGGTAAGGCATGCGACTCTTCCAACATTGTCAGGCGAACTGTAGCTTTGCTCATGCTCACCGAGCCAGCCGCAATTCGTTTTTCTTTGTTGCTTCACAGAGTTTCTTTCTCGTTTGGTTCCCCCCGCACCCCCCTCCCTGCAGACGTGCAGAATCGGAAAATCACCCTAGCGGAATCCTACGGCTACGACGACTCTATGCGCCCGCACCACGTACGACCCCAACGGGCAGGTCCGGAAACAATACGGTGCGGGTGTTTATCCGGTCGAATACGGCTACGTGTTGCCGACCAAATTGACATCATAGAGCATTCCCAAACTGTGACTGTATAAAAACACCCTGTTTCCCACGCTCTGGCTGTTGCCGACCAAATTGATGTCGTAGGCCATTCCCAAATTAAAACGGTATAAAATCCCGGTTTTCCCGATCAGGGCACTGACGCAGAGGTTTCGCACGCGGCGCAGGAAGCCTTCGGAGGTGCGTACAACGAGGGCGAGCGAGGGCGTCGTCGGTGAAGGTTCCGCAGCGATCGAGCTGGTCGAGGATGAAGGCCCTGATGTCGTCGGGCGCGAGGGGCTTGAGCTACCCGAGAGCCTGTCTTGGTGGTTGAAAACGTGCTTCCCCTCAACCAGTGGTCGCACGTCGCCGCCACGGTAGACGGAAAATCGGGAAAACAAATTCTCTACCTAAACGGGGAAAAGATAGCGGAGAGCGATTGAGTGGCGGGTGCTAGGGAGCCGGTGCCGGAACCACCATGATATTGCGGCGGGCGTGGCGGATGACGGCTTCGGAAACGCTGCCGACGAGCGCCTTGTGCAGCAGGCCATGCCCGTGGGAGCCGAGTATGATCATTTCAACGGCTAGGTCGTCGGCCTTTTCGAGGATGAGTTTGGCGGCGTCGCCTTTGAGCAGTATCGCCTGGGCGTCGATGCCGTCTTTCCGAAGGTTGGAGGACATGCCGAGCAATTGCTGGTGCTCCCGCTTGAATTCCCCGGCGCTGAGGTCGCGCGCGAGCTGCACGTCGCCGGGCATGTTGACGAATTCGGGGGCATAGCCGGAGAACTGGGTGGATTCGTAGGCCATGGCTTGGGTTTCGTCGGAGGTGACATGCAAAACCCACAGCTTGGCATCCAGTGCGGCGGCGAGCTTGGCCGCCTGTTCAAGGACGGCATCGGTGTTCTTTGAAAAGTCGATTGCGGCAAGAAGTTGTTTCATGGCATTTTCCTTGTTTCATCTCTGTCCGCATTCTATTGCGGGCAGGGCGGTTGGCAAGGATGCGTTGGAATTTTTTTCGGGAGACGGTGCGGGTTTTAGTCCGAGGGCTTTATCTCGCTGAGCGCGGGAAGGACGATGGTGATGGAGGTTCCTCCTTTGCTCGTTTCGATATCCATTTGTCCGTTATGGTCGATCACCGCGCGCTTGGCGATCGGCAGGCCGAGGCCGAGACCGCGTGCTTTTATGGTGCTGAATGGCGAGAAGACCTTGTCGCGAACCGAGGCATCGATGCCGCTGCCGTTGTCGGTAACGGTGATGAACACCTTGGCGCGTCCATTCTGCGGGTCTCGGCTTTTGACGGAGACGTTGATTCGCGACCCCTTCTTGTTGTCGAGGTTTTCGGCGGCGTTTTTGAGGAGGTGGTAGATACACTCTTCCATCGCGGCTGCATCGCCATTGATTTTCAGCGCCGAGTCATCGGCCGAAAGGTGGATCTTGAGGTTTCCATGGTCGAGCTCGGTCTGGATACGGGTTACGGCATACTCGATGGGTTTGCGGATATCCAGCGGTTTGAAAACGGGATGGGGCAGGTTGGCAAAGCCGTTGATCTTGTCGATGATCTGGTCGAGCTTGTCGACCTCGTCGATGACCTGCCCGCTGAATTCCGCCCGGAAGTCGGGATCGTCGTAGCGTTCGGGAAGGAGCTGCGAAAAGGTCTTGATGGCGACGAGCGGGTTGCGGATCTCGTGGCTCATGCTGGCGGCCAGTTCGGTCCAGAAGGCGGCGCGTTCGAGTTGCTCTTCTTTCTCCTGAAGGAGTTTGGCGCCGGTGACGTCGCGAAGCATCAGCATGGCGCCAACGCAGGTTCCCCCGTCCAGCAGGCAGCGCGTCTCGGCCGAGAGGGTCCGCTTGGTGCGCGGATCCGTCCATTCGCGCGAGTCGCGGATTTCCTGGTCGCCAAGGGCGCGGCGGAGCATATCGGCGATGTGGCTGCCGAGGCTCTCCGCACGCTGGCCAATGATGGCTTGCGCTTCGGTTTGGAGGGTTTCGCGCGCCGTGCTGTTGAACCAGCGAATGGTGGCGTTTTCGTCGCACGCGATGATCCCGAACGGGATGGAGTGGAGCAGGGTTTCCGCGAGGGCTTTTTGGAGGGCGGTTTCTTCGTACTGAAGCGCTTTCTCGAGCGTGGTGGAGATATGGTCGGCGAGGCCTGTGAGGTCTTCGAGATCGATCTCATCGAACGGAATGCCGGTGGCGCGCTGGCCGACGAATATCCAGCCCTGGATGCGGTTGGCGGCATAGAGCGGGGCGATGATTTCCGCCCCGAGCGAATCAAGCATGTGCTTGAGCATGGCGCGTTCTTCCGGATCGTGTATGTTTTCGAGCGACTGCCGGGGAACCAGATGGGTGTTCATTTCAAGCCAACGGGCGAAGGGGCTGCCTTCGTGGATGGCGAGGCTCTCAGTGGCTTGCAGGCAGCGCATGCCGGCCCGGAAGACATACTGCTCTTCATGGTCGGGCCTGATGAATATCCCGGCGCGCGAAACGCGGGCCGTGGCCACCAGACCCTCGACGACGCTCTCGAACAGCATATCGAGATTGTCGAAGTTTTTCTGCGCCTTGGAGAAGTTTTGCAGCGGGGCGGAAAAGAGCGTGCGCGGTTGCGGCTTGGCGTCGGTTTGCCGGGCGTTGAGCTTGGCTAGTTCGTCTTCGAGCAGGTGGGATTTTTGCCGCAGCTGAAAGCATTCGGTGGCCTGTTTCAGCAACGACTGGAATTCGCGGCGGTCGGGTTCCAGCCCGGTAGTGGCGAACGGTTCAAGCCATTCAGCGGCAAGCATCGGGTCGGAGCGATCGACGCCCATGACGATAACGAGGGTCATCGGCCAGTTGGTTCTGATCTCGGAAAGGACTTCAAGGCTGTTCGGGGCGCGCAGGTCGGCCAGGAGAACCGTGTCGCCAAACTGGGCGAACCATTGTTCGAGGTCGGCCTGGGTCTCGATGGGCTGCATGGCGGCGACGCTGGAGGCGATGCGGATCAGGCGACCGGTCAACTCCTCGTCGCGGCTGTACAGGATGCATGACGGCATGGTCTTCATGCGGGGGCATCCTCCTCAAGCAGCGGAATATAGATGGAGAAGGTGGTGCCTTTGCCCGGATGGCTTTCCGCCTCGATCACGGCATGGTGCTCCTGGATGATTCCGTGGGCCACCGATAGCCCCATGCCGGTGCCTTCGCTCTTGCTGGTGAAGAACGGGTCGAAAATCTTTTGCAGCTGATTCTTTGCAATGCCTTTGCCCGTGTCGCGGATCTGCAGCCGGATGCAAGACTTTTTGATGGCGTTTTCCGGGTTTTCGCCTTGGGCGAAGCGGTAGGTGCAGTTGGTGGTGGTTACGCTGATGGAACCCTCGCTCCCGATGGCTTCGATGGCGTTGAGGTTAAGGTTTACCAAGGTCTGGGCCAGTAAATCAGCATCGCCGGAAATGAGGTCGTGTTTGGCCCGGAGATTGTTGTTCAGCACAATATTCTTCTGGTGTAGCTGTTCGCGAATCAGCTTGAGGGTCTGCTCGATGGTATCGTGCAGCTTCATGGGTACAAGGTGGGGCAGGGGCGGTTTTGAAAAGCTGAGCAACTGGTTCACGATGCCGTCGATCCGCGATACCTCGTGTGCCACGAGCGAGGAAAAATCCTGGCGGAATTCTTCGTCGTCATGGCGTTCGGGCAGGAGCTGGGTGAAGGTTTTGATGGTAACGAGCGGGTTCTTGATTTCGTGCGCCATGCCGGCCGCCAATGTACCGACACTGGAGAGCTGGTCGGCGCGTCGCACCTGCTCTTCGAGGCCTTTAAGTTCGGTCATGTCGGTAAATACCAGCAACGCGCCCATCGGCTTTTCGTCATAGCCAATCAGGTAGGCGGAACCCATGCGGACATGCATGTTTTTTTCTTCTTTGTGGGCAAACAAAACCGCATTGGTGTTTTGTACGCCCTTTTGCGTAGACAACGAGGCCTCCAATGCCTTTGAAATGGCTTCCGGCAACAAGCCGATGTCTTGACCGATCGCCTGCCCCTCCGTCAACCTAGTTATGCGCTGCGCCTCGTGGTTGATCAGCGTAATCGCTCGCTCGGGGCTGGCGACAATCACGCCGCTTGCCAGTTGGTCGAGCATGATGTCATTGCGGATCTTGCTGTCTTGCATCTCGGTATACAAATGAGCATTTTCCAGCGCCACCGCAAGCTGGTTGCAGAGAATCTGCAGGGCATCCTGTTCGTTTTTGTCGTAGATGCGGGTGCCAGTGCGGGATCCTAGCATCACGATGCCGCTTAAATTCGACTTTGAAAAGAATCCGATAGCTATGTTCATGTTGAGCAGTTCAAGCTCGGCTAGTGTCGCTTTATGCAATTCTGTTTGCCTAGCTCGTGCTAGACTATCCCGGCAAACGGGTTCCCGAGTTTTCGCGATTAATCTTGGCAGGGGGCCAGTCAACTTAAACTCTGTGGTTTTGCCATGCTTTATTGGCGGATATACTTGTGCTAAATTTGAGTTCTGTACAGTTAATATAGCCACGTCTTCAGTAGATAATGAGGCCTTTAATAGGTCTGAAAAATGAGATAGAAGTGCATTGATTGTGGTCACGGACTGGAAGATTGTCCCTGCCTGCTTGATGGCTTTTGGAATGTCCATAGCGTGGGTGACGATGAGCTTATTGGCGACGTTTTGCATTCGCCCCCGAACCGGAGCCATGGAAAACGCTACAATCAGTGCCGATATAATGTGTGCTGGAAGTGTCGCCTCTATAGAGAGTTCCCTAAATGCATAGGAAATACAAAACCAGCTAACAAGATAGACAACGATTAAGTAGCAAGAGAGCAATGAATATGCGGTGATTGTTCTAAGGATTACAGCTACTGCTAGAATCTTATGCACAGAAATCCCATAAGCCACAATGATTACTAGGGTTAAGACGCTGGCTGCATGTGCAATAGGTACTGGGGCAGAGGTTTTAATGACCAAGGCAAAAATCGTTCCAAAGGAGAGTCCAACAACCAAGCCGGCGAAACATGCAAATCCCAAGAACTCTGATTCGATGCGCTGTGTGCCGCTTAAGATCTTTCTATCTCCATGTAACCCATAGGCAAAAGCAATGATCGATGCTAAAAAGTATATGTTGAATGCGATGTATGGTAGGCCGTATTCTGGTGCAGCTAAGCTCAATGTCCCGTCAGATGGGGGAAATGAAACGGACTTTATAAAAGCGGGAAGGAAGCAGGATGCGCTGACCAGAATGTTTAATAGAATTTGTGGTAGACACCGTTTAAGTAATGAGATCCAAGCGAATTCCGGATGTTTTATTGAGAGACGCAGGATTTGAAAAGTTGTGGGAATGCATGCCGATAGTGCATAGGCAAGGGTGAGTCCGAAGTGTGCTTTCGAGGGGATTGTTGAATAGATAATGTACAGGTTTGATAACAACCAAAAAAACATGCATGAAGATGCAACCAAAAAAGCCTGATTGGCTTTACGGTGTTGGTTTGTAATGAATATCGTTACGCCGAGACCCATGGCTACAATGATAGCGACGGATATGAATAACGTGGCCACACTCATTAGTTACACGACCTCAGTACCATTGAACTACTCACTCCTCCAATGCCGCGACTGTTGATCAGCGCCGTTCCCAGCTTTTGCTTTCTTGGTTCACTGAGAACATGATCCACATCACACATTGGGTCAGGAGCCTCTAAATTGGTCGTTTGAGGAATGAGATTGTGCTTGAAGGACATGACCGTTGAAACTAGCTGCATTACCCCTCCCCCAGCAAGAGGGTTTCCCGTCGAACCTTTAATTGAGGCTACAGGAATTTTGTGCACATAACTTCCGAATAGGGATTTGATCGCATCCGTTTCGATCTGGTCTAACCGGATGTCGCTGGATCCATGTGCATTGATATATGAAATGTCCTTGGGCATGCAACTAGCATTCATAAGTGCACGCGACATGCTCAACTCAAACCCATGACATGGCATTCCCGCATAATCACATGTTGTGTTGAAGCCCAATATTTCTGCATATGGCTGTTTGTTCCTTGCCAAGGCATGATCAAGATTTTCGAGTATGACAACCCCTGCACCCTCTCCTAAATACCCGCCTGTTCTAAATGTATCAAATGGTCTGCTGGCGGTTTTGGGATTTTCATTATTCGTGGATAACAAACCCGCGTAGCCCAATCCGGTCATAACAGATGGAATAATAGTAGCATCGGTGCCGCCGGCAATTGCGATTTCAAACTGGCCACCCTGAATTGCTGCTGTAGCTGAAGCGATGGCATCCAGTCCTGCCGAACAGCTATTGGAGAGGGTTCCGATTTGAGCCGGGATGGCCAATACATGGGATATTATACTGGAAGCTTTAACATGAAGGCATGATGAAACGGTAAGGAGACCCTTATCCATCCCTTTCGACTCTAGCCTCCGGTTATGGGTTTCTACTAAATCCAAGCCGCTTAAGGTAGATCCCATTGTTATAAGGACTGGGGATGCTGCCGATAGATAAGCTTTATCAATTGAGGCGTCTTCCACGGCCATTTTTGCCGCTGCCGCAGAAAATTGAGTGCTTCGGCTTTCCCTTTTCGGTTTGAAGCGAGAGTCGATGAAATCACGGGGATTAAAGTTTTTAACTTCCCCGGCTAATTGCCATGGGAGTTCACTTGCGTCAAATTGTGTAACCGGCTCGATGCCGGATTCTCCGGCGAGAAGGGATTTCCAGAAGGCGTCTTTGCCGATGCCGTTTGCCGCGAGCACACCGAGCC
>CBDVCB010000029.1:0-26741 GCA_965372395.1 uncultured bacterium
CATACTTCGCCGCATTCTTCAGTGTGTCGAGTATCATCTATCTGCTCCTTCGAGTTGTTAAACCACTAATCTCCACTAATTATCACTAATAGGGTTTTTGGAAATTAGTGCCGATTAGTGGTTAGAATCCGAAACCAAGTTGCCCCGCCTTTTGGTCTTCGAGCTTTTTATCCGATCCGAGCAGGGCGATGAACTGCTCTTCGTTGAGGATCGTTACGCCCAGCGTCTCGGCCTTCGGCAGCTTCGACCCCGCGCTTTCGCCCGCCACCAGGTAGCTCGTCTTTTTCGACACGCTCGAACTCACCTTCCCGCCGCGCGCGCGGATTCTTCTCTCGGCGTCTTCCATAGTCAGTGAGGGAAGCTCTCCCTCAAAAACAAATTCGATTTCAGTGGTTTCCATTTAGTTCTCCAATGATCAAACCAGTTTATTTATCCAATACTTCCCGTACCTGTACGACTCGTCCCATATTCTCAAAGAAAGCTTTCCTTCCATATTGTGTTCAATAAGTAAGCGAGTGGCATCCTCGATAATTTCGTGAGCTCTCTCTTTACGTTCAGCGGTGTCGAGAAGTGCGATAATTCTGCACGTAAGAAGGAACCTGTCTGGTAAAAAACGGCTACTGTCATCTCTTGCCCATCCTGCAGGGATGAGTTCGGTTCTTATCAGGTTTTTCATGTCATAGCTGGAAAGAATCGCTTTGATTTTTTGAAGAGGTTTGTGCCAGTTATCAATTATGGATTTATCTGTCTCTCCAGTAGTGAATTCAATACGCAAAACTTGATGAATACTTTCTTTTGGAATCCAAAATGAGCTAGAGATTTCGAGCCCGTCTCTTGTGTTTCTTTCGATTCCGGGACTTGGTGCATTCAATCCGATGAGGTTCTTGCCCCAGGCCTCTTCGCTCAGCTCTTCTGTGCTTTCGAGCAGTGCAATAAATTGGTTTTCTGAAATTACTTTGATTGGATAACCCTTCGCCGCCCACGCTTCCGCTTTAAGCTGTTTATTCCCTCTTTTCCCCTGCGCATAATTTGGATTTCCCTTCGCTCCCAAAATAAGGAAATCACAAGCATTGGTGATTTTGTCCGTAGTGTCGCCCCCATGATGCAATATTTCTTCATACGCATCTTTTTTGAGAGGGAAATTCCCAAGTCCACCTGTGATGCAAAACAGCTTGCCATTAATCATGGTGTCCTCTTTTAGTTTGCTGAAGAATTCTGATAACTACCACAACTCCCCTTGTGTGGGTTTTATTTCAGATGGCTTGGTTTCAGTAGGTGTTATTTCATTCGCGTTTGGGGTATCACCAATCAGCACCATTAAGTTTTCTTCTGTTAAAATTGTGACTCCGAGTGCTTGTGCCTTATCCAGCTTCGAACCTGCATTTTCTCCTGCAACGAGAAAGTCGGTGTTTTTTGAAATGCTTCCAGAAACACTCCCTCCTTGATTGATGATGAGGTCTTTGGCTTGGCTCCTAGTGATTTGTTTGAGTGTTCCAGTGAGCACAATTTTTTTACCGATAAGTGCATTTCCGAGACTAGTATTCGTAGACGAAATATCCAGATTGTTCAGCTTTTGAATCAGCTTTGCTCCATGCTCACAATCAAGAAATTTAAATAAACTCAGTATGGCTTTCGGGTTTGGAGCTTCTTGAGTTTTTGAGTATTCGTGCTCCATACATTTGAGCTTAGGTTTCGTTTCAACCTCATTACCGTCTACGATCTTTGTGCCATCGATCTGCTTGATCCATGATACGTTTAAGAGGAGTGGAGCGATCTCAGCGATTCGTTTGTTGATTTCATCAACCCTCATCAGAAGCTCGGTGACCTCTGCTGCTATTGCTTCTCGGTTCTCTTTGCCAAGTGGGTTAACTTTCTTTATTTTAGTGTTCAGTTCAGATAATTCTATTAATCCAAGAAGCAGTTGCGATTTTCTTAGGTCAGCAAAACTGTTGTGGTGTTTAGCAATATTCGTGGCCGTAACTGATCCAATCTGAGGAATTCCTAAAGCAAAAAGCCATTTAGAAAAAGGTTTGATTCGAGATTGTTCCAGAGCGGCTACAACCTTTGAAGCATTCTTAGAACCAAATATTCTCGGCTCTTTGTTTGATCCGAGATTGAGGTTTGCCAACTCCGGTATTTTTAGGCGGTAGAGATCAAGAGGATCCTTTATTAGCTTTGACTCCACAAGCTTGTCGGCAACGGTTCCCCCGATACCTTCAATATCTAGTGCGCCCCTGGATGAAAAATGCTCTAGCCATGTTTTTAGTTGAGCTGGGCATTGGATATTGGTGCAGAACCAAGTTCTAATTATACGAGTTTTCCCTTTTTCTCGTTTCTCTGATTCTTTAGATTCTAGGGGTTCCTCGCATTTTGGGCATTTAGTCGGGAACTCATAAACTGAAGTGATATTTTTTCTAGGAAGCGAGCGCACAACCTCCGGGATAATCTCACCAGCTTTTTGAATCACAACCCTATCCCCAATCCGGATATCCTTCCTCAAAATTTCGGATTCATTGTGTAACGTTGCACGTTTAACAGTAGTTCCCGCTAGTTCGACAGGTTCAAGCTCGGCAACGGGTGTTATGATGCCGGTTCGACCAACTTGGGGTGTAATTGATTTTAGTATCGTTTCAGCCTGTTCAGGAGGATACTTGAATGCGATTGCCCAGTTGGGGTATTTTCCTGTTCCCCCAATGCGGTTGTAATAGTCTCTCTGGTTGATTTTGATTACTGCACCATCAATTTCGAATGGGAATTCATGCCTGTGGATATCAAAGCGAGAAATTTGTGTTAGTACATTGAGGAATGAGGAAACTTCCACACACCCTTGATCTTTGTTGAACACGTTTTGCCAATATTTCCCAATATCACTGAATGAAGAGTTGGAGAAATTAAGAGAAGTTCGTAATCCAACTTTCCCAAAGAACTCAAGCATATCCATCTGGCTTTCGAAGCTGATTCCTTGATGTTCACCTATACCGTAAAAAACTGCGTCCAGAGGTCGTTTTGCCACTTCCTTTGGGTTCAGTTGTTTAAGTGTACCTGCACACGCATTTCTTGGATTCTTAAACAAATCTTTTCCTAGTTGTCGTAGTTCCTCATTAAACGAATCAAATTGTTTGGTGAGCATGTATACCTCACCTCTAACCTCAAGGACCTGTGGCGGTGATATGATGTTGTTTAGTTTCAAAGGAATAGACTTAATGGTTTTGATGTTTGCAGTTACATCATCACCAAATTCTCCATCCCCGCGAGTTGTGGCTAAAACAAGGTTGCCTTTTTCATACCTTAGATTGATCGAAACACCGTCTACCTTTGGTTCCACAACATACGAGAATGGCAATGTGCCAATTTCTTTAATTATTCTGTTCCTGAATAGATCCAGATCCTTGAAATTAAATGCATTTCCCAAGCTCCTCATAGGAACCGCGTGTTTGACCCTCGTGAATCCATCAATGGGTGCTCCGCCGACTCTTTGGGTTGGAGATGTAGGTTCAAAAAATTCAGGATATGTGTCTTCAAGTTTTATGAGGGCTTGAAGTAGTTGGTCAAATTCGTGGTCACCAATTTCTTGAGTGTCGTCGATGTAGTAGAGTCGGTTGTGCCGCTCGATCTTCGCCCGCAGTTCCTCGATCCGTTGTTTCGCTTGGTCGTTATCCTTCATAAGCTGGCCATTATGGACTTTGCCGTCCTATTGCTCAAGATTTGATCCGCGCTGGATGCTTTGGTCGCCATACTTTTGTTTGATGTCGTCGGCGGCGCGGCTGAGGCGGCTGCGCTTTTCGTGGAGGGTGGTGTCGGGGCGGTCAAAGAGATCGAGCTGGTCGGTTTGCGGTTGATCGGTCTCGACGAGGCCACTGACGCCGAAGCCAATGAGGCGGACGGGGCGGTTGCGCAGGTGTTGGTCGAGCAGGGCCATGCCGGTTTCGCGCAGGGTGATGTCGTCGCAGCAGGGAATGGCGAGCTTGGTTTGGCGGGTGATGGTGGAAAAGTCGGACCAGCGGATTTTGAGATGCGCGGTGGTGGCGAAGAACCCGGCCTTGCGGATGCGCCCGCCCACCTGGTCGATCAGCCGCTTGTAGGTGGCCTCGATTTGATCGCGGTCGGTGGCGTCCTCCTTGAAGGTGGTTTCGTTGGAGATGCTTTTGTCTTTGGTGTCGCGGGCGATATCGCGGTCGTCGATGCCGTGCGCGAGGCGGCGGAACCCGTCCGCCGCGCGTTTGCCAATGGCGTTTTCCAGAATTTGGACGTCGCACCCCTGCAGTTTCCCGATGGTGGAAATCCCGAGCGAGAGCAGCGACTTTTGCGTCACTTTCCCGACGCCCCACATGCGGCCGATGGGCAGAGGAGCGAGGAAGCGCTTGATGGCCTCCGCTTCGGTGGGGACGAGGGTGATGCCGTCGGGCTTGTTCATGTCGGAGGCGAGCTTGGCGAGGAACAGGTTGGGTGCAATGCCGACGGAGGCCGTGAGGCCGGTCTGTTCGCGAATGTCGCACCGGATCCTTTCGGCGATGGTTTTCCCGTCGCCGAAGAGCCGCTGCGATCCGGTAACATCGAGGAAGGCCTCGTCGATGGAGAGGGGTTGTACGAGCGGGGTGTAGGATTCGAAGATGCGCATGATCTCGCGCGAGACCTCCTTGTAGCGCGCCATGTTGCCGCGCACGAAAACGGCCTCCGGGCATTTTTGGTAGGCCGTGCGCGAAGGCATGGCGGAATGGATGCCAAACTTGCGCGCCTCGTACGAGGCGGCCGCCACCACGCCGCGCTGGTCGGGTGGCGATCCGACCACCACCGGCTTTCCTTTTAGCTCCGGGTGGTCATGTTGCTCGACCGACGCGAAGAACGCGTCCATGTCAACGTGCAGGAATACTTTTTGTGCCGGATCCATCCTCCCGACCATCCTGCATCGTCCCGTTTCTTTCAAGAGCGCTTTTGAGTTATTGGGACCAAACTGGGGTTTCTTCAGTTTGACCCCTTATACCATCGACTAAAACTTCTTGGCCCATATTTTGAAAGTAGAGCAAGCGTCCCGCTTGCCTGAACGAGCGAGACGCCCATTCTACTTTATACCGAGACGTTTTAGTCGATGGTATTATGCATGTTGGCGTTTGTGCTGCTGGACACCCTTTTTATTCTTTTTCGGGGCGTCGTTTTGCGGTTCCTGGTCGGATTTCCTGGGTGCGCGTTTAATGGCGTTCCGTTCCCGTTCCGATAGGCGACCATCGCCATCGCGATCATAGCGCTCCAGCATTTCCTTCCGCATCCGCTGAATACGCTGGCGTTGCTCTGGGGAGAGCTGGCGAGAAGGTTGCTGCTCTCGTGGTTGGGGCCGCTGCCCGCGAGGTTGGAACTGCTGCCGACTGCGGGGCTGCTGCTGCCTGCGGGGTTGGAACTGCTTCTGCTGCATGCGGGACTGCTGCTGCCCGCGAGGTTGGAACTGCTGCGGTTCGCGCCGCTGTTGCGATGCAAACTGGCGGTTCATGGCATGGCTTTGTCGCGGTTGCTGTTCATATGCTTTTTGCCGCTGTCCGCGGCGGCCCTGTTGGGATCGTTGCCGTTGCTTCGCGCCGCATGTCGGGCATCTTTGCTGTTGCTGCCCATAGTCGGCTCCAGAGCGCCGTTGCGGTTTCTGCCGCCGTTGTTGTGCGTCTGCGGTGATGGCTCCTGTGAGTATCGCCAGAGCGATGGTTGGGATTCTTGCATTCATTGTGCTGCCTCCTGTTAGGTTGTTCCCCATCGCCGCATATAACGCCGGTACGATGGATATATTTTGAGGAGATGCGGATTTCCCAAAGAAAAAAGTCTACGGCGAAAACGTGTGCGACCAGATGGAGGTGCCGTTGATCTTAAAATAGAGGGTTGCAGAGTCGGTGCTCCATTCAATGGATTCGGAGGCGGTTGCGTGCGGTACGTTGGTGTAGCTCGGAAGGTAGAGCAGATTGAGCCAGACGAGCTTGTCTGCTTCGCGATAGGAAACCTTGTAGGAGGGTTGCGAGACATAGTAGAATTTGCGCAGCCGCGCGGTCTTGGTGCCGTCGGGGGCATCGGCCCGGGCCACCATGGAGCTCGGCGGCGTCAGGATCTTGAAGGCGACAAAGACGACGAAGAGCGTGAACGCCCCCATGCCAAGCCGCTTGAGGTCGAACAACGCCCGCCTTTTGTACACTCGCTTCATGGGGTGGAGTGTACTGGATTATTGGGTGATTGGAATGATGGATTTTTGGACTGTCGTTTCAAAAATCCACGAATCCATCAATCCTCCATAGGAGATTCCACCTGCTCGACGGGCGCTTTCTTGAAGAAGCGGCTGACGTTCCAATTGCGGTCGACATCGCGCCAGGAGAGAAACAGCATGGCGGTGATCAGCAGGATGGCGAAGATGTTGACGAGCGTGCCCACCACCTTTGGATGCACCTTGCGGCGAGTGATGCCCTCCCACAGTGCGAAGCAGATGTGCCCACCGTCGAGCACCGGCAGCGGCAACAGGTTGAGCACGGCTAGGTTAATGTTGATGAAGCGGATTAGGCCGAGGGCGTTGATGATGCCCATCTTGAGTGCAAACCAGATCATTGTGAAGATCGCCACGGGGCCTCCGAGGCCTCCCGCGGCATTCTTGGCTTCGCCTTTGGTGGTGAGGGCCTTAAGCAACCGGAAGATAGAGGATGAGTCGCTTTTGATCTGTTCAACAGGCGAACCGGACAACGTCCAGGGCATGCCGCCGGCTCCACCCGGCTTTACGCCGACGAGCACGCGTTGTACTTTTGCGTTGAATTCGGGGGTGACGGTCAAGTTTATGAGTTCATCGTTCCGCTGTACCGTGATGGCCGCCGCTGTATTTGAGTATTGTGGAACCAGTTCGGTGAAGTGGTTCCAGTCGAGAACCCTTGTGCCGCCGAATTCCACGACGATATCGTCGGGCTCGATGCCTGCCCGCGCCGCTGGCGAATCGGGGGTGACATGCCCCAGCACGCAGGGATTGGCATGGCTGGCGCCTTCGATCAAGTAGCCGCCTTTCGTAGGATCGTTGGCTTGGATTTCGATGTCGCGCGTTTCGGTGCCGGAAAGGACGGTGATGGTGATGATGTGGTCGTCGCCGCCGCCGAGCAGGGTTTCAACCTGTGCATCGTACCACGATTTGACCGCCTTGCCGTTCACAGCAATAATCTGGTCGGCGGGTTGCAGGCCTTTGGCGTAGGCGACGCTGTTGGTTTCAACACTGCCAATGAGGGCAATGCTTTCAGGTTCGTTCGCCGAGGCGACGATCATGGCGAGCAGGAAGGCGAAGACAATGTTGCAGAAGGGGCCGGCGACGGCGACGGCAATTTTTTTCCAAGGCGATATGTCGGGCATGGCTTTGCGGTCGCCTTCGTTTTCTCCCTGCATCTTTTCCATGCCTTCCGGATCGAGCTGGGGGAGGGAGACGTAGCCGCCGATGGGAAAGGCGCCGATCTTGTAGACGATGCCGTCGATTTCTTTTGTCCAGAGGGCGGGACCCATGCCGATGGAGAAGGTTTCAATCACGAGGCCGCATTTTTTTGCGACGATGAAGTGCCCCCATTCATGCACGAAAATGGTGATTCCGAAGAGGAATAGCATCATGGCGACAATATAGAGTATTTCGAGCATAGGGGGATCCTTGAGGGGTTATTTGAGGAAGAGTTCGATGTAGATATAGAGCATGGGTGCGGCGAAGAGGATGCTGTCGACCATGTCGAGAATGCCGCCGAGGCCATAGACCATGGTGTTGGAGTCCTTGACATCGACGGCGCGCTTGAACATGGATTCGACGAGGTCGCCGAGGGTTCCAACGATGGGGAAAAGGAAGCCGAGCGCGAGCGCATGCCCCCATGAGAAGGAAATGGCACTGTTGATCTGGCCCTTGGAAACGATAAGCCAGACCAAGTTGACGGCCACGCAGAAACCCATCCCGCCCCAAAGGCCTTCCCAGCTCTTTTTCGGCGAAATGGTCGGGGCCAGCTTGTGCTTGCCGAAGCGGGTGCCGAAGAAGTAGCCGCCAGAATCGGCCATCTTCATGCAGAGGATGACGTAGAATGCGGCCCAGCCCGGCTTGGAGGGGTCGCCGCTCAGGAACAGGCGAACCACGAAGCTCCAGAGCAGCGGCACGTAGACGATGCCGAGGATGGTGCCCATGCAGCTTTCGAGACCCTTGCGGAGGTTGGGATAGGCCAGGATCCGGAAAAAGTTGGAGGCGATAACCACCAGCAGGATGCACCACAGGGCGTTGTCGGAGATGCTGAATCCATCATAGGTGAAATGCTTGCCGAGTGCATTGAACCAGGTGGCGGCAACGAAGACGAGTCCGCTGGCGGTTCCCCATTTTTTCGAGGAGGGCATGCCGCCGGCCTCCAGCAGGCCATAGAACTCCCAGGTGCCGAACCCGGCGAAAAGCAGCAGGCCGATCAAGCCTATGGGCCAACGGCTGGGTACCAGGCAGAAGGCGGGAATCAGAACGGCCGCGATGCAAAGTGCTATGATAATTCGTTTTTTATCCATGGTGCATCCTACTTCTCCACCCCACCATAGCGGCGATTGCGACCATTGAAAGCCTCCAATGCTTGGAAAAACTGCTCCTCGCGGAAGTCGGGCCAGTAGGTGTCGGTGATGTGGAACTCGGCGTAGGAGAGCTGCCACAGCAAAAAGTTGCTCAGCCGCAGTTCGCCGCTGGTGCGGATTAGCAGTTCCGGGTCGGGTACGTCGGGCAGGTAGAGATGGTCGGCAACGGTCTGCTCGTCGATGTCTTTGGCCGCCAGTTCGCCAGCCTGAACCTTTTCGGCGATCTGCTTGGCGGCCTCGGCGATCTCCATGCGCGATCCATAGCTCAGCGCAATGATAAAGGTGTGGTCGGTATAGTGCGCCGTGGCATCGAGTGTCTTTTGCAGACGCTTGCGCACGAGTAGGGGAAGGCGGTCGAACTGCCCCATGACACGCAGGCGGATCTGGTTGTCGTGTAGTTCCTGTTCGTAGGCTTCGAGCGAGCTGACCAGCAGCTTCATCAATCCTTCAACCTCTTGCGGCGGGCGTTTCCAGTTTTCGGTGCTGAAGGCGTAGACGGTGATGAATTCAACCCCGGCCTTGGCCGCCGCACGCAATACGGCGCGCACCGATTGCGCGCCTTCCCTATGCCCTTCGATCCGGGAGAGGCCACGCTCCTGCGCCCAGCGCCCGTTTCCATCCATGATGAGGGCCACGTGACGGGGGATTTTTTCCAGACTCTGGAGATTGACTGTCATGTGGTTCGACACCGTTTGAAAAGATGACGAAATGAAGATTCAAGAATGCGGAATGAAGAATGGTGGAACTCAGACGGCGTTGGCCTTTTTTCAATAGAGGCTGTCGCAGACCGATCATTCTTCATTCTGAAATCTCCATTCTTAATTCTCTAGCGATCCAGCAACAACGTGCTGGAGCGCTTTGGACCTACAGAGAGGATGGAAACCTTCACGCCGGTCAGTTCTTCCAAATATTCGACATATTTCCGCGCCTGTTCCGGGAGTTCGTCCCAGGTGGTGCATTCGGTGGTGGGGGTGTTCCATCCCTTGAACTCTTCGTAGACCGGGGTGCAGCGCTCCAGCTTGCGGATGCTGGCGGGAACGGTATCGATGCGCTCTCCGTCGCATTCGTAGGCGACGCAGACCTTGATGGTTTCGACGGCGTCGAGCACGTCGAGCTTCATCAGTGCCCATTCGTCGATGCCGCCGACCATGGCGGAGTAGCGTGCAATCACGCCGTCGAACCAACCGCAGCGGCGCGGCCGACCAGTGGTGGCGCCGAATTCGTTGCCGACCTTGGCAATGTGCGCGCCCATATCGTCGAGCAGCTCGGTCGGGAAGGGGCCTCCGCCGACGCGGGTGGTGTAGGCTTTGACGATACCGACCACGCGGTCGATGGCGTTCGGCGGGATGCCGGAGCCGGACGGTGCGCCGCCCGCGCCCGTGTTGGACGAGGTGACGTAGGGGTAGGTGCCGAAGTCGACGTCGAGCATTACGCCCTGTGCGCCTTCGAAGAGGATCTCGTCATCGTTTTGGACGGCTTCGTGCAACATGGGAATGGTGTCGCAGATGAACGGGCGGAGATAGTCGGCCGCTTCCTTGACCTGAACGAGCAGCAGGTCGATATCAAGGGGCTCGGCACCCATGCCCGCAAGTGTTTCATCCTTGGCGATCGCCTGGGTTTTGACCCGGTCGAGAAAGTCGTCTTCGAGAATGTCGCCAAGGCGCAGGCCGATGCGGTCGGCCTTGTCGGAATAGGCCGGGCCAATGCCGCGCTGGGTGGTGCCGATTTTCTTCGTGTCCCCAAGCTTGCCTTCCTTCGCGCCGTCCAGCGCTTTATGGTATTGGAGAACCATATGCGCGCGGTCGGAGATGAACAGGCGGTTGTCGAGGTTGATGCCCCGTGCGACGAGGTCTTTGAGTTCGTCCATCAGGCCCACGATATCGACCACCAGTCCGTTGCCGATCACGCATTTGCAGGTGTCGCGCAGAATGCCCGACGGGGTGAGGTGGAGGACATATTTCTGGTCGCCGATCTCCACGGTGTGCCCGGCGTTGTTGCCGCCCTGGTAGCGCACTACCCAGTCCACATTGGCGGTGAGTACATCGATAATCTTGCCTTTGCCTTCGTCGCCCCACTGCGACCCGATCAATACTGTTTTCGACATGGTTTGAATCCTGCGTTTAGCGTTTTAGTTCATAAAATAAAAAAGCCCACTTCCATAAGGGGGCTTATGAAAAGGGGAAACTAGGGAACCCCCTCCTCCCCGTCAAGACTTCGCGCGCCCAATCCTGCGCGGGTTCGTCGCCTCCTTTCAAATCCCTTTGTGCACGGGGCGTTGGGTTTTGAGGGGCTGATTCAGGATAGATGTCGGCCGGAAAAAGGAGATGCCGATCTTCGGATTGAAGGTCTAATCGCATTTCATACTTAATGAAGTATGAAATTGCATAAGATAAAACCCCTGTAAACAGGCGCTGTTAGTAGATTTCATTTCATACTTCATTAAGTATGAAGTGGAGATTGCCCTACATTGAGATGCAGTGTGATAAGATGAGTTTGAACAATCGGGATGAAGGAGTAAGGTTCCGATCAATGAAGATTTCGACCCATGCCGACCAGACCGAGAAGCTTGTGGGGCTCCGGGCCGAGGATATCCATAAATGGATCGACGGCTTTTTCGATGCGGAGAGCTTTGGCCATTTTCTGAAGACGGGTAGCCGCGGCGGCTTCAATCCGTACAACCACCGGAAATACCGCCACTGCGCGGAGGCGTTGGAGGATGCCTACAGGGAGTTTGAAGGCCAATACACCCGCGAGCAGATCAAGGCCGTTGTCGAGTGCCACATCCGCGACGACTACGACGGCTTCATCCCGCTCCAGGAAGATTTTGAAAGCGGGATGTTTACGGAAAAGTACCATGAAAACGACAGTAAAGGGACGCTGGAAAATATTCTGAGCGAGGAGGAGTTGTCGGAATACTTCAAGGGAAAGTCCTATTCGGGCGGCAAGGCGGATCCGTTCAGGCTTTCGGCCTCGTTCTATTGGCGGATCGTTTGGCCAACGGTCATTGCAGCCATTCTCTTCGCGGCGTCGGCGTTCACGATCATCGTCCCGGTTTTCCGCAACAGCATGATGAAGCAGAAGCGGGAGATGATCAAGGAGCTGACCTCCACCGCCGCCAGCGCGATCGAATTCTACATCCACCGGGAGCAGGCAGGGGAAATGCCGCGCAAGGAGGCCCAGCGCCGGGCGGCGGACGAGGTGGCCGAACTGCGCTACGGTGTCGGTCGCAAGGACTATTTCTGGATCACCGACATGCATCCGCGCATGGTCATGCATCCGTACCGTCCGGAGCTGGTCGGCCGCGACCTGACCGACTATGCCGACCGCGAGGACAAGAGTGGCAAGAAGCTGTTCGTGGAGTTTGTCGAGCTGGTTGAAACGGGCGGCGAGGGCTATCTGGAATATCTTTGGCAGTGGATGGACGATGCGTCGCGCGCCGAGCCAAAGCTTTCGTATGTGCGCGGTGTGCCGGAGTGGGGCTGGGTGATCGGCACCGGGATCTACATCCACGACGTCGAAGAGGAGATCAACCACCTTTCCCGCAATCTGCTGTTCGCCGATGGCGTACTGGCCGTCGTGCTGCTGGGACTGATGGCCAGCGTACTGCTCCAAAGCCGGCGCATCGAGATCGACCGCAAGCGCGCCGAAACCGGGCTGCGCGAGGCAAAGGACCGCTACCGCGCACTGGTGGAGGGGTCGAACGAAGGCTATGTGCTGGAGATCGGCGGCGAGACGGTTTATTCCAACCACACCCTGCGCCGCATGACCGGCTACAGCGAGGCCGAGCTGGCCGCCATGAAAATTTGGGAGATGCTCGAGGCCGCCTGCGAAATCAATGTGTTCGCCAGGGACCATCTGGAAAAAATCTACGCGCACACGGCATCCTCCGCCGAGTTCGAGGCGCGGATTGTAACCAAGCAAGGCGATCCGCTGGACGTACTCGTTGCCACGTCCCGCATCTTCTTTTCCGAGAAAAACGGGCATGTGGTCTCGTTCGCGGAAATCAGCCGCGGCCGCCAGCATACGCTCAAAGCCTTCTATCGTCCCGATGCGGCCTACGCGCTTCCGGAAACCGACCTGCAGCGACAGATTGCCCAGAGCACGACGGCGGGGCAGGTTATCCAGGCGCTCAAGCAGCTCCCCGATCTCGTGCGTTCAATGACCGACCAAGGCATCCGTCCAGGCATCCTGCGCGACACCATCGGTGCCGCGTACGATGCCGCCATCCAGCGCTTCATTTCCCAGGCTCTGGAAGCATCGGATGCGTCGCCCGTGCCGTTTGCGTTTCTTTCGCTCGGCAGCAACGCCCGCCATGAAATGACCCTGTTTTCCGATCAGGACAACGCACTGATCTTTGCCGATGTGGCCGCGGACCGGTTGGTCGAGCAGCGTCGCGCGTTTCTTTTGCTGGCCGACGACGTGTGCGGGAAACTGAAGCAGGCCGGATATCCCTATTGCCCCGGCGGAATCATGGCCGCCAATCCCAAGTGGTGCCTGTCCATCTCGGAATGGAAAAACAAATTTTCCAAATGGATGCTCGAAGCGACGCCCGAATCGATTTTGGAGGTCAATGTCTTCTTCGATATCCGCTGCGTCCATGGCGACGGGGAACTCGTGCGGGAGTTGCGCGACCACGTGCAGTCGCTCTCCCTGCAGAATCCGGAATTCTTCATCCACTATGCCAAGAACTGCCTTGGCTACAAGGCCCCGCTCGGCCTGCTCGGGCGCATCCGCACCGAAAAGCGAGGCCACGAAAAAACCATCAAGGTCAAGGAATGCATCAAGCCCATTGAAACCTTTGCGCGCATTTATGCGCTCAAGCACGGAATCCAAGACCCCGGAACGCTGGCACGGCTCCGGTGCCTGCGCGACCAGGAGGTGCTGCAGGATGAAACCCTCCGGGAAATGGTCTATGTCTTCGACTATCTCTGGCAACTGCGCTTTTTCAACCAGATCTCCGCCCAGGTTGCGCTCAGTGCCGACACCGACGAACTCGACATTGAAAAACTCACCGACATCGAGCGCGACAACCTCCAAACCGTCCTGTCCCGCATCCCCGTCTTCCAAACCCGCCTCAGCTACGACTTCCTCGGAGTCGCCGCACCTTGACGGGAGTCACGCGGTGCGTCCCGGGGAGGTGGGTTTTTTGGCAACGAATGTATGTAAGCAACGAATCGGGAGGAGGAAACACGTATTCGCTGCTATTCCTTTTCTTTGAACCAGTCGCTGATATCTGGGGAAAAGCGAGGGATCGACCTTTTGGAATAACTGGAAATCCGGGAATCGTTTGGTAATATGAACCCTGCGCGGGATAGTTTGTCCTACACCGGGGGATGCGTTTCGGCAATTCAGGAGAGGGTATGGAGGTTGATATGAAAAGGTTGTTTGTCCATGGGTTGTTTTCCCTTCTTGCGTGCGGTCCGGCATGGGCCGTGGATAATCCGCTTTCGGTTCCGCTGGACGGATCGGTGGTGCGCTGCAACGGCGGGTTTTTCGGCATGGCGGCACAGACGAACGGGGTCATGATGGCGTCGGACAACCTGGTGGATTGGACGCTGGCCGCCGACGTGTTGGAGCCAGAGGTTGCCGGGCCGTATGAACTGCTCTACCGCAACGGCTTGTTTTCCCTCTATGTGCAGAATCGGGGCTACACGGCTGCGGCCCGTCCGACCGGGCCGTTTCCCGCGGTCCAGCGCGCGAGCTTCTCCGCCGAGGATCTGCGGTTGTTCCAGGATCCCGGGGGGGAACTGTTTTCCGTCCACCGGAATATCGGCAGCAAGAAAGAGGGGGAGGTCTGGATGCGGCGCTATGGCGCGCCTTGGAAACCGAGCGGCCGGCCTCGGCAGCTGCTCGATGGCCGCCGCGGCATGTGGGACGCGCTCGACAGCGCCGACCTTGGCGCGCCGGAAATGATAAACTATCGGGGGAACTACTATCTGCTCTATGCCGCCAACCACCCGAGTCCGCGCACGGGCCTGCGGGAAATCGGCGTGGCGATGAACACAAACCCCGAGCACTTTGACAATACCGACAAGCAGGCCGATCCGGTGCTGATGCGCAATGCGGAGCGCCTTGCGCGCACCTATTCGCCGATCCTTCCGACCGGGGAATATGCCGAGTGGGAGGGGCGCTACACCCTCAAGCCCCCTGCGACAGGCTGGACGCTGCCCGATTTCAAGATGAAGAGTTGGCGCACAGGGGAGGGCGGCTTCGGCTTCCCGTTCGAGGACGGAAATGCACAGATCCATGCGGCCCGCTCCAAGTGGAAGACCGACCACTTGTGGGTTCGCCGCGAATTCGAACTGGTTGGCGGAATACCGGAAACGCCGGTGCTCAACATTCGCCACGAAGGTCCGGTGCAGGTCTTTCTGAATGGAACCATGATATTCGAGTCCGTTGAGCCTACGGTGGCGTATGGCAACTTCGATGTCTCCAAGGAGGCCGCCGGGGCTTTCCGGAAAACGGACAATGTGCTGGCCGTGCATGCCGTTTCGAATCCGGACAGCGAATTTCGCTTCCTCGATTTCGGATTGTTCGACGCAGGCCCCCTCCCCGTCGAACCGACCGTATACAGCCTGGACACCCCGCGAATGATTGAAGGGCCGAACGGCTTTGAAAAATGGCTGGTCTACCGCGCCTATTGGAACGGGGTTCCGGGAACCGGGCTGGATCGCATCTTTTTCTTTGGCGAGGAGCTGGTGGTGGACGGCCCGACCACGGTGGATACGCCGGGCTATCACCCGCCTCCGGCCCAACCGACGTTTTCCGATGGGTTTCCCGCCGACGACCTTGCTTGGCGGGAGCATTGGTTGTTTGAAGGAGGGGAATGGGCATCGACGAACGGCGCGCTGCGTCAAAACCATTCCCATGAACCGGCCCGGGCCTTCCTACGGCAGAAGCCTGCCGCAAACTATCTTTTCGAGACGTATATTCGCTTCCCGAAGAAAGGGAAAAGCGAGGTGGGCGTGGTGGCCTATAGCGATGGGGACCACGAACTGGTCATCAGCATCAAGCCAGCGGAGAACAGCTGGGGCTACCGGCTGGATTCAGGCCGGCCCGTCTCCAGAAAATTCAAGTTGCCGAAGGAATTCCAGTTGCTGCAAGGCCCTCCGGGGTTTGAGGACGATTCCGCTCCGCTGCACCGGGTGCGGATCACGAAAAACGGCGGCTATTTCGACGTGATGCTGGACCAGTTCAAGCTGACCGCCGACAAGCCCATCATCACCCCGCTGACCGGGGCCGGTGTGCCGGGGCTGTTCTGCCGCTACACCGCCGCCGAGTTCGACGGGGTGGCCTACACCGTGGGCTGGGATGAACATGATGCCTCCATCACGGGTTGGGGGTCGGCGGCGGATGGCTCTCCGGCAGGGGGGGAGTGGCGGCATCGCAAGACGTATGGGCTGGAGCAGAAACGGCATTCGGAGACGGGCCGCGCCTTCAAGGGCGATCTGCTCGACCAGTACGAATTCACCGTCAACGTCCGCACCGAAAAGCTGGAAGAGGGCGAGAAACGATGGTATGGCGTCGTCCCCGTTTTTGCCGACCAGCAAAACTATCTAAAGGCCATGATCGATACCCGAAACCGCGAGCTGGTCGTTTCCGGAAAGCGCAACGGAGAGGATGTCGGCCCCTACACGCAGTCGCTGAGACGCCGCATCCCGCATCGGCACCTCTATGACAAAAGCACCTCCTATCGGGATGTGGCCGCATGGGTCTATGCGCTCCGGTCCCGATCCATTGTCACGGCGCTGGACATACGTTGGCTCGAGGGCGAGCACGACCATCTGCGGCAGGAATTCTTTGTTCCCGACGACGATATGGTGATCCGCTACGCCAATCTCAAGCGGGAGCGCGAACCCATCCTCTGGGAGGATGGCCGCTTCTACGAAGCCGATGAACCCAAACCGGATGCGCAGCATTCCGGCATCCTCAACCATGTCTCGATCCGCCCGGAAACCGGAAACCACATCGGGTTTGGGTTTTCCTCCTCTTCGCCCCTGGTGGTTGACCGGGAAACCGGGAAATATATCCGGTCCTATGATCCGAACGATTCTCTCGGCCCCAACGAAAGAATCGTGTACGACGATACCGCCGGATCCGAAACCCTGTCCCGCCCGCAAGAGACCCTCGTTACCGTCGAGGTGGAATCGAGCTACTTCTTCCGCTGCGTCAAGCTCAAGAACCGGGTTGTCATCGAACTCAACGGGCAGCCGATGCTGACGGTGGAGGGGGCATGGCCCGCCTCGCAAGTCGGGTTGCTCACCGAGGGCCAGCCCTGCTTCTTCGACGGAATCACGCTTATGCACCTGCCGGGGGAATAGGGTGGCGGTGCCGCAAAACATCAAGGCCTCCATGGAAAGGAAGATCCGCAGCGAGCAGGAAGACCTTTCATCTAATTACCACGATCGGGGTATCTAGATGTAAGGTCCTGCTGTTTTCCGGGGGTGCTTTTTCTTTCTCAAAGGTCGGGAATAGGGCATAAACCCGCGTATGAAGATTTGTGTTCTATTGCCCGGAAAGATCAAACCGAAGGCGTTGGTTCCTGCGCAGGAGGAATATGCCAGGCGGCTGAAGGCTTTTGGCGTCGAGGTGCTGGAATACAAGGATGAAAAGGTGTCGTCGCGCACGCCGGAGCAAACGAAGCAGGCCGAGGCGGAACGGATTTTCAAGCGGCTGAAGGCGGACGACTATCTGGTGGCTTGCGATGAGCGCGGAAAAAAAATCCAGACGTTGGAGCTTGCGGAGCTGATCAAGAAATCGCGTCGCGGCGAATTCCCCTTGGCGGGAAAGCGGCGGATGGTGGTGGTGATTGGCGGTGCGCTGGGGCTGGCCGATTCCGTCCGGAAGAAGGCCGACGCCGTGTGGGCGCTCTCATCGCTGGTGATGGCCGGCGGCGTTGCGCGCATTGTTTTGCTTGAAGGGCTCTACCGGGCGTTTACAGTGGTGGACGGGCATCCGTATCATAACGAGTAGTTGATTATGAGAATTTTATTTTGCTGGATTTTGACTGCCGGGGTGGCTCTTGCGGCGGAAGCTGCGGTGGCGACGAATGATGTGAAGGTTGCAGAAGCCGTGGAAGCCATGGCGGTCGAGAAAAAGGACGAGGCTGCGGAAGCGGTAGAGGTTGCAGAGGTGGCTCGACGTGCAGCGGCGGAAGATGTTGTAAAAACATTGCCGGGCGTCGATCCGTGGGAAGCCTTCGAGCCGCCGCCGGATAGCAAATTCGACTGGATCCAGCTCACGTCCGGCGAGTGGCTGAAGGGCGACTTCAAGGTGCTGTACGATTATACGCTGGAGTTTGATAGCGATGAACTCGACCTGCTGGAGTTCGACTTCGAAGACGTCAAGCAATTGCGCACCCGGGGAATGAAGACCCTGTTTGTCGAGGGCGACGGCGGGCGCCGCGACACGTCCATCCTGCGCGGTGTGCTCGAAATCAAGGAGGACCAGATCACCCTGCGCCGCAGTGAACATGAGGTGACCATTCTGCGCGGGAAGGTGATCTCCATCGCGGACGGCAAGCAGCGTGAGCGCGACCATTGGTCGGGCATGGTGTCGATCGGAGTCAATGCGCGCGGCGGGAATACGGACACGGCCGACATGACCGTAATGGCCAACCTCAAGCGGCGAACGGCGGCGACCCGCTTCAATGCCGACTACCTGGCCAACTATAGCGTGGCCAAAGAGATTGAAACGGCCAACAACCAGCGTTTGAGTGGTTATTATGACCGGTTCCTGACCGCCCGCTTCTACTGGCAAGTTCTGGCG
The DNA here is from genome assembly GCA_965372395.1 of uncultured bacterium. Lineage (GTDB taxonomy): Bacteria > Verrucomicrobiota > Kiritimatiellia > Kiritimatiellales > Pontiellaceae > Pontiella. The sequence goes on from CBDVCB010000029.1 coordinate 18,343, forward strand.
GGCGAATATTATCGCGATCCGTTCACCAATATTGATGGCCAGTATTCCCTCGCGATGGGAACTGGCTATGATGTGGTGCACACGTCAAAGACGGAGTGGGGCATCAATCTCGGCGCGGGCTATCAGGAGCAGCAGTTTGTGTCGGTCGAAGCGGGTAAAGACGACTCGTCTAGCTCGCCCTTCATCACGGCGGGCACGCGCTTTGACCGCGAGGTGACCGGCACGATCGATTATCTTTTCGACTATAGTTTGCGCCTGCTAAATGAGGATAATGGCCAGTATACCCACCATATGCTCACTAAACTGTCTTTCGATATCATCAATGATCTCGACCTCGATGTCTCGCTCATCTGGGACCATATCCAGCAACCGCAGCGTGATGCCGCCGGAATCTTGCCGGAGAAGGACGACTACCAGCTCATCGTAAGCCTAGCCTATGATTTTTAAGGGCGGATTATTCGCCTGAGGCGGATTTGTAGATGTGCTTGAGGATCAGGGAGCTGATGCCCTGCAGTGCGCCAAGGTGCGGCAGGATCTCGAAATCAATATTCGGGCAGGTTTCTTTTTCCTCTTCGACAATGCGGGGGATGTCGTTGGCCACATGGGTTCCGGCGGCCAGAAAATAGGGGAATACCGTAATCGATGTGGCGCCCTCCTCGGCCAGGTCGGCGATGGCGGAATCCATTTGCGGGCTGGAGATTTCCAAAAAGGCGCTGGCCACCAAGCCGAATGTCGGCTCCGAGTTTTCACGGATACGATCGGCAAGACGGCGGACTTCGTCGTTGGAGTCCTTCCTCCGGCTTCCATGGGCAACAATCAATAATGCTTTCATCTGTGTCATCTTTCGGTTGGTCGATGGGCAGCACGCCCACTCAAAGTGCCATGATAGCCACCATGGGGCGGGGCAGGCAACCACAATTCCGCCCGCAACCCCGCGCGATGCTAATCCGGTAGATTTTTCTTCTATATGCAACAGCAACATTGATATGGTGTTTGACCATCCGGCATAGATTGCCGGGAGGAGTGGTTAACGATACGGGAGAATATTATGGGTCTGGGTATTATTGATATTATTGTTTTTGTGGGCTTCATTGCCGCAGTGCTCTTTGTCGGGCTATACAAATCGAAAGGGGAGGACACGCACGGTGAAGATGGTGCGGCCGACTTCTTTCTCGCCGGGCGCGGGTTGACGTGGTGGCTGATTGGTTTCTCGCTGATCGCTGCCAATATTTCCGCCGAACAGTTTGTGGGCATGTCGGGTCAGGGTGCCGGTCTTTACGGCCTTTCCGTTTCGAGCTGGGAATGGATCGCGGCGATCACGCTGGTGGTGGTGGCTTTTGTGCTGCTTCCGTATTTCCTGCGTTCGGGCATCACCACCATTCCTGAATTCCTTGAAATGCGCTACAACCATTGGGCGCGGCTTTTCATGACGGTTTCGATGATCTTTATTCTCATTGCGATCAGCTTGATCGGCGTGATCTATGCCGGCGCGCTGACCCTGACGGGGTTGATGGATCACTATGGCATTGAACTCTCGCTAGCCGCATGTAGTTGGGCGCTGGGGGTCATGGCCGCCATCTATGTGGCGGTTGGGGGCTTGAAAGCCTGCGCCTGGGCCGACCTGCTTCAGGGAAGCGCCCTGATTATTGGCGGCGGCGTCATCACCTACTTCGCGTTCAACGCGCTCGGCGGAACCAATGTAGCCGACCTCGTGACTTCGACGGGTGCGGCGGCAACGGTTGACCAAAGTGCCAGCGTCATGGAAAAATTTAGCGCGCTCAACGAATCCGCCATGCACATGGGAAGCAACCCAACCATGCCGTGGCCCATTCTGGTTTTGGGCATCTGGATTCCAAACTTCTACTACTGGGGACTCAACCAATACATCACCCAGCGCATCCTCGGTTCCGCCTCCCTTGCAGAAGGCCAGAAAGGTCTGGTGCTTGCGGGCGGCCTAAAGTTGATTATCCCGTTTGTTATCGTGATTCCCGGAATCATCGCATTCAACCTCTATAGCAAGGACATGGAAGCAAACGCCGGGGACCAACTCGTCGCCTACGAACAGGCCATCACGGAGCTGGCGTCCGTCGAGGTATTCAAGCTCGATGAAAAATGGGCGGTGGCAAATCCCGAAAAGGCCGCGGAAATCGAAACCTACAACGCAACCGTGGTTGCGCGAGTGGGCGAATCCGCAGTTAAAACCACCGAACTCAAATCCTACAAGTACGACTCTGCGCTCAGTTTGTTGATCACAAAGTTGCTTCCTAAAAACAAAGGGGTTCTCGGGTTCGTGCTTGCGGCGCTTCTTGGCGCAATCATCTCCTCGCTGGCCGCGATTCTCAATGCGGCATCCACCCTCCTGACGATGGATGTCTACCAACGCTACATCGACAAGGCAGCCTCGCAGTTTAAACTGGTGAGCATGGGTCGTATCTTTATCGGCGTATTTGTTGTGATCGGCTGCGTGATTGCGCCGTTGCTCGCGAACAATGCGAGTATTTTTGAATTCATCCAGAAATTCCAAGGGTTTGTTTCCACTGGTATTCTGGCGGTATTCATCTATGGCCTAATCAACCGCACCTCCGGCAAATGGGCCGGTGTGATCGGATTGGTTGCCAACCCGATTCTCTACGGCTTCTTGACGAGCAAGAAGTTCACCGAGGATATTTGGCCAGAAGCTTTGGGTCCCTACAACTTCCTCTACAGCATGTCCATTTCGCTGATTTTGGTGCTTCTTATCCTGTTTGTCTATGGGCTGGTCTGGAAACAGAAGAAGGTTGTCTTTGCGCACAACACCACGATGGATCTGACCGCGTCCAAGGGAGCCCTGATCTGGGGTCTGGGGGTTTGCGCCCTCACCGTCGCGCTCTACGTGATCTTCTGGTAGGGCACCCGGCCATTCGGCTGCTGAACAAGCCCGCCGTCCGGCGGGCTTGTTCTTTTCCCTGGAGGGCCTGCACGGATAAATCCTAGATGAAAACATTTATCGGCATATCGTCGTTCCAGATTCTCGCCATGTTTCGGCGCGGGCTTTTCTATAGCTATCTGGCCATCTATCTCCGGCATTTCCTGGGTCTTTCGGTGACGATGACCTCCCTGTTCGCCACCCTGCCGATGATCCTGAACGTCCTGTCCCAGCGCTATTTGTGGGGAACGTATTCCGACAAATACCAAAAGCGGCGATCCCTGATCATCTGGGGGGAGATCCTCGCCGGGATCGGCACCATTCTTGTGTGGTATTTCCATCGGCTTCCCGACGATAAAATCCATGCCGGTTGGGTCATCATCATTGGCCTGACGGTCATCGAGGTATTCTGGTCCATGTCCAACATCGGATGGAGCGCGCTGATTTCCGATGTGTATGATGAAGGGGATCGCGGGCGCATCATGGGGAAGCTGGAGGGCTTGGGGGGCGTTGGCCGGATCACCGGCATTGTCGCCGGAGGCCTGCTTTATGATAAAATGGGAACGGAGTTCGCGGGCTGGGGATTCTACAAGGGCTCCTTGTTTTTCATCTCAGGCGCCGTGATGTTACTGTCCGTGTTCCCCATGTTGCTGGTACCGGAAGGAGGCGTCAAAAAAAGGCGCAGGGCTTCCTCCGGCCTGACGGAGCCAAGCGCGTTCCACGCCTCCTATTTTGTGCTATTCATCCTTTCGATGGCCCTGATCAACTTTGGCCGGAACTCTGTCGCCGTCACCATGTCCCAATACCTGACGCTGGAATCCGGCTTCAGCTTGTCGGCCATGACGCTAAGCCATTTTTTGAATATCCGATCCATGGGAATCATCTTCACGGGATTCGCCACGGGTTGGTTGCTGAAGAGAACCGGAACCAGGAACCTGTTGGTTTTTGGCGTTTTTGCCGACGTCGTTTCGCTCTTCCTGCTTGGGACAACGGACGTCCTGTTTAATATCGGTATCAGCAACCTGTTCATGGGGGTTTCGGAAGTGCTCATCATGGCGTCGTCCTACCAGCTGGCCTCCACCTATATCCCGGCCGAAAAACGCGGGGAGCTTTTCTCCATCTTCAACGCCACCTTTTTACTGAGCTGGGGGATCGCCGGAACCTGCATCACCGGCCCCATCACAGACCTTCTAATTGCCATGGGCCGGTCGCAGGTTTTTGCCTATAGGGCATCCTTCAACACGGCGGCGGTCATCACCTTGTCCGGCGTGGTATTTCTCCTTTTCCTATTCAAATTGGAACGGGCAAGGGCGAAATAGACAAATCAGCACATCGGCAAACTGTTCCGGGCTTGTTTTTGCTAGCGTCGTCGGCATCATGAGAAGGCAATTGGTTTTAACGTTGGGTATGTTGTGCGTGGGACTGGCGCTGGCCGCCGAGAATGAACGCCGATGGTTCGTGGACACCAACCTGGTCTACGAGCGGGGGAGTGCGCATCGAGGTGCGGCATTCGTTTGAAGGAAACGGCCATAAGTCGAACCACGGAACGGGGATCATTCTGAAAGGCGGAAAGGTGCTCACCGCAAACCATGTGTTGACCGAGAACGTGACCGGCGAGACGCTACAGGTTGTTTTAACGCTGGCGGATGGACGAATACTTTTTGCTTCGATTGAAAAACAAGGCGAGAAGGATTGGGCCCGTCTGCAGCTGGCAGGTTTCCCCCCGTCAGGCGGGATGAGTGGCGGCCCGGTGCTCAACTTGCAAGGACAGTTGATCGGAGTGCAGCACTCCGTTTCCAAAACCACGGAAGATGCGACCGGGAAGATACTCTACTGCAAGATTGACGCGGTGCCCGTGGCCGCGATCAACCAACCGTAGACTGCGTTAGTCCTGGTTTTTCTTTTTAGGGTTCCGTCGGGCGTTTTTCTTGGGGCCATCGCTTTTGGCGTGCACCTTGTTGCGCTCCCCGGGCGCGAGGCGCCATGTCTTTTCCTTCCCCTTGCTATGCTTCATGGCAAGCCGCTCGGGCGAGTGCTTGGATTGCACGCGGCCGGAATAGTTCATGGTCTGCTCGCTGTGGAAGGGCTGATCCTCCACCACGTCGGGTGCCTCGCCGAGATGGGTGAGGATGTCGCGCAGGTAGCTCTTTTCCGTTGGGTCGCAAAAGCTCAGGGCGTGTCCGGACGCCCCGGCGCGGGCGGTGCGCCCAATGCGGTGCACAAACGTTTCCGGTTCGTTGGGTAGATCAAAATTGATGATGTGCGAGATGTTCTCGATGTCGATGCCGCGCGCCGCGAGGTCGGTGGCAATCAGCACCGGGGTTTCGCCGGCACGGAATTCTTCGAGGATCGCCTGGCGGTGCGATTGCGCCTTGTCGCCGTGCAGCACGGCCACGGGTAGCTCCGCCTTCTGCATCCGCTCGGTGAGCAGGTCGGCGCCGCGGCGGGTGCGGCAAAAGACGAGTACGCGCTCGTAGTCGAGTTGCTTCAAAACCCATTCGAGCAGGGCAAACTTGTCGTTCTTCTCCACGTAGTAGAGCGACTTTTCAATATTCTCGGCGGCGGCGGAAACGGGGTCGACCGAAATATGCTTGGGCTTGCGCAGGAAGCTACCCGCCAGCTTGAGGGCGTCCTGCGGCATGGTGGCGGAAAAGAAGAGCGCTTGGCGAGATGACGGAAGCATCTTGGCAATCTTGCGGATGTCGGGCGCAAAGCCCATATCGAGCATGCGGTCGGCTTCGTCGACCACGAAGATTTCGATCTGGTCGAGCTTGAGCGCCTTGCGGGCAATCAGGTCGAGCATTCGCCCGGGAGTGGCAACGAGGACGTCGATCCCCCCGCGCAACGCTTCAATTTGGTGGTCGAATCCGACGCCGCCATGCACCAGCAAGGTGGCGAGCTCGGTGTGTTGCGCGAAGGCGGAAATATTCCCGTGGAGCTGGATGGCCAGCTCGCGGGTGGGGGAGAGGATCAGCGACCGGACGCGGATTTCGCGCGCGGCGATCCAGGAATCCTCCAGCTTTTGGATCAGCGGCAAGACAAACGCGGCGGTCTTTCCGGTTCCGGTGCGGGCGCAACCGAGGACGTCGCGTCCGGAGAGGATGGTCGGGATGGCCTCGGCCTGGATCGGCGTCGGTTCCGTAAAACCGGCTTCTTCGACGGCGCGCAGGATGGATTCATCTAAGGCTAGATCGGAAAATTTCATAGGGCGCGAAACCTACCGTGCGGGTGGAGGTTTGTCAAATAGGAGCGGGCATCCTCTCCATTTCATTCGGGCAAAAAGAAAACCCCGCTGGGTGGGCGGGGTCTCCTCGGAGTAGTGAAGCTAGCGACAGATGGGTTTGGGTTCACTTAAGTTGTCGCGTGTGCTCCTGTATAAAGCTGTTGTTGGGTTCGCTATGTAATACGGGGGCTTTCCCAAAGGTGTTACTCCAAAATCGCACTTTTTTTCGTTTTTTCTGAAAACCGGCTAAAACCCCAATAAAAACAGGGTTTATGGTGTTCGAAAAAGTGCAAAAAAATCCAGAGGCCGGAAGATTCCAACCTCTGGAAGGCATTGGATGGGCGGTTTAGCCTTAGAATCTCAGCGTCCCGCGCAGCCAGAAGACGGTTTCGTCGTTGGTGAAGTTGCCGATATGGTCGTCTTCCTTCACGTAGTAGGCAATTTTGGCCAGCACATCGAAGTTTTTGCAGACGGGGTATTTGGCCAGGGCGTCGAACTCATAGCCATAGGGGCCGTCGAACCCGGTCGGCGTGGTGTCCGCTGTGGTGAAGTAGTGGGCGACGCCCATGAGTTTAAGCTTTTCGAAGGCGACGGCGGAAACCTGCCCATAGATATCGATCAAGCCGCCAAATACGGGTAAACTGCCGTCGGTGCGGAGGAATTGGTCAGCCCATCCGTTGAATTTGTGGGCGGTGCCGTTGAGGGTTTGGAAGTGTTCATTGAGGTTGTTTCCGCCGGAGATGTATTCAATACCAGCGCCGACACCGATGGCATCGAAGTCGAAGTTTCCAAATACGCTGCCATAGTAGGCATCGCGCTGGAGGGCCAGCATGGCCTCGTGGGAGATTTTTCCGTTTTTACCCCATGCGCGCAGGCCGTAGGTGTCGACCTTCTCGTTGGCCGCGCTGTTGTCGTTGCGTTGGAGGTAGGCATAGCCCGCCACCTGGTTGCTTTCACCCAGTTTGTATTCGGCGTTGAGCAAGTGGTATTGGCGGTTGTTGCTGTAGTTTCCCAAGATATCGTTGATGCCGCCGGCGTAGGCATAATACAGCGTCAAGTTGCTCACAGAGTGGTTTGCAATGGACCCGGCCATGAACGACTGCGCGTTGAAGCGCCAGCCGACGTTGCCGATGAAGCGCTGGTTGTCGAGAATGATCTCCTGCGCGCCAACGATGGCTTTTGAATCGTAGCCGCTGTAGGCCAGATAGGCTTGGTGGAGGCGGAAGGCCTCGGGGTCGGCCACCACATCATAGTTCGGGTTTCCGCCGCCGGGATAGCTATAGTGATCGTTGACTGGGCCGACATACTGGGCTTGGACTCGGGCATCAAAGCCTTCGAAATTCGCCGTTTGATAGTTGATCCGAGTGCGGGTGAGCAGGGCTTGGGCTTCCGAAGTTCCATTTCCTTCAAAATCTGAATATTCATAGCCAAGCAGAATTTCTGCGGTCAGGGTGCCTTCCTTAAGTTTGTTGCTGTCCGCCCACTCGTCGAGACTCGGCCAGTCCTTATGGCCGCCGCTCTCTTCGACTTTTGCTTCGGCGGGCTCTTCGACTTTTGCGGCTTCTTCGGCGACGACGCCCATGGGTACCAACAGCGCTGCAATGATGATGCTTTTCATATGTTCCCCTTCATGCGTTTGTGGATGAATTAACCTACCGGACAAACAGCATGCTAGCGATTCCGCGAATGAAAGCAAGCGGCAGTGCGATAAAAAACAGGTATAATCCGATTCGGATACTCGGCATTTGTGCGGCTGTTGTTGTTCCGTCTACTTTCCTTCTTGGTGGAATCGGACTTTTGGAAGAAAATCCATTTTTTCCAAAGAAACGGGAAACGACAGACGTATCACCCATGAAAGATAAACAGGATGAAGGGCCATTGAGATGATGAATCAACAAGCTCAAACCGCGGAGGTGTCCAAAAACATCCGCTTCGCCAGCGCCGTCGCCGAATTCGGCCTGTTGCTGCGCGGTTCGGAATACAAAGGCAGCGCCAGCTACAGCCAGATCCTGCGCCGCGCCCGGCAGGCGAAAGGCCCCGACCTCGGGCTACCGCGCCGAATTCATCCGCCTCGTCGAAAAGGCCCAGTTGCTCGCCGCCCCCGCCGAATAGACGATCCTCCGCCGCACCGCTTCCCTCGCTTCGCTCAGGTAAGCGGTCTCTACACCAATGCGTCGGTATTGAAAACATTTCCCATGGTGTAGAGAACGTTCCTCTGGTGTAGAGAACGTTTACGCGAGCAAAGCGAGTGAAACGTTGCGCGGACGCAAA
>CBDVCB010000030.1:0-26718 GCA_965372395.1 uncultured bacterium
TCGTGGTGTAGGAATGGCCGATGTGCGGCTTGTCGTTCACATAGTAGATCGGCGTAGTTACGTAGTATTTGGATGGGGTCTCGGCCATTGGGTTCTTCCTTTAAATTGAACCGCAGAATATTGAACAAGGAACGGCGAATGTCGAAGGTTTTCCTTCGGAGTTCCCTGTTCGATATTCAATATTCATACGCGTTGAATTGCCCGTCGCTCCTATGCCAAGGTTCATTCATGAAATTCAGACCCTGCATCGACCTGCATAATGGCAAAGTGAAACAGATTGTCGGAGGTTCCCTGGCGGATGGCCAAGAGCCGGAAACCAACTTTGTCTCCGAAAAGCCGGCGGCGTGGTTTGCCGAACTCTATAAAAGCGACGGCCTCACCGGCGGCCACGTGATCAAGCTCGGCGCCGACAACGACGAGGCCGCGCGCGAAGCGCTGGCCGTCTGGCCGGGCGGACTGCAGGTGGGCGGCGGCATCACGGTCGACAACGCTGTAGAATGGCTCGATGCGGGTGCGGCGCAGGTGATTGTTACCTCGTCTATTTTCCGGAACGGCCAGCTTGATGCGGATCGGCTCGGCCTGCTGGTTTCCAAAACAGGGAAAGAGCGGCTGGTGCTCGACCTGAGCTGTCGCAAGAGGAACGGCCAATATTTCATCGTCACCGACCGCTGGCAAACCTTCACTAAAACGGTTGTCGATGAAGAATCGCTCCGGCAGTTGTCCGCATCGTGTTGCGAGTTCCTCGTGCATGGCGTGGATGTGGAAGGCAAACAGCAAGGGATGGACGAGGAGTTGATCCAGCTACTCGCCACGCACTCGCCGATCCCATGCGTCTATGCCGGCGGTGTCCGCTCGTTTGACGATCTCGCCCGATTGGATGGAGTTGGACAGGGAAGGATCGACGTCACGATCGGTTCCGCTCTCGACCTGTTCGGCGGATCAATGCCCTACCGCGATGTCGTGGAGTATTGCCGCAACGGCTGAAGCGCGCTCCCCACACCACCGGGAATTCAACCAATGCTTGGTGTATTATCCATGGATCGGGAATTAGAAGTCGTAGGCCAGGCCAGCAATAATGGTCACGTCGTTGTGGTCGATGTCGGCGCCATCCGGAAGATTGTCGTATTCATCCCGCAGCTCGATGAATATCGATAACTGGTCGCCGACTTTGCTCTTCACGCCAGTAATGAACAATCCATTGCCGTCGTCGGTATCTTCAACATTTGCACTGTATTCCACATTGAGGTAGTAGGTGCCTATTTCGGAGAAATCCCACAGGTAGTTTCCAGCCAAGCGGGCTTCCGCATGATCCCCTTCCGCCAGCGCCGTCCTTTCGTAGACATAGTTGATACCCGCCGTGGCATCGAGTTTCATGGTTTCCTCATTGATGAAATAGTAACCTAGGTTGGGACCCACTTTGACCCGGACTCGAATCTGCTTGATCGTATCATGGTAGGCTTCGGAGAAAACGCCGCCAAAGAAATTCTTTCCACCGAATTTGTGGCGGTATTCCGACTGCCCCCGAAGCTTGCCTTCGGTCTGGTCGCCGTCGGTCTTGCCATATTCACTGTAGAGGTTGTTGAGCCAGTCGTTCTCCGGTGAGAAGCGATCCCCCTGTAGGTTCATGGTAAACAATGATTTTTCGGTGTTTCCATCCTTGTAGGTGGCGCCCAGCGCAAGGCTGCTCTTCCACGCCGTGTTCGTGACGGCATCCTCCGTGAAACCGGCAAGCGGCAACGCAACCAGCGTAGCCAACAACATCCCTTTACTCTTCTTCATGGTTACTCCTTGTTTGTTAAGAGTGGAACCCTACTCAAAAGACCCAAGGAGAACAACCCGCCAATAACATTAACCGGGCTCCTCCCTCTCGCTACCGCCCCCTCCAACAACCCGTTCTTATTTAGATCAGTGCCGGGTTGACACCCCCCTGTGGCGGTTTAGACTCCCATAAGAACGAAGGGAGTATGATATGGCATTCGATCAAACCAGGGACGTGCTCGAACATGCGCGGGAGTTCCACCAAAAACTGCGTGTCTTCTACGAAGAACTCAAGGCATCGGCCAGCAAGGAGCGCACACGCGCCCTGCTCGACTATATGAGTCGGCACGAACAATATCTCGACGACTGCCTCGCCCAATTCGAGGAGCAGGTTTCGGACAACGTGCTCGACACCTATTTCAAATATGGCTCCGAAGCCACCACGATCGCCGAAATTCGTGAATTTGAGATCAAGCCGGAAATGGAAGTGGACGACGTGGTGGCCGCGGCGATGCACTTCGATGCCTGCCTGATCGAATTCTACCGCGAGATGGCCCAGCGCTCGCTTTCGGACAAGGTGCGCGAAGTATTCGAAAACCTGCTGGTGATGGAGCAACACGAGCAAATCGAACTGAGCAAGCAGACGCTGGGACTTGGGTCGCTTTGAAGTGTGCATTTCCACTTCGTCATCGAGCGCCGCCGCCAGCGTGGCGGCATATTAGGGATCGACTTCATTCGACTGGCTTTTGATTCCACGCAACGATGCACTCGTCGATGGTCAGCTCGTAGCGTTCGTTGCAGAACTGGCACTGGATGCCGACGGGTTCGTTTTTCTTCACCAGTTCCATTCGCTCGGGAATCGGGAGGCTGCGAACAATGGCGGCCATCTTTTCGAGGGAGCAGGTGCATTGGAATCGCGGAGTCGGGCAGGTTTCCATGTGCAGGCCGTCAAAGCCGGGTTCGTCGCCAATGAGCGACTTGGCAATCTCCTCGAAATAGCCGTCCACCTTGCCGTCGTGGCCAAGCAGTTCGCGGAAGCCATCCTCGTTCATCCGGCGGCGGATGCGGTCGAAGCGTTCGAGGTCGGTATTGGGCAGCGCCTGGATCATCCAGCCTTGGCAGAGCTGTACCGGATTTTCCGGATCGGGGCGGAAACCAATCATCGCGCTCATACCGGTTTCGACTTGGTCGGAAATGCAGTAGTGGTAGGCCAAATCGTTCACCGCATCGTGCAGCGAAATGGGCGTGGTGCCGGAGTTGGCCGTGGTTCCATCTTTCATGGAAACAACCACCTGCAATTCGCCCACTTCCCCGTAGAGTTCATCGTGCGCATCGCCATACATGCCCAGATGCGGCGGAGAAATAAAACCCCGCACCGTGCTGTCCTGCCCAGCGTCAACCACAATGGCTTTCAGCGCACCCTGATATCGCCAACAGGCATTCAGTCTCTGGCCTTCCGGCAGTATGGCGGCCGCCAGCAACGCACCGGTCATCGAGCGACCGAGAATATGCGCGGCGGCGGGATCGCAATTATGGCGCACAACCGCCTCGTTCACCGCCCGGGTCGTAACCGCATAGGTGAAGGCAATGTCGAGCCCCTTGAAATGGCCTTTGTAGAGTAGATCGTTCATGAGTTCCTCGTGCTTGGTGCTTGGTGCTTGGTGCTTGGTGCTTGGTGCTTGGTGCTTGGGAAATGATTCTGCCACTAAATCATTCTGCCCAAAAATATTTTTGTCGAAATTCCAACCCGCGCATTGGGTCAAAACGGGGAGGGACATTCAAGCCTAATCGGTTCGCCGGAAAGCGGGTGGAGGAATTCAAGCGACTGGGCGTGGAGCATCAGGCGCTCGGCAGGGATGCCATAAATGGGATCTCCAACGATTGGAAACCCGATGGCCTGCATGTGAACGCGTAGCTGATGCGAGCGCCCCGTCTTTGGAAAAAGCGCAACGCGCGTCGTCTGTGCCCCGCGTTCCAGCACGCGCCACTCGGTGATGGCTTTCTTCCCGCGCACGCAGTCGACCAGATGCTTCGGCGGAAGCCGCTGCTCCATATCCTTGCGCATCGGGAAGTCAACCATGCCGGTGTTCTTTTCAATAACGCCCGCGACAACGGCAATATAGGTTTTTGAGATTTCGCGGTTTTCGAACTGTTTCCCAAGGTTGCGCTGCGCTTCCGGCGAGCGGGCGAAGAGGATCAAGCCGGAGGTATCCATATCCAGCCGATGCACCACAAGTGCATCGGGGAATTTTTCAAGCACGCGGCGATACAGGCAGTCCTGCTTGTCTGGCCCGCGCCCCGGAACCGTCAGCAGTCCCGTCGGCTTGTTCACCGCCACAAAGGCATCGTCGCTATGAATGATTTCCAACATCCGGAAAGGCATACTGTATTTCGCTGCGCCGTTCGATTCCAAAGGTTGGAAATCCAGCATCGCCATAGCGCCGGATTCCAATCCGGTATTTCAGTGTAGACGATGATTGCCACTCCCGTCGGTCATTGCTTTCGTTCCTCAAGCCTCGCTTCGCGTCCAACTTCGTTGCGAATGATCAAAGCGCGTTGTTCTATCTGAACGAGGCTGGCCACGAGAGTCACGTTCCACGTGCCAACGTGGTCGCGTGAAAGCGCTCGCCTACTTTAATTCAAGCAACTCACTGACGGTAACGCAGGAATAGCCACACTCGCGGAGGGCATCGATGATTTGAGGGACAGCCGCAACCGTGGCGGACCGGTCGCCACCTCCATCGTGCAGAACGACAATCGAGCCGGGGCGCACCTTTTTCAAAAACAGAGCAAAATCCTCAAAATGCGGAGTTGTTTCATGGCTCACATGTCCAGCACGGTTTCGGGGTAGACTTGGCCGTCGGCGCCGATCTTGAAGACATAGATGAGGCCGGGGCGGAGGCGCTTGTAGACGGCGTTGCCGTAGATGGCTTTGATGCCGTGCTGCCGGAGGGCTTCGGGGTCGTTGGCGAGATCCCAAATGGCTTCCCAGAACATTTTCTGTTCGGGGATTTTGAGATCGCGCAGGAGTCCGGCGTAGCGCTCGGGATGCGTGCCGGGCGTTTCGATGGCATAGCCTTCGGACGGAGTCATGTTTTCGCCGTAGACGCGCCGCCACAAGTAGAGCGAGCGCGCCTTGCCGTCCATGACCGCCTGGTCGGAAAAGGTGACGATGAGGGTGTCGAAGTGGACAACGTCGCCTTCGATCTCGTATTCCTTTTCGAGGACGGTGGTGAGGATGTCGCCGCGGGCGGTCTCGACAAACTTGACGGTGGTGAAGAGCTGGCCGTCGCGTTCCTCCTGCTTGACGACCTTGGCAAATCCGATCTGGTCCTCGTGCGTGAGGGTGGTGATGGCCTTTTTTAGTTTTTCATTGCTGGCGAGCAGGTCGTGCATGGACTTGGTGCCGTAGAAAAACGTGCCGCCGACAAAGGCAAGCACGATCAATGTCAACACCGTGGTGATAAATTTGAATATGCGTTTCATGGTTGTGCGTAATTTCACGCAAAGCCGCGCAGGACGCAAAGGTTAATTCCATTGAAAATCGTTTTCATGGCTTCATAGGCGCCGGGCGCAACCCAAAAGCCAAACTTCATCCCGATCATGGCAGACGATCTTGCCGAAAGCACCGATCTCTCAACCCGGCATCCTGAAATCTTCCGGCGTCTGGAAAAGGAATATGCCACATGGACTGCCGAGGTGAATGCCCATCCGACCGGCCCGGAAATCGATCCAAACGTTTCCGCTACTCCGCCGAAGTAGGCGGCTGCGCCAGCACTTCGACTGTAATGTGGGCCAAATGAGGGATGCCGGAGAGGAGCGCCTTGACGGCTTCCGGCTTCCAGGGTTTGGAGGTTTGCACGGATAGGATAACGGCGAGGTGGTCCGGGGCAATCGCCCAGACGTGGAGATCCGTGACGCGGCATTCCGGCTCGGTTTCGACGGCGGAGCGGATGGATTCGCAGACGGCCGGCTCGACACTACCGTCGAGCAAGATGCCGCTGGTTTCCTTGAGAAGCCCCAACGCCCATTTGGCAATAACCAATGAACCGACAATCCCCATGATTGGATCCAGCGCGACCCACCCGAATATGCGTCCAAAAACGAGCGCAATAATGGCCGTCACCGAGGTGAGCGCATCGGCAAGCACATGGAGGTAGGCCGCTTTGAGGTTATGGTCGTGGCCATGATGGTGGTGCGCCCCTTTTAGGAGGAAGGCGGAGACCACGTTGACCATTAGACCGAGTACGGCCACGCCGATCGCTTCGTTAAACATGATATCCTGCGGCTCGATCAGGCGGCGGATGGATTCGATGGACATGAGCAACGCCACGACGGCCAGGCCTATCGCACTGGCAAACCCACCGAGCACACCGACCTTGCCGGTGCCAAAACTGAAACGCGGGTTGTTGGCGTGCTTGCGGGCATAGCGGTATGCAAAAAGGGCAATGCCAAACGCGGCGGCGTGCGTAGCCATGTGCCAGCCGTCGGCCGTCAGCGCCATGGAATTGAAAACGAAGCCCGCCATGATCTCGATGAACATAGTGACCATGGTGAGCATCAAGACTTGCAGTGTCCGGCGCTCCCCATGTTCATGGGCATGATGAAAATCGTGATCGTGCACGGATCCGTTTTGCATAGGCGTATTAGGCCGGCTCCAAGGCATGGAAGTCGCGCATGAGGCGGATGCCGCGCGAACCGACATGGATCATGGCGGGGCCGGCCCCATCCTTGTGGGCGCTCAGGGTATAGTAGGTGGTTCCGTCGATCTTGCGCAGGTCGTCGGCATGCTGGTGCCCTTGGAAAACCGCTTTGACCTTCCCGGACTGCCGTATTACCTCCAGCACCGACTCATAGTTCCGGACGGCGTGCATGCAGGCAATGTCGACCCGCTGGTGCGACAACACGATGACCGGACCGGAGGCGGCGAAAAGTTGCTCCGCCAACCATTCGAGCTGTTTCGCCGGCACAAAGGAATCCCTCCAGTCAAAGTGGCCATGGTCGTATTCCCTGCCGTTGGGCGAAAAGTTTCCATCCATGCAGATAAAGTCGACGCCACCCTGTCTGCAGCAAAAAGTCGACGCCTCATCGCCGCGGCCGAGTGCCTCATGGAACTGCGCTTTGGAAAGATGGTCGAGATCGTGGTTGCCGGGCATGTAGCGAACCGTGCCCCGAAACGAGTCGCAGAGCGCGGAAACCTCGCGCAGCAACCGCTTGGCATTCATCTCGCTATCGGCATCGATCAAGTCCCCCATCACCACCAGCAGCTCGGCATCGCCCTGATTGAGCGCCGCCACCGATTCATAGAGCCGGTTCAGCGCCTCGACACCTCCATCGTAATGAAGATCGTTTAGCAATCCGACCTTGGATTGTTGCGCGTTTTGCATGAGCAGGAAGTTAAGTCGATTTACAGGATGCCGCAAGACGAATCATGCATTGGACTTTTCTTTTATCCACGCGCCCGAAAGCACGTTGCAGGATTCTGAAGAAATTATAATCGATTAAACGCCCCGATTATTGTCTGTTCCTTGCTCGATTATTCACGAACCACTCAACCACCACCCAAGGAGCCATGCCATGAAAAAGCAACTGACCGCGCTGATCGCCGCAACCTGCCTGCTTGCCGGACTGCCCCTACTCCGCTAAAAAGATCTATTCCGGTTTCCTCGACAAGGGACTGAAGGGCTGGCCACTCGATGTCCTCGCCGCCGACGTAACCGAAGAGAACATTGCCGAAGCCCTGCGTACCGGCCCGTATGGCCGCTGCGTGTATGAATGCGACAACGACCCCGCCGACCACTCCATCCTCGGCGGCCATGGCGGAGGCGACTATGGATTGATGAAAGCCTTTGTCGGTGCCATCGCCAACAACGACCCCTCCCTCGTCCTGTCCGGCCCGGCGGAAACCGCCCGCCGCGAGGAGCGCGTTGTCCGGATTTAGCTCATTCGTAGACGCGGCATCTTGCCGCGTTCAGTAAGAACACAGGGCTATTCTTCCCATTGCAAAGCTGGGTTCGATGCACAAGCCCTCCCCAACGAGGCAGGATGCCTCGTCTACACGGTTCGAGCTACGCCATGTATTGCTTCCGGTATTCCTTGGGTGAAACGCCCATGGTCTTGCGGAAGTTGCGGGTGAAGTGCGAGTGATCGTAGAAGCCGCAGTCGAGCGCAATGGAGGCGATGGTGTCGTTGCTGGTGGTGAGCCGCAGGCTAGCCGACCGGATGCGCACATTCATAATGTGCTTGAGTGGCGAGATCTGGAACACCTTGCGGAATCGTCGCTCAAATTGGCTGATGGAGAGATGCGCCAGTGCGGCGAGTTCCTTGACCTCGATAGGTCGCGAATAGTTGTCTTTCACATATTCAAGTACAGCGCGCATTTCGGTATAGGGGAGCAACGCAAGTCCGGCACGATCCACGTCGCGCGCAGTGCCGGCCAATCCGATGATTTCGCCTTCGGTGGAATAGAGCGGCACCTTGGTCGTGATGAACCAGTTGATCGAGTTTCCAGGGTCTGGCGCCAGCTCGACGCGATCGACCATGCTCTCGCCCGTCTCCATCACATGGCGGTCGTCCTCCACATAGTTTTCGGCGCGACTCATCGGGAAAAAATCAAAATCGGATTTTCCGATAATCTCCGCTTCGGTTTCGACACCGCACTGCCGGACAAAATGATCGTTCCCCATCACGAACCGCCCGTTCCGGTCCTTGGCGAAAAAGTAGATGTCCGGCAGATAGTTGAACAGCAGTTGCATCTGTTGCGGACTATGCATCTGTTTTAGAAAATCGGCTTTGAACTTTACGGTATCCATCACGCCCCACTCCTTTCCAACGCCGAGAATATACAATTACACTCCCAGCATCTACAAGACTCTGGTTGGCCTTTCGGCTACATTTTTCGACGCTTGTTTAATACTTAGACCAGACGTTAAAACAAGGGGGGCTAGAAAGATGAAGGATGAACACGGAATGGCCTTTCCTGCAAAAAGCGTCGCAGACCCATTTTCATCTTTCATAATTTCACACGCCTAATTAAGGAGACTATCATGGATAGAAAACTACGCATGGGAATGGTTGGCGGAGGGCCGGGCGCGTTTATCGGCGAAGTGCACCGCAAGGCCTCGCGCATGGACGGCGGCATCGAACTCGTCGCGGGCGCATTCGATATCGACCCGAAGAAGAGCAAGAAAACGGGCAAGAAACTTTGCCTGGATCCGAAGCGCGTCTATGCCGACTTCAACACGATGATCGAAAAAGAGTCCGCGCTCCCCGAAGACGAACGCATCGACTTTGTATCTGTCTGTACCCCGAACCACACGCACTTCCCGATCGCCAAGGCCTTCCTCGAAGCCGGCTTCCACGTCATGTGCGAAAAGCCGATGACGCTGACCGTCAAGGAAGCCGAAGAGCTGCAGGATGTCGTGCGCAAGACCCGCAAGGTGTTCGGACTGATGCACAACTATACCGCCTACCCGATGGTCAAGCTCGCGCGCGACATGGTCAGGCAGGGCGACCTCGGCAAAATCCGCAAGGTCGTGGTCCAGTATCCGCAGGGATGGCTGGCCCGCGCCATTGAAAAGGAGGGCCAGCAGCAGGCATCCTGGCGCACCGACCCGAAGAAGAGCGGAGCCGCCGGCTGCATGGGCGACATCGGAACCCACGCCGCCAACCTGGCCGAATATGTTTCCGGCCTGACCATCAAGGAAATCGCCGCCGACCTGACGACCTTCGCCAAGGGCCGCCGGCTCGACGACGACGGCAACTGCCTGCTGCGCTTCAACAAGGGTGCGAAAGGCCTGCTGCACGCCAGTCAGGTTTCGATCGGGCAGGAAAACAACCTAGCCATCTGGGTGCATGGCGAAGACGCCAGCCTCGAATGGAAACAGGAGCACCCGAACTATCTCTACGTCGACACCCTCAACGCCCCGACCCAAATTTGGAAACGCGGCAATGAATACGTTGGCGCAAAGAGCGCCGCCGCCGGACGCGCCACCCGCCTGCCCGCCGGACACCCCGAGGCCTTCCTCGAAGCCTTCGCCAACAACTACTGCAACTTTGCGGACACGATTCGAGCCGGGACAAAACGCGAGAAGGCCTCGGAGCTCATCACCGACTTCCCCGGCGTCAAGGAAGGCGTTGCCGGAATGAAGTTTATTGATGCGGTAGTGAAATCATCGAAGAAAAATTCTGCATGGACGAAAATCTAACGTACTTCGTACTGCGTATTCCTCTCACCAGCAATACGAAATACGCAGTACGCAATATTTATTAAAAGGAGCAAACCAATGACCCGACCAACGACTCTATTCACCGGACAATGGGCGGACCTGCCGCTCGAAACCCTCGCCGAGAAAGCCGCCGAGTGGGGCTACGACGGCCTCGAACTCGCCTGCTGGGGCGACCACATGGATGTCGACAAAGCCGCGCGCAGCAAAAAATATTGCAAGGAACGCCACGACCTGCTGGCCGATTATGGCCTGAAATGCTGGGCCATCAGCAACCACCTTGCCGGGCAGCTCGTCTGCGACCTCAACGACGACCGCTCCGATATGTTTGCCCCGCCCGACTGCGCGGGTGATCCCGAAAAGAAACGCAAGTGGGCCATCCGCACCATGAAGAACTCCGCCAAGGCAGCGAAGAACATGGGCATCAAGGTCGTCAATGGATTCACCGGTTCCTCCATCTGGCATCTGCTCTACAGCTTCCCGCCCGTCAGCGATAAAATGATCGACGACGGCTTCGCCCATTTTGCCAAGCTCTGGAACCCGATCCTCGATGTCTACGACCAATGCGGCGTCAGGTTTGCCCTCGAAGTCCACCCGACCGAAATCGCGTTCGACACCGTCACCGCCCGACGCGCGCTCAAGGCCATCAACAACCGCAAGGCGTTCGGCTTTAACTTCGATCCGTCCCATCTGGAGTGGCAGGGCGTTGATCCGGTCAAATTCCTTCAAGCCTTCCCCGACCGCATCTACCACGTCCACATGAAGGACTGCGCCGTCACGCTCGACGGCGAAACCGGCATCCTCGGCTCGCACCTCAACTTTGGTTCGCCCGGGCGCGGCTGGGACTTCCGCAGCCTTGGCCGCGGCGACGTCGACTTCGAGGGCATTATCCGCACCCTTAACCAGCTCAACTATAAAGGCCCGCTTTCCGTCGAGTGGGAGGATGCCGCAATGGACCGAGAGCATGGCGCGGAAGAAGCCTGCGAGTTTGTCAAATCGCTGGACTTCCCCAAATCCGACCGCGTCTTCGACGAGGCGTTCGACAACTAAATCCAAGAAATCCACATGAAGCAATCCAGGCGAAACCTGTTGAAAACCTCGGCGGTGGTCGGTGTGGCGGCGGGCTTCCCGGCCATCAGATCGAAACCGATCCCTGCGCCCAACCGCTGGTCGACGCCATCGGGGGTGCCCGCAGATGAATCCGGCAAAGAACACGGAAAAAGCGGGATGGATTTAGCCTAGCAGGACGCGAACGACGTCGGCGGCGGAGAAGTGCGGGGTTCCATCCTTGCAGAAGCGGCTGGCACCAGCAAGATCATCGCCCATGGTGACTAGGCATTTTTCATCGGTGCCATCCGGCAAACGCTGCGGCATTCCGACGTTGGCGATGAGCGCATTGCACAGGCACACGCGGCCCACCGTATCCGCTTCGAGTCCCCCTTTGGCGACATACGCGGCCACGGGTTCGGCGGGGCAGCGATAGCCCACCTTTCCATCGGAACGGCGGTAGGGTTCGCGCAGAAAACCGAGATCGCACACCCGGCGACGCTGCAGGTATACGGCTTCGTCGGACAGGCTTCCTTCCAATTGCGCAACCTTGAACGGGAAACCCGTGGGTGATGCAAGAGGATCGGTAACCACTTTCACGTCACCGGCGAGCGCGTTGCGGGTCAACTCGTGTCGAACCCCGGACAGCAATCCAGACTCTTCGCAAAGCGCAAAGGCCGTCCCTACCTGTATCCCGCTCGCCCCTTCCGCCAACGCCTGCTGCAAGCCTTCCGGCGAGCCAACCGATCCGGCGAGCCAGAATGGCAACCCCATATCGCGGAATGCCGAGAGTTTTGCGATGTCGCGCTGGCCATAGATGGGTTCACCACTTTCGCTCAATACCGTCCGCCCGCGCGGAGGCGCATTGTGCCCGCCGGCCAGGTTGCCTTCGACGATGAAACCGTCGATCGGGCCGGACGCTTTGCGCAACAGAATCGAAGCCAAAGTCTCGGAAGAAACGATCGGCAGGAAATCCGGCATGGCCAGAATCGACGGCAAGGATCCTTCCTCTATAAAGTGCGCGGGATCGAAAATCTGGTTGTAGGTCTCCCGCCCCCCATTCTCACAGGGGATGGCAATGGGGTACTCCGCCGGTTCGTGCCGCGACAGGGCACTCAACACGCCGGGAATCGCCAAGGGAATCCCCGCGCCCATGACAACGACGGCCACCCCGGCCAGCAGCGCGCCGTAGATCGCGGGCAGATGCGGCATCTGGATTTTTTCAAGATAGTTGATGCCAACCGGATTGGAGTGCCCTTCCCGCGCCAGGGAAACCTCCACATAATTTCCCACAATGCTAAGCTCCTGCGGCTCGCGCCGTCCTTCGAGGGTATGCATGGGCAGCGTCCGGTACGGGGCGTCTTTGGCCTTTCCGCCGGGAATAAACAGGGCATCGAGAACACGCTGGGCCATGCCGGGAAAAGGGAAATGTTCGAGTACCCGACGGATGTGACCGCCGGGGTCGCCATCCTGGAGCCGCCGCGCGACCACCTCGTCGAGACCGGTTCCGGAGACTACGCCGAGCTGCCCGATCCGGGAAACCGCCTGCGCGAGCCGCCAGTTCGAGACGCTCGCTCCCATGCCGCCTTGAATAATTTTTGGGGGTGCAATTTTCATAATCGGGCGGACTATGGTGGGCGCGCCTGAAAATAGCCATGACAATCGCATAAAAGTAGGTGATGCGGGATCCGTGTTTTAAATCACACAATGACCCTCGAAATGCCAAGGGAATACCGTGTACGAAATTCCAATGAAGCCCCTTCATAAAAGGTTGTATTTCCCGCCTGTCCATTTCCTACAAGTTTAGGCGTTGATTCTACAAGACATTGATCCGGGTAGGCTTTAGGTTGTGTGGCGCTAAATGCAAGAAAGCCCCGTTCCTCGGAACGAATCGGATTGAGGGGAAAGTGCTTTCGCTTTTAATTGAAAGAACCCGGCGATTCAATATAACGGGGTTTGTTATTTAATTTAACAAATTGTCTAGGGGAATTGGTTATGGAAGTGAACAGAACACAATTTATGCAGTCGGCCGTGGCGGCCGGAACCCTGCTGGCGGCGCTGAAGGCACGGGCGGTGGAAAACGCCGGGCTGGCGGCAAAGAAAAATCCGGACCAGCTTAACATTGCGCTGATCGGCGCGGGCGCGCAGGGGCGTATCCTGACCGAGTCCTGCCTGCGCATTCCGGGCATCCGCTTCAAGGCCATCTGCGACATTTGGAACTATTCCCAGCGCTATTCGGAGCGCTACCTCAAGAAATATGGCCACGAGGTCAATGTCTACGAAGACTATCGCGAACTGCTAGCCAACGAAAAGGATCTCGATGCCGTCATCGTGGCCTCCCCCGACTGGATGCACGCCGAGCACGCCAACGCCTGCATGGACGCCGGACTACATGTCTACTGCGAAAAGGAAATGTCGAACTCGCTGGAAAAGGCGGCGAGCATGGTGCACACCGCGGCGGCAACGGGCAAGGCCCTGCAGATCGGCCACCAGCGCCGGTCCAACCCGCGCTACATCCACGCCATCGAAAAGCTCATCCATGAAGTCGGCCTGCTCGGCAAAGTGACCCACGCCACCGCGCAATGGAACCGCGCCAAGGCCGACGACATCGGCTGGCCGGCAAAATACGAGATAGACGCCGCTACGCTCGACCAATATGGCTACAACTCCATGACCGAATTCCGCAACTGGCGCTGGTACAAAAAGTATGGCGGCGGCCCGATCGTCGACCTCGGTTCGCACCAGATCGACCTCTTCGAATGGGTCTGGGAAACCAACCCGAAATCCGTAATCGCCTCCGGTGGAAACGATTTCTACAAACACCGCGAGTGGTACGACAACGTGATGTGCATCTATGAATACGACACGCCCGACGGTACCGCGCGTGCCTTCTATGAAACCCTCACCACCACCGGCCACCGCGGATTTTCCGAAGCGTTCCGCGGCACCAACGGAACCATCGAGATTGCCGAAGTCCCGCAGCGCGGCAACTCCGCCCTGCGCGAAGCGCACGCCCCTGAATGGGACGCATTCGCGGAAAAAGGCCTTATCAAAAAGGTCGCCGCGCCGATTTCCAAATCGTCCACCAAAAACGTGGCGGTCGATGTGCGCGTAACCGCCGAAGCCGGCGCGTGGCCGCTGCCGATCGATCTGACCAAACCAGCCCACCAGCCGCATCTGGAAAACTTTTTCAACGCCATCCGCTACGGCACCGAGCTCAACTGCCCCGGCGAAAAAGGCTACGAAACCGCCGTCGCCGTGCTGGCCGTCAACCGCGCCGTCGCCTCCGGCCAGAAAATCGAATTCAAACCCTCGGACTTCCACGCATGAAAGCACGACTGCTGATACTTCCAATCCTTGGAACAGCGGTATCTGTTTTCGCGAATCACTTCGATGGAAGCAGAACCCTGCCGGTCCACCGGATCCCGCTGGCGGCCGAAGACGGCCAGAAGATTATTTCAACAGTGCCCAATACGATGCCGTTTTCGGCCAGAATGACCTGTGGCGCGTGCCACGACTATGAAGCCATCCATGGCGGTACGCACTTTGGCGGCGCCGGCCAAGGCCGCGCCACCGAACCGTGGATTGTTATCGACGAAAAAAACGGCACCCAGGTTCCCGCCGAGCGCATGAACCTTTCCGCATGGGAATTCACCAAGCGCTTCGGCAGCCATCTGCCCGGCGGCGGTGTTAGCGACCCGGTCGACAAACTGGCCGATCCCGACGCCCGCTGGGAAATCTCCGGTGGCCTCGAAATGAACTGCCTCGCCTGCCACAACCGCTCGCACCGGCAGGACATGACCGAATGGGCGAAACAGATCGGCCGCGAAAACTTTCGATGGGCAGCGACCGCCGCATCCGGCATGGGCGAAGTGGGTGGCATGGCCTCGCGCCTGCCGGACTGGTGGAATGTCTATATGGGAGCCAATCCCGACGACTCGGTTTTTGCCGTGCCACCATCGGTCGACTACGACGCATCGCAGTTCGACTCCAAGCATCGGATGTGGTTCGACATCGGCAAACCGCAGGACAACAACTGCCTGCACTGCCATTCCGCGCACCCCGTCGGCGCGCAACGCATGGATGTGCCCGGCGATGTGCATGCCGCCGCCGGCCTCTCCTGCGTCGACTGCCACCGCAATGGAGAAGACCACCAAATCTTGCGCGGCACGACCGACGCCATGAGCTGCGCCGCGTGCCATATTGAAACGGGTCAGCATGGTGCACCCATTGCCTATCACAAAGGACTGCCCCCCGTACACTTCGAGAAGATGACCTGCACCGCCTGCCACTCCGGCGCAAAGCCCGGCGAAGAACCACAACAGATCCGCACCTCGCGCGCCAACCGCCTCGGCATCTATGGCCGTGCGCAGTGGTTCACCGAATCGCCCTTCATTGTCGAACCCGTTTTCGTGAAGAATGCCAATGGCCGGATCGAACCGCACCGCATGATGTGGCCGGCGTTTTGGGCCTACACCGATGGCATTCCGCTGGACACGGATCTCATTGAACAAGCCGCCATCGGCGTCCTCGATGCCGAACGGCAGGTCGGGAATATCCTCGCCAAGCTGGCGGGTGCGGAAAATGCCCCGGGCGAACCGCTCTATGCCGCCAACGGCAAGCTCTACCGCCGCAATGCCGACGGCGGGCTGACCCGCGCCGGAAGCATGGATACCTCCATGACCTGGCTCTGGAATACCGAAACCAACATCGTCTCCACCCTTCCCGATTTCGACGTGAACGCCGAAGAGATCGACTATGATGCCGAGGGCGCAATCGGTGCCATCATGGATGCCCTCAAGCCGCTCGAAGTGGTGGCCGTCACGAAGGGCAAGCAGTTTTCCAAGGATGCCGACGGCTACCTTGTTGGAACCAACACCACGCTGGAAGCGGGCTGGTACACCCAAGACGGCGCGCCGCTGGTTTCACCGTTCGTGCAGTGCGCGGTGGTCGACACCGTCGGCACGGCGCAGGCGCTCAACGAAGAACAGGTTGCCCTGATGCTCAAGAAGCTCGGCAACACCGCCTGCTACATTTCCAATGGCCGAAGGTTTTCGCTCGACGGCGATGGCGAACTGGTTGACGAAGACCACGAAGCGGCCGCACCGGTTTCGTGGCCCATCGGCCACGATGTGCGGAGTGCCGCACAGTCGCTCGGAGCCAGGGAATGCCAGGAATGCCACTCGGAGGATTCAGCCTTCCTGTTTGGAAACGTGACGGCTACCGGCCCCCTCCTGACCGACCGCGCCAAGGTGGTTCCGATGCACGAGTTCCAAGGTTTGGAAAGCGGCTTCAACAAGCTGTTTGGCCTCACCTTCAAAGTGCGCAAAGCCTTCAAGACCGCACTGGCGGTTTTCGCCGCGTTGCTCGGCCTGATTGTTTTGGCGGTTGGTCTGCCCGCGCTATACAAACTGGTGACCCAGCTTGGCAAGAACGATGCTCCGGTCAAGAAGGTGCGGATCGCAATGATCGCCGCTCTCATGGTACTGGCCATCACCGGCTTCGGGTTTGGCTGGCCGATCAGCTACCCGCTCAACGGATTCCCGCTGCTGAGCCATGTCGGTTTCGGTGCGCTCTATGCGATTGCCCTCACCGCTTGGGCGCTGCTTCGCGCACGTTCCGGCGGCAACGTCTGGTTTTGGTTGCTGGTGGTCTGCGGCATGGTCGCGATCCTCAGCATTCTGGTTTCCATGTTCCCGATCCTCGGAACCCATGGGCAGCATGTAGCGATCGTCATCCATCGTGTTGCGGCGGTCCTGAGCATGGTCGCGGCGGCAATGGGCTGCCTCTGCACCCATAAAAAGTAGAGGGAAAATGCGCTGAAACGTCCGGTCTTTCCAAAATGGAAAAACTCTCAAAGGAGACAACAAACATGAAAAAAAGAAACCTTGCCTTGACCGCAATTGTACTGATGGCAGGAAGCGCGTTTTCCAGCGAATGGAAACTCGGCGTGCAGACATGGTCGTTCCGAAAGTTTACCTTCTGCGAAACCCTCGACCAGCTTTCCGCCATGGGCGTGAAATATGTCGAGACCTATCCCGGCCAGAAAATCGGCGGCGGTGTTGAAGGGAACACGCACTTCACCATGGATGCCGCCACGCGCGATGCGCTTAAGGCCAAGCTCGACGACGCAGGAATCAAGATCGTTTCCTACGGTGTCGTGGGTGGAAAAGACGAGGCCGACTGGCGCAAGCTGTTCGAATTCGCCAAGGCGATGGACATCAAGATCATCAACTCCGAACCCAAGCCGGCAGACTACGACCTGCTCGTGGAACTCACCAAGGAATATGGCATCGACATCGGCATCCACAACCACGCCAAACCGAACAACCGCTACTGGGACCCGCAGACCGTCCTTGATGTGGTCAAGGATCGATCCGGCATCTACGCCGCACCGGACAACGGCCATTGGGCGCGCTCGGGCATCAAATCCGTTGACGGCTTCAAGCTGCTCGAAGGGCAGATGATCTCCATCCACCTCAAGGACCAGAAAACCTTTGGTGATCCCGGAAAAAACATTTGCGTGCCATTCGGCACCGGCCTGTGCGACCTCCCCGCCGCGATCAAGGAACTCAAGCGACAGGATTATGCAGGACTGTTTATCATTGAATTCGAGTCCAATGCCAACAATCCCGGCCCGCAGATCAAGAAGTGCGTCGACTGGTTCAACGCCAACGCAAGGTAGTTCGTGGATGCAAATGGTGGAAGCAAAATGATTTGATGCAAAATGGGGATTGAATAGTGCCGATTAAATTAAGTGTTCCGGTTCACCGCATATCCCAAAAGGAGTTTCATGCCGTTGATGAACTGGTTACCCGAATGGCCTTTGATATCCATAATGAATTCGGTCGGTTCTGCGATGAGAAGATCTATCAGCGCGAATTGCTGTACCGGTGCGAAAGCCGGGGGATCAAGGGGGCTTCAGAGGCGGAGATCCGGGTTTCATTCGACACGTTTTCCAAGAGCTACTTTATTGATCTGCTTCTGGCAAATCTGGCCCACGGTGCGCTCATCAATTTCCGCCCGGTGTCGGTTCAGCGTGAATTTGCCTCAACCCGGCTCGATGCGGATGATCGATTCAAGGTCGCATTCATTGAAGACCATTGGAAAACCCTAGACGATTGCTCCAGTCGTTTCAGGAACCTGATGGAAAATCTCGTCAAGGAATGGGGTGCATTTCTGGACTCGAATCTTTTCACGGAAGACGCAACCCATTTTTTCGGAGGGGAAGACCATGTTGTCTCGCCCATTCCGATTATTGAAGAAGATCGAACGCTCGGGCTCCAGAAGGTTCGGCTATTGAATCCGGAAACCTCCTTTACCATTTCCGCAGCCACATCAAACATTTCCTCGACCATACCCCTCTCAAAGCCGTGCAATGGGTAAATCTCAACCAACATAAAATCGAATTTAGAACGGTGACCTGATTCGTATTTTGCATCAAATTATTTCGCTTATGAACTCTTCTGCACACAGCTTTACGCACGAGGCGATGACAACGGCGTTTGAGACGATCGTTGCCGGGCAGGCGCGCGAGTATGCGCGGCAGGCTTCGGCGGCGGCATTCCGCGAAATCGACCGCATTGAAAAGCTCCTGAACAAATACGATGCCGGTAGCGACGTCGGGCAGATCAATCTCCTTAAGCCGGGCGAGTCGGTGCGGGTTGGCATCGAGACGCTGGAGTGCATGGAAAGAGCCATCTGGGCGCACACCGTTTCCGGGGGATTGTTCGATCCCACCGTCGGAACCGGTTTCCAATGGCTGGATATCGACCGTACCCACTTTTCCATCGGCTGGAAAAAAGATGCTGCCGTGGATGTGCAGACTGGAAAGTCCGCACCACAGCTCGACCTCGGCGGCATCGGCAAAGGTTTTGCCATCGACAAGGCGGCGGAGGTGCTGGCCGACTGGGAGGTGAACGAGGTGGTCATCAACGGAGGAACCAGCACGGTGTTGGCTCTGGGCAAGGAGTGGAACCTCGGGGTTGGCGGACCGTGGGGAGAAAAGGTTGGGCTCACCACCATCAAACTCAAGGACCAGGCTCTGAGCGGTTCCGGCACAGAGGTGAAAGGCGGGCACATTATCAACCCCACGACGGGCAAACCGGCCACACGCCACCTGGCGGCATGGGCGATCCATCCATCGGCAGCCGCCTCGGACGCGCTATCAACGGCCTTCATGATGATGGAGGCAAAAAAGATCAAACAGCTCTGCGCGGAAAACCGAGATATCACGGCCTTTGTGGTTGCACCTGATGAATCGCTCGTGAAATTCGGTGTCTAAAAAATACAAATACCAACGTTTTATATACAAGACATCCAATTGCGGATGAGTATAGTGCTCGTTCGCCTTTAGCAGGAGGAAAAACAATGAAGACAAACTTGAAGATAGCATCCGTGGCCGCGCTGGCGGCCGTCATTTCCGGTTCCGCAATTGCGGAGGAAATGGTTAAGCTGAAAATCGAACTGCCCAAGCCGTTGTTTGCCGGTACGCCGAAAAGCATCAAGACCCCCAATCTGGAGCGCAAGGCCGTCATTCCGGAAATCATGGTTCCGGCAGGCACCAAGAACCTTGCATCCGAAATGGAAGTGACCGGTTCCGACGACTTTCCCGTGATTGGCGAGCTCGAATACATCACCGATGGCGACAAGGACGGCGCGGACGGCAGCTATGTCGAACTCGGACCGGGCGTGCAGTGGGTACAGATCGATCTCGGCGCACAGAAGACCATCTACGCCGTCGCCCTCTGGCACTACCATGCCCAGGCGCGCGCCTACCGCGATGTCATCATCCAAGTGGCCGACGATGCCGACTTCACAACCAACGTCCAAACCCTTTTCAATAACGACCACGACAACTCCGCCGGCAAGGGAATCGGCAAGGACAAGGAATACATCGAAACCAACAAGGGCAAATTGGTTGATGCCAAAGGCGCGAAAGGACAGTTCATCCGCCTCTATTCCGCCGGCAGCACCGGCTCCGACATGAACCACTATATCGAAATGGAAGTGTTCGGAAAGTAGAGCCACGCGGTGCGTTGAAATTCTAAATGCGAAACAAACCCAGAATGCCTCCCGCATTTTGGGTTTTGTTTTTTAAAGAGGTTTCCGACATAGCCACCAACCATTCCTTTGGCAAATTATTTGTAAACACAACAAGCTTTCATGTAGCTTGAGCTTCAAATGAACTCGCCCACTCCATCGACCATCGAAGCACTTGCAGAAAACCTATTACAACCCGGAGCTACTACAACCCTGCCGGAACAAAGCGGCGCACTTCTTCTTCGCTTCCAGAACCCCAACCTCGGACACCTGCTTGGTGCCGAGCGATCCGTTTTCTACCTGAATATTCTCTACGGCCTGCTGCTGTTCCGGCGCAACCACGAGCTGGAGCCGCTACATGAAGATGTCTTCCATTTCATCCAAGCCGCCCAGCAGGCCGAGGAAGGAAGCTACGATACTCAGGCCTTCAACCACGACATCCGGCAACTCGAACATTGGAAACTGATTAGCAAACGGATCGAGCGCGAACGACTGCGCGGCTACAAGGACACCCGCCGCCGAAAGTTCCGCTACCGCATCGCCGACTCCGCCCTCTCCTTTCTCCAATGGCTCGAAGACCAGTTGCGCGACGCCCTCGAACCGCGCGGTACCGACACCCGCGACCTGCTCGAAGAAGTCGCCGGCGGCCTCCGCGAACTCCAGCGCGTGCTCAACAAAATACACAAGACCGAACCCGACCCCGAACGGGCGCGATCGGCCATGTACCGGCTCGCCCGGCTCGGCCATCTGACGCTCGACATCAACCAATCGCTCGCCGACTTCAACGCCCGGCTCACCACCTTCACCCTCGAACGCTACGAGGCCTCCACCGCCCGCGCCATCCTCCGCGAGCTCGAGCACTTCCTCGAAAACTATGTCAACCGCATCCAGCTCCTGCGCCGCGAAATCGTGCCCGAACTCGAAAAGCTCGGTTCGCCGCGCTTCACCCCCCGCTGGGAACTCTGCCGCGCCACGCTCACCGATGAAATCAAGCACTCCTCCATGCTCATGCGCGGCCGCTCCGTGCCCGACGCCAAGCAGGAACTCCAACGGCTCATCCGCTTCTACGAACTCGGAGGGAAGCTCGACCAGCTATGCGGCCGCGTGCGCTCCTCCGCCCAAAGCGTCTGGCGCAAGCTCTACACCCACCTGCGCGAACTCGAACGCAAAAGCCACCGCATGGAAGACCTCAAGGATCGCATCGCCGAAATGGCCGCGCTCCACGAAGAGCCATCCTGCTCCAGCTTCATCAACGCCCTCGTCGCCCCCGCCCGCATGATCGCCGACATGCACTACTGGGACGCCGCCGAAAAAGCCGAACCGCCCCAGCCGCGCCTCGAACAGCACAAGGTCAAGCAAGCCCCCATCAGCTATCTCAAACCCAAGCCCAAAGGCGACCCCTCCTCCGTCCGCTCGCTCAACGAAGAAAAGCTCATCGGCCTGCGCCAATGGATCGAGTCCGCCCACCGCCAATGGCCATCCGCGCTCTCGCAAGGCGCCTACTCCGAATTCGCCGACCTCTCCTCCGTGCTCGAACTCGCCCGCCACGGCCTGCTCGGCAACGGCCGCAACCTCGCAAAGGTCGACCTCCGCCTCGAACCCGCCGGCACCCCCGCGTCCATCGAAATCGACGAACGCCTCCTCGCCTTCGAAGAACTCATGATCTCCAAAACCAACGCAACGGAGGAAAGCCAGCCATGAACCTCAGGCAAATCCAAGAAGATATTGCCCAAGGCGAAGGGATGCACCGCGAGTTCAAGGAAGCACGCGACCAGCTCCCCCGCAACCTCTTCGAAACCGTCTGCGCGTTCCTCAACACCGATGGAGGAACCCTCTTTCTCGGCGTTGCGGACGACGGCACCGTAATCGGGATCGATCCCGACGCAGCCGGCCGCATGAAAACCGACCTCGCCAACCTCTCCAACAACCCCCAGAAAATCGACCCCCCCTGGCTGCTCTTTCCGCACACCTTCAAACTGGAGGAAAAAACCATCATCGCCGTGCAGGTGCCGCTCAGTTCGCAGCTGCACAAAACCAACGGGCACATCATTCTTCGCAGCGAAGACGGCGACTACCGCGTGCAAGGCACCCACCAGCTCGCGGGACTGCTCAACCGAAAGCTCGGACTCTTTACCGAACAGCGCACCCTGCCCCATTCTTCCATAGACGACCTGCGCCCGGATCTCTTCGACCGCGCGCGGCGGCTGATGCATTCCTACAACTCGCGTCACCCCTGGGCGAACCTCACCAACGAAGAGCTTCTCAAGATCGGCGGATTCCATGCCGTAGATCCGGAAAGCGGAAAAACCTGCCTCACCCTCGCCGCCATCCTTATGTTCGGCACCGACCTCGCCATCCAACGCGCCGTCCCCGCCTACAAGTTCGACTGCCTGCTCCGCCGCGAAAACACCGAGCGCTACGACGACCGCCTCATGATCCACACCAACCTCATCGATGCCTACGACCAAATGATGGGCTTCGTCGAAAAGCACCTCAACGACCCCTTCCACCTCGAAGGCGACATGCGCATCAGCCTGCGCGACCGCATATTCCGCGAGGCCGTCTCAAACATCGTCTCCCATCGAGAATACACCAGCGCCGCGCCCGCCCGGCTGATCATCCACAAAGACCGGGTCATCCTCGACAACCCCTGCACTCAGCACCACTTCGGCGAAATCACTCCCGAAAACCTGCGCCCGTACTCGAAGAATCCCGTCATCTGCAAATTCATGATCCAGCTCGGCCGCTTCGACGAACTCGGCTCCGGCGTCACCAACATCAACCGCTACCTCCCGCTCTACGCCCCCGGCGCAAAACCCCGCTTCAAGGAAACCACCCACGGATTCGAACTCACCATCCCCCTCGCGCGCCCCGAAAAAGAGCCGATCCAAACTCAAGAGGCACAAGTTGAGGCACAAGTTAGGCACAAGTTGAGGCACAAGTTAGGCCCAAGTCGGGACCAAGTAGAAACCCGGGTTGCAATACGCATCCTGAAGGCATGCCGGGAACAGCCCATCTCCTCGGGCGACATCGCCGCCGCCCTCGGCCACAAGTCGTTGAGCGGCAACCTGCGAACAGCGCTCCCGCACCTGCGAACATTGGGTCTAATTGAATACACCATCCCCGAAAAGCCCCAAAGCAAACAGCAAAAACACCGCCTCACCCCCAAAGGAATCGCCCTGATCGAAGCCGAATTCCCCGACGATACCGGGGAAGTCACCCCCCATGCGACCCCCCATGCGACCCCCGAAGTTACCGGGGAAGTAGGCACCAAGCAGGGCCCAAGTAGGGACCAAGTAGGGACCAAGTCAGGCCCAAGTCAAACCCAAGAGGCCCAAGCTGAAGCCATAATTAAGCTTACTGCCACAGAAAAAGGATTGCTCGAGACCTGTAAAGAACAGGAGTTCGATGGTCGAAAGCTTGCCGAAGCAGTCGGATATACCACACGTACTGGCAATTATAAACGAGCGCTAGCCAAACTTCTCCAAGATAAATTGCTGGAAATGACCATCCCCGACAAGCCACGTAGCCAAAACCAAAAATACCGCCTCACCGCCAAAGGCCGGAAGATGCTTGAGGAGTCAACGTAGACGCACGCTTCTATCCGCGTTGCATATGAGCAGAACACTGGAACGGACATACGAAGCACAGAGACAAAATCATGAATAAAAAAGCAAAAAGAACAAGCTATAGATGGACTACTTTCTGCCGCTATATGGACGCAATTATCCTGATTGTTTTCGCCGTTGCCATTGTCTACTTCAGCCATTTGTACATATTAAAGATGGTGACAGGATCTTGGAGTTTGGTGCTCCAAGAATTTACCCCACCGAGCATAGTTAGTTACAAAGTCATTTTAGGCGTGGGAGCTTTTATTGCGTTCTGGCTACTAAATAAAAGCGGAGGCATGCCACTTCGCAAATCGGCCTGGAATTATCCTCCGCTGTGGCTAATTGCCTGTACTGGTTACATAGTATTTGTGGGACTGGCTCTAATTCCACAAAATAACTGGGAGTGGAGACTGTGCACTCCTCTTTGGCCGCTCCTGATTCCGCTGCTGGTAAAAACTTTATACCCCTTCACCTACATAAACCGATGGTCTAAAATCATTAGCCATGCGCTAGCGAAAAATGAGGATTCCAACGGCGCAGATATCGTAAAGCTATCCCCTGCGCAATTCTACATACGCATCAAGGAATGGGTGAAGACTGACGAGCCTTGCCTCTCCCGACTAGACGACCTTTTCGACCACAGACCCATTGCCACCAATCTGGTTAACACAATCACTAGCCATGAGCATAGTTGCATTGCTCTCTTGGCTCCTCTTGGCATGGGAAAAACAACTGTCCTCACTTGGACGCAGAATGAACTTATAAACAATGGGTATACTATATCGAGAATCGATGCATGGGGGCGGGATAAAAAGAGCTTTGTCAAACAGGTTCTATCCAAGGGCATCAACGATCTGCGCCACAAAGTGGACGTGCTACCCTTTCTCAATGTACCGTCTGAATATGTAGATGCGCTTTCTGGGGGAAACACTTTTAAGTTATTCAAGGCCTATTTAAAGAAGTCTCCCGCCCCTCTCACCACTCTCCAGCGCCTCGATGATATGCTCGGAGCTTGCAATACCCCCCTCGTGTTTATCATCGAAGATGTCGACCGAAACACGGCAACTCTACTGGAGAAGAAAAACACGGGAAAGAATAAGACAGAAGACTTCCTTAAAGTTACTTTCCCGGCATTCTTGGACAGGGCAAGCAAGCTGAAAAACATCTCATTTGTCCTGGCAATTGATGCCTCACACCTTCCAAGCGACATTCTATGCCGTGTATGCAACTATTCATTCAGCATATCCCTTATCAACCGCGAACTGTTGACTAGTCTTATTCTTAAGATTCGCGAAGAAGCCTACGAGGGCACCCTAATTGACCCCCAAAATAACCGCGATGCATTGTTTGAAACCCCAAAAGAACATGAGAGGGAATTCGGAGAACTAAGTTACCTTTTCATGACAGACCCCAATACCAAAACGTGTGGTGCTCTCATTTCAATTATGTCCACACCTCGCATGGTTAAATACATTTTACGAGATGTGCTACGCATCTGGAAAAAAATACCCGGCGAGATTGATTTTGACCATCTGTTGATAATCACTGCTCTCAAATATGCCTACCCTAGTCAATTCAGCTTTGTGCAAACTCATCTGAGGGAGCTCAGGTACTGCTCCAAGAGCTCCTCACAATTTAACGAAAAATCTAAAAAGGCCCTATGGGAACAACTAGAAAATGAAGGCGATACTGCTACAACCACGTTAATCAAGTACCTTTTTTCTGATTCAGAACACTCTTCCCCATACCGCCAAGGCTTTGTCTGTGACTCATCAACGGACTATTGGATTCGGATTGAAAAGGAACAACTAGGAGAAGAACCGCATGATCAAGATGTGCTGGCAGATCTAGTCGGGTTTTCCAACGCATCCATACAGGCCAATGAACTTTCGATAAAAATCATAAACAATCGCGAGTATGCGAAAAAAGTAGCGCAATTCTCCGATATGCTAGAGCACTCTCAATTACAAAACCTTACCTCTGCCTACTTTGAGGATCTCAACATCTACCTCAGAGAAGAATCACCTAAGCATATTGATGGAGTAGCGGGGTTCCAGGAGTTACACAGATGTTTTCCCGATTTCTGCGAAGAAAGGGATCGCGAGTGGCTTCAAGCTGAACTTATTAAGTTCATTAGAACAAATCTCCCTTTAGCAAATACCATATTCTTATTTTGGGGAAAGAATCCTGCGGGCGGTACACCCCTGCCAGGGACATCGCCTTTTGATCAATACACAAATAACATTCGTAACAATTGGGAATCCGATCCAGAAACTTTAGCATCAGCTCTGAGAGGTCAAGACCCCGGAGCACTTTCCCAACTCTGTAAAACGATCACCTGTCATTATGGGCCTAAGAAAAATGACGGCTCGCATATAGATCTGGATCGAGGACATTTCTTCCCTGACCGCTGGACGTGGTTGCCTGCCGTCCTTACTGGTTTAATTGACGGTCATTACGACGCTGTTTTTCCTGAACTCGCCGTTTTGCTCACGGCAGAAAAAGGAAGTGTCAAGACTCCTTCAGAGAGCGACATCGAGCGGGATCCATCATTATATATTGACAACTATTTCTTTGAAGGGAATTTGTTGAATGAATGGTTCTGCAAGGAGAAGCACATTGTGATCAAGGCGTTCAAATGTGCTGACCCAGAAAACTATAATGGGCTTTTGCTCGTGAGGATCCTCGCGATCAAGAAAGCATTAGAAAACCCAGACACATATGCCCAATCAGAAACAGCTTCCAAAACCAGTACTGACAAGACACTGGAATCTGAGAACCCACAGAACGATGGAGAAGCTTCTGTTCACAACACAGATCCCAAACAAGGCAACCAACGATGAACGATGAATTCCAACGGCCGCGGACGATGGCCGATCTGCTGGAGCGGCACCGCGACCGGGTGCAGCCGGTGTTGAATATTCTGCTGGAGAGTCCTTATTTCTATCCGCAGGACAACGACGATGCCTTCCGCTTCCTGAGCCGCTACAAGCATGAGTTCGCGCGCTTCTTCGCCGATCACTTTGGCTGGGAGC
>CBDVCB010000031.1:0-26369 GCA_965372395.1 uncultured bacterium
AAAACGGGTAAAAATAACTTCTATATAAAGCATCTGGTTTTCAGGCGGGGTGGGGCAAGGGTGCGGGCAGATGAAAAACACTAATATCAAAGGACTGACCCTTTGTTCTAATATCAAAGGACTGACCCTTTGTTTGGATGATCTGCAAGGCAGCCAGCAAGCACGGAGCCGATCCCATGCGGATCAGCTTCAAGGGAGCACTCCAGGAACTCAGGAACTGGGAAGGCCAGCTCAACCACCCCAAGACCACCCAGCAAGACAAGCGGAAGTTGATCGCCGAGCTATACCGGGGCATTGCCCTGAAAATCGTCCCGCTCAGGCCCAGCCGAAAAGAGCCCCGCTGCCTCAAGCGAAGACCCAAGCCCTACCAACTTTTAACAGAACATCGCAGTACCATGAAAGAGACTGAACACCGGAGTAAATATCGTGCCAAAGCGGCTTAACTAAGTGCCATTCGGGTCGGTCCTTTGATATTGGTGCGAGTGAAAAATGATGAAGAAAATTGGCACGCATGAGATGGAGTCGCCGAAGGGGCGGTTTTTGGTGTATGAGGCGGCGGATGGCCAGTTGAAGCTGGATGTGCGGCTTGAGGATGAGAAGGTTTGAACTGTAGAGAAATCCTCGTGAGTTCATTGAGAGGGAGAAATTCGGAAATTCCGAATTTATCTAATATATGGTTCTCGAACAGCGGGGCAGGCGAGCCGCCTGCGGTACGGCAACTGACAAGAAACTCTTGTTAGTTCGGTCGAAGGGCAACTGTAAAGAAATCCTTAACAGTTCAATTTTGCGAGGCAGGCTGGAAGCCTGCGGTACGAGGTCCGCAAGATGCGTGGCGGTGCGGCAAATGTATCGCAGGCGTCTCGCCTGTTCTCGAATAGTATCCGTTGCATCTCCTTATCCCTGACTAAGAATGGTTCCGCCGTTACTGGTTTCTCTCCCATAAAATTCTACAATGGGCCGGAAAAACAAGAAAATGCTTCGAGGATACCTGTTTTGGGCGCTGTGTTTTTATATAGTATACTATATATTTTTCCCTAAAAGTGGCCATGTTTTACCTGTTTTATATACTATACCATATAAAAATTGGCTGGGTTCCGCCTGCTGGAACGTTCCCGATGTGTCGCAGGCGCCTGGCTTGTCCTCGACCGGCAACCGGGACAGCCCGGTCTATTTGGTTGCAATTGGCAGTAGGTTCCCGGGCGATATATTGCTATAGCACTGCCTACTTTTTAAAAATTCCAGATTCAATTCAGGGTTATCCATATGATCACTACATCAAAAATTACGATGCGCTTTGGTAAAACGGCTCTTTTCGAGGACGTTTCGGTAAAGTTTGTTCCGGGCAATCGCTACGGGCTGATTGGGGCCAATGGCTCCGGAAAATCCACGTTCATGAAAATTCTGACGGGCCAGCTCGATCAGACCGATGGTCAGGTTTCGGTAGGTCACGGCTGTACGCTCGGGTACCTCCGCCAGGACCACTCGGCCTTTGATGAGCAATCCATCATCGACACGGTCTACACGGGGAATCCCAAGCTTTGGAAGCTGCATTGCGAGCGCGAGTATCTCTACTCGAAAGACGAGTTGACCGACGAAGAGAATGATCGCTGTGGACATATTGAGGACGAGTTCGGCGATGCCGGCGGCTACACCATGGAAGCCGAAGCGGCAACGCTCCTGGTCGGACTGGGCTTTGCCGAGGATCTGTTTGAACAAAAGATGGCCGTGCTGCAAGGTGGGTTTAAACTGCGTGTTTTGTTGGCGCAGGTTCTTTTTGGCCAGCCTGATATTTTGCTGCTCGATGAACCGACCAACCACCTGGATATGGAGTCGATCGAGTGGTTGGTTGAATTGCTCAAGCGCTACACCGGAACGGTGATCGCGATTTCGCACGACCGCTTTTTCCTCAATCAGGTTTGCACGCACATCGCCGATTTGGATTTCCATGAAATCCGCATGTTCCCTGGGAACTATGACGACTTTACCATTGCCAGCCTTGAAGCGCGCGAGCTGCAGGAAAAAGCGAACAAGAAGGTCGAAAAGCAGGCGCACGATCTGAAAGCGTTTATTTCCCGATTCAGCTCCAATGCCTCAAAAGCGAAGCAGGCCACCTCGCGCAAAAAGACGCTCGATAAACTGGAGATTAAAAAGTTCAAGGCCAGCAGTCGGGTCTCTCCCTTTATCCGCTTTAATCCCCAGACCCGTCTGGGCGATAAGGTGATCGAGGCCAAATCGATTTCCAAGTCGTATGACGAAGAACTGTTCAGCAACTTTTCCTGCACGATCGGGCCGGAAGAGCGCGTGGCCATCATTGGAAAAAACGGGATTGGCAAAAGTACGCTGCTGAACATCCTTTGCGACCGGATGAAGAGCGATGCCGGACAGGTCAAGTTGGGAGAAACCGTTCGGGTTGGCCTGTTCCCGCAGGATGCATCGGACATTCTCGATCTCGAGGTTAGTGCGCTTGACTGGCTCGGTCGTTTTTCCGAAAGCGGAACCTCCGAAGTCGAGCTGCGCGCTTTCATGGGTCGGATGCTTTTCCGGGGTGAAGATGTCATGAAAAAGGTGGGCGTCCTTAGCGGTGGAGAGAGGGCCCGTCTGATCCTTTCGAAAATGACGATGGAAGGGGGCAATGTATTGGCGTTGGACGAGCCGACCAACCACCTTGATCTGGAATCGATCGAAGCGCTCAACTTTGGTCTTTCGCTCTTCCCAAACACGCTGATATTTGTTTCGCACGACCACCGCTTTATCGCGACGCTGGCCACCCGGATTTTCGAAGTCACAGAAACCGGAATCGTCGACTATCCCGGTACGCTCGATGAATACGAGGCGCTGAAAAAGAGCCGGAAAAAGTAAACACGCCGGTTCTTATCCACAGATTATGCAGATGCTCACAGATATTCAAATTCGTGTAATCTGAGACGCGGGGCGAGGCTGTCGGAACGACGGCAACAACCTGTGGGAGTGTCAAATCCGTGGACTGTTTTTCCTTGAGCTCCTGGTCTTCGAAGTTACTATCCCTCTTCGCTTTCCGCAGATACCGTATTTGGGAGTGCGGGCGTTCGCCAAGAAGCGGTTGTGAAGTGGGTCCGACTCAGGATAAGCGACCTGCGTGGCGAGAAACCAGAGCTGAAGCGCGAGAACACAAATGCAAAAACACCTAGAAAAAAAACTGGATTTCAGGGAGTGTCCGTGTTCGGGGAAGAATCTTTCGAAACTCGTGCAACCGTCGATTTTGGCGATTGTCCGCGCTGAACCCGCGCATGGATATGCGATTACTGAACGTATCGCCGAGCAATATACGTTTCCGACGGATGCCCCGAAGCATTCCGGAATCTACCGCATTCTGCGGAAGATGGATGCGGATGGTTTGCTCAAGTCTCATCTGGAAGAGGCGAAGGCGGGGCCGGCGCGGCGCGTGTATTCCATTACACCCGACGGGCAAGCGTGCCTGGAACGGTGGGTTGAGTCGCTGAGCCAGTATAAGCGCTCCATCGAATCCTTCCTCGAACTCGGCGCGCGCGGGGCGTAGCGCCGCCAGCGTATTAATGCCCCCTTTTCCTGACCGATGCGAAAAACTTCTTGCGCATGACTATGTAACGTGGTTGACTATGTGTTTTGGTTGACTAATGAAAAGGATAGGGCATGAAGCACACGCGGGAATTTATTGGAGAGCTATTGGGGACCTTTGTTTTGACATTGTTCGGCTGCGGGTCGGTGGCTGTCGCGGTGCTGTTTGATGCGCACCAGGGGTTGATGCAGGTGGCGTTGGCATGGGGCATTGGTGTGACTCTCGCCATCTATCTGACACGGCATCTGTCGTGCGCGCATATCAATCCGGCTGTAAGTGTGGCCATGGTGGTTGGCGGGCGTATGTCGCCTGGAAAATTGCCGGTGTATCTCGTTGCGCAATTCGCGGGCGCTATCTTGGCGGGGCTGACCCTTTATCTGCTTTTCGGGCCGTCGATCTCGGCCTATGAGAGTGCACACGGGATTGTTCGGGGAATGCCGGAGTCGGTGCGGACGGCCATGATGTTCGGCGAGTTTTATCCCAACCCGGGGAGCAGTGCCGTTGTTTCCCTTCCTTTGGCCATCGGTGCTGAAGCCTTCGGGACTTTCCTGCTGGTTTTCATGGTTTTCGCATTGACGGAAGGGTGCAATGTGGGACGCCCCGACAATGCGCTTGCTCCCGTATTCATCGGCCTGACGGTGACCTCGATTATCTGCCTCCTTGCGCCGCTGACCCAAGCGGGTCTGAACCCGGCGCGCGACCTTGGTCCGCGCCTGGTCGCCTGGCTCATGGGGTGGGGGCCAGCGGCCTTCCCCGATCATGTCGGCGGCTTTTTCCACGTGTACATTCTGGGGCCGTTGGTTGGCGGCGTGGTTGCTTCGCTGTTCTTCGTGCGGGTACTGGAACCCGCCATGAAAGAGCCATCGAGCCCATGCAAGTGCAACAAGACCAATTAACCAGACTGAACAGAAGGAATAATACGATGACGACACGACTGATTTTAGTGGGCGGTTTTTTGGGAGCCGGCAAGACCACATTGCTTTGGGAAGCCGCCCAGAGGCTTTCCGGTCGCGGCAAGCGGGCGGGATTGATTACCAACGACCAGGCTCCCGAATTGGTGGATACTGCGTTCCTTGCTCGCGGAGATGCCAAGGTGGCGGAGGTGAGCGGCAGTTGCTTTTGCTGTAATTTTCAGGGATTGATTGATGCAATGTCCAGGCTACGTAGCGAGGCGGATGCCGATGTGCTCATTGCCGAACCGGTCGGTAGTTGCACGGACCTTTCGGCGACCATCGTACAGCCGCTGAAGGAGCGTCTGGCGGGCGAACTGGTTGTCGCCCCCCTCTCGGTGCTGGTTGAACCCGCGCGCCTTGCGGGAATACTCGATGGCGGTAACGCCGGCCTGCATCCCAGCGCCGCGTATATCCTGCGCAAGCAGCTTGAAGAGGCGGATATTGTCGTCATCAGCAAGGCCGACACCTTGACGCCGGCGGATCTGGCGGCGCTAAAGGCCCGCCTGGCCGACGAGTTTTCGATGGAGAGCGTCTTTGCGCTGAGCGCGAAAACGGGGGACGGGCTAGACGAATGGCTCAATGCCGTAACCACGCGTTCCGATGCCGGACATCGGCTGGCGGTGGTGGACTACGATGTGTATGCGGAAGGCGAGGCCGTGCTGGGGTGGCTGAATGCCACCTTTGAATTGCGTGGCGAATCGATCGATTGGGAGCGCTTTGCTTCGGATCTGCTCTCGGGGCTTGGCCAGCGTTTTGACGATATGTCGGCCGCGGTCGGGCACGTTAAACTGATGATCGAAGCCGGGGACCAGTGCGTCATGGGCAATCTGACCGGATGTCGGGATACGCTGGAGATTCGCGGAACCTCGATCATTACCGACGATGCCCGCCTGACGCTCAATGCGCGCGTTGAGATGCCCCCGGAAACGCTCGAAACAGTGGTTCACGATGTGCTCGAAGCCGCCGCCGGCGATCGCATCAAAACCAATCCCGTCGCCTGGCGCTGTCTGAGTCCGGGACGCCCGAATCCCACCTATCGCTATGACCATGTCGTTTCGCAGGAAGACGCAAAGTAGAGGAAATACAGAAATGACGATAGGGCACAAAACAACAAGTGGACGAGCTGCGCGGGCATGCATCTTCGCGGCGATGGCGATGGCGTTTTGTCTCTCCGCCCGCGGCGAGGATTTCAAGAAAACCCAGGGTTTTATGGATATAGAGGTGCGCGGCGGTCTGGGGCGGAACTGGTCGTACTTCTTCAATCATCAGTCCAAAGTGCAGGACGAAGATCCCGCATATTTTCTCTGGCATCTCAAGGGCGGCATTCGCTACAAGCCCGTGTCGTGGCTCCAACTGGCGGTAGACCATCGTTATCAGGAGTATCGGATCAGGGATGAGTGGTTGCGCGAATCGCGAAGTACCTTCGAGGCAACGCCTCGCATCAAGCTCGGTAAGTGGAAGCTCTCCAGTCGCAACCGCATGGAGTACCGCGATTTCGATTCGCCCATACCCGACCGCTGGTGTTACCGGAATCAGCTCAAGGCGGAACATCCGCTTCCCTTCTGGAGCCTAGCCGCCTATGTTTCCGAGGAGCCGCAATACGATTTCAAGAAAGAACGCTGGCACAAGCATCGGATCACGGCGGGGCTTTCGCGGAAGGTTTGCTCCTGGCTCTCCGCCAAACTCTACTACCGCTGGGACGTCATCGAGCAATCCAAAAATCACGGCGAATGGGACACGATACAGATATTCGGCATCAAGTTGGTGACCGATCTGGATCGGTTGGTCGGCAAGAAATGAAGAGGGTTGCACACATCGCACGAGCGGCTCTCCCCGCGATCCTGGTGCTGGCCGTCTGGTATGGGGTGGCGCTTGGTGTCGAGCGGGTTCGCGGGGTCGACTTCCCGACACCGCTCGACACCGCAATGCGTCTCATGGCCCTGTTCGCAGGCGACGAGCTGAGCAATCGGTCGATCTACCGGCACATTGGCGACAGTCTGCTGCGCTGGATCGTCGGGTTCGGCATCGCGGCCACAACCGGCGTCGCTACTGGCCTCGCGGCGGGCTGGTGGCGCTCCGTCCAGCGCACCGCAACGCCGCTTCTCTACACCCTGCAGCTCATTCCGGGGCTGGCCTGGATTCCTGTCGCGCTGCTGCTGTTCGGCGTCGGCGAAGCCTCCACGATCTTCATGATTGCGATGACGGCGTTTACGCCGATTGCGATCAGCGTCATGGACGGGGTCAAGCGGGTCGACACCACCTATGTCCGTGCGGCGCGGATGCTGGGCGCGGGTCCCCGCAGCCTCTTTCTTCATGTTCTGCTACCCGGCGCGCTACCCTCGATGGTGACCGGATTGCGCGTCGGCCTGGGCAATGGCTGGCGTGTGCTGGTGGCGGCGGAAATGGTCGTCGGCACGGGCACGGGCCTCGGCTTTTCGATTATCGAGGCGCGCTGGACGCTGGACTACACCTCCGCCTTCGCGTGCGTCGCCGTGATCTGCGGCATCGGCCTGCTGATCGAACGCGTCGTCTTTGCCCGAATCGAAGCGCGTACGATCGAGCGGTGGACGTTGAGGAGGGATTCACTATGATCCGTCTGGACAATATTCATCTGGACTATCGCCTCCCGGACGGTGATGTGCGGGGCGCGCTGGCGAATGTGGATCTTCATATAAAGGAAGCCGAATTCGTGTGCGTCATCGGCCCGAGCGGCTGTGGCAAGTCGTCGCTGCTGAATTTGATCGCCGGGTTTATCCAGCCGACGGCGGGGAGTGTATCATTCAACGGCACTCCCGTCTCCGGGCCGGGGCCGGACCGCGGCGTTGTGTTTCAGGAGCCCACGCTTTTCCCATGGTTGACCGTGCGCCGCAACGTCGAATTCGGCCTGCGTCAAACCGGGCATCCGCCCGAGCGCATTGACTCTTTGGTGGCGGAGGCTTTGGCCACGGTCGGCATGCAGGGGCACGAAGATGCCTTTCCCTATGCCCTCTCCGGCGGCATGCGCCAGCGCGTGGCCATTGCGCGCGTGCTGGTTCTGGAGCCGAAGGCCCTGCTTATGGACGAACCGTTCAGCGCGCTGGATGCCAACACGCGCGAGCGCCTGCAAGACGAACTTTTGCGCATCTGGGAGCACCATCGGCGCACGGTATTCTACGTTACCCATAGCGTGGAGGAGGCGGCCTATCTG
The DNA here is from genome assembly GCA_965372395.1 of uncultured bacterium. Taxonomy (GTDB): domain Bacteria; phylum Verrucomicrobiota; class Kiritimatiellia; order Kiritimatiellales; family Pontiellaceae; genus Pontiella. The sequence goes on from CBDVCB010000031.1 coordinate 7,715, forward strand.
GCGGATCGTGTCCTCGTTATGGGTGGGGCGTCGCAGTCCATTGAACACGACATTGAGGTTCCGATCTCCCGGCCGCGCGACCGGCTGTCGACTGAAGTCAGGGCGCTAACTCTGGAATTGCGCGAAAAGCTGGATCAATTGCCACTCTGTATCGATAAGAAAAGGAAGAAAAAATCATGAAGAAACGCACACCCGCAATCACCGCATCCCCGTTGCTCGCTCTCCTCGCACTGTTGCTCTGTTCTTGCGGACAAAGCGGCAAGAAAACGGACGCGCCCATCCGGTTCGCGTACCAGAACCGCGTTGGCAGCGCGATTCCGATCATTGCCGACGAGCGAGGTCTGTTCGCCGAGCACGGGCTGGACGTCAAGGCCTCGCGTTTCAACAGCGGACCCGCCTGTTCGGAGGCGCTCTTCACGGCGGCGGTCGATATTGGCGCGATGGGCGACACTACCTCCATCATCGCCATGTCGCGCGGAACCCCGTTGCGCATAATCACCAGCCATGCGGCCGGCGAACACCGGCACCGGCTGATCGTGGCAGCAACCTCGTCTTATCAGAGCATCCATGATCTTGTGGGGAAGCGGATCGGCATCAAGAAGGGCACCTCGACCTATGGCGGTTTCCTCAAGTTTCTGGATGCCAACGGCATCGCGCGAGACCGCATCGACGTCGTGAATCTGAAACCCTCCATGATGCCTGAAGCCTTGGCTTCGGGATCGGTTGAAGCTTTCGCGGCCAGCGAACCGACCCCTTCGATGGGCGAAATGCGCGGCGGCCGCCAGCTCGCCACATTCGGTGGCCTTGGCAACACCTATCCCATCATGATGCTGGCCAGCGAGCGCCTCATCCGGGAACGGCCGGACGATCTGCAGAAGTTCCTCGCGGCTTTGCAAGCGGCGGCGGAGATCATCGAACATGATCGGACGGCGGCCGTTGCCATCATCGCCAAAGCAACCGGTTTACCGCCCGATATAACGGCCAAGGCGATGGATCGGCATAGTTACCGCCTGGGTCTCGAAGAGTCGACTTTGCGGAGCCTTCGGGAAACGGCCGAATTCCTGCGGCAACAGAATGTGATCAAGGCCGTGCCGGAACTCAAGGTGCTGGCAACAAACCCGTGATGGTTTCTTTGGCTTTTAAAAAAAAAGTACACCTTTCTTCGGCGATTACCGGGAGGATGAGTGTAGTAAATTCGGAGACCAGCTTGCCGCTGTCCACCACTAGGGTTCTTCCGCAAACTTCGACGGCGAGTTCGAGGTCATGCGTGGCGATGATTCGGGTATGGCCGGCCTGAGACGCTTCCCGCACAACTGACCGGAGCGCAACCAGAGGGTCTTAAGCGCTTTTACGAACTCCGGCTCGGCATACTCGCTTTTGCGCCCCCGCGTTCCTCGTGAGGGCTTTAAAGACCCGTTGAGCAGTTTAATAGCATGCTTTCGTTCGTAGCCGCATACTTCGCAGACCTCATCGAGTAACCGGGTCTTATAGGGCTTGCCTGCACGTTTATATCGGCGCTTTTGCACCGTGATGTATTCGGTTCTGGTTTCGTAGCTCATCGTCTTCATCCGCCCTGTATACAGGGTGTGATTTTTTGTGAGTCAACGAATCCTTTCCGCCCGCGCCCTATCGGACGCTTCGGTGTCATTTGATTTGAGGCAACTCGGCGGTACGGGTTATTCATTATTTCCGTCGTGCCCTTCACTTCTTCGTGGTTAAATCCGCCGCTTTAACGGAAGGGATTGGAAATGCTTAAACATATTGTGATGTGGAAGTTCAAGGACGGGGTGGCCGAGGCGGACAGGCTGGAGATGAAGCGACAGCTGGAGGCGTTGAAAGGCGCGGTGCCGAGTCTGGTGGATATCGAGATTGGGCTGGATCTGTCCAAGAAAGAGGCATCGATGAATATGGTGCTCTATTCCGAGTTCCAAACGCTGGAGGATTTGGCGGCCTATGCCGTGCATCCGGAGCACCTGAAGGTGGTGGAATTCGTCAAGCCGCTCGTCTGCGACCGGGCGGTTGTAGACTACGAGGTTTGATTCGCCGCGAAAGCAACGCAAGGAAACGCAAAAGACGATGCCACGGTCAGGCGGCGAAGATGCAGTTTGCTCCTTCAACGAATCCGCGTTCTTTCAGGATCGCGCGAATTTGGTCGCGGGCACCGCGCTTGCCGACCATGGGCAGCACGAAGCAGGTGTCGGGGTCGGGGAGGGCGTCGGGCATGATGACGGGCGTCCCGCAGTTTAGGCGGCGCGACTTTATGTCGATGTAATGCGTAATGCGTAATCCGTAAGCTTCCAGGATGGCAGCTCTTTTGCGGGTTACCCGCCCGGCCCCCCAAACGATGATGTCGGGGTGGTGGGGATTGTTTTTTTCGAGCCATTGGCAAAGATATTGGGCCTTGGTTTCGTAGAAGGCGTCGATGCTGTAGCGCGGGTCGGTGCGCGAAAGCCGATCCGGCGGGTCGTTCCAAACCACGAGTTCCTCATCAACCTTTCCAGCCTTGACGCCGTTGGCCATCCAGCGCAGCCAGAGTTCGTAGTCCTCCGGGAACGGGCCGTCGCGGTAGGCGCCGAATTGCTCGGACAAGCCGCGGCGAAACATGGTAGAGGGGTGGGCGAAGGGCGATTCGATGAACCGGTTGAGCGCGATCTCCTCCGGCTCGATCAGCGAGTTGATCCAATCGACGTGGGCCGAATACCCGGCCTGCTTTTCGCGATCGCCGCCAAACGCGACGCGGCAGCCGACGATTCCAATGTGGGGGAAGGCATCGAGGAACGAGGCCTGCTTTTCAATGCGTTCGGGGTGGCAGAGATCGTCGGCATCCATCCGGGCAACATAGTCGCCGCTGGCGGCGGCCAGCCCGTCGTTGAGCGCGGGGGCGATGCCCCGGTGCGAATGGTCGAGCAGCTTGATGCCCGGCTGGCTCCGCAGGATCTCTAGCGTCCCGTCGGTTGATCCATCGTTCACGACAATGATTTCCATCGACCGAAAGCTCTGCGCCCGCAGGCTTTCCAGTGCGTTGGAGACCGTGGATTCGGCGTTGTAGACGGGCATGACGATGGAAACCTTCATGCGTGGAGTAAACCACGAAACGTGCAGATCATTGAGCATGAATTGCAATAAAATCACACAAAAACAGGCGGTTTTTTGGGTGGTTTCGCGTCGAGAATTACCTGGAGATAGTTCTTGTTCTCCCTGCAACAACGACCTGCATCCTCGGAATCGGGGCCGACCTGCGCGCCGCAAGCGAAGCGCAGATAATTTCCGGAGGAAATAGGGCAAAGCCCGATTCAAACCCCGCGCTCGGCCGGCCGATGGTGGAAACGCCGGGCAGGCGCCAGAGTAAAGCTGAAACAGCTCTATCCGAAATTATGACAGCTACATGGTGCTAGTCTATTTGAGAAGGACAACGCGGTAGAAGCGCTTGGTACTGCCTCCCTCAAGCACGACTTCCACGGGGTCAGATGCAGTGGCCAGGATTTCCTGAAAGAGTTCCCATGTTTCCAAGTCGGAGGAGGTCTGAATTTGATAGCTGAATCCAGCTTCCGAATTAAAGGTGATTGTTACTTCCGTGCCATTGGAAACGGTGGAAAAGTCGGTGATCTTGAATTCCTCGTCGGGGGATGGGGAGACGGGGGGAGGCGAGCTGCTTTCAAGATAGTCAACTTCCATGTTGGTATTCCGGTCCTTCACTTTCTTGGCGTCCCAGTCCTGGGAACCCTGGTTGAGCCATGCCGATAGCTCGGCGGCCATGGTTTGGGCAATATCGCCAAAGAGCAACCAGTTGGAGTAGGAGCCGTTCAAGAGGTTCTCTGTTTCGGATACGTCGTCGGAATAGCGGTAGAGCTCCCAGGGGGTGGAAAGCACATCAAGGCCTTCCTCGATGTCTTCCAGGTCGGAGGGATTCCCGGTGTAGTCCGGATCATAGGTGTAGATCAGCTTGTAGTCTTTGCCATCCACCCGCTTGATGATCACCTCGCAGGGGCGCGCACGTTCGTCGAGGTAGCCGGGGAAATGGTAGTAGATTGGCTCGCGGTCGCGGGGGTTTGTGGGATTCTGCATATGCGATGCGAAGGATGTACCGTCGTAGGTGATTCCGCTTGGCATGCTCAATCCGGCGCGCTCGATCAGGGTGGGATAGAAGTCGACGGAATGCACCAGCGTGTCGGTTTGAGTTCCTTCCGGAATGGTGCCGAGCTGGCGCGCAATCAGAGGTACGCGGATACCGCCGTTATAGAACGAACCTTTTCGGTGGCGCAGGGGATCGTTGTTCGTGCGGCCGATGTGGCCGCCGTTGTCGGAGGTATAGATCACTAGTGTATTGGTCGCAATGGAGTCGGAGGTGTCGCCATCGCCGTTCGGGTCGTCGAGATAGTTGAGAACCCGCCCCACGGTTTGATCCATGTTTTCAACGATGGCGGCATAGGAATTGTCTTCGTGGATGGCGCCGTCGGGTACAGTGCCGTATTTGGTGAGTAGATCCATCCTTGAATGCTCTTCGCCTGTGGGATCGTGTACGGCATAGTTATGGAGTTGCAAATAGAAGGGACGGTGCGACATCGATCCCTTTCGAACCTCTTCCATGAAGGCGATGGCGGCATCGCCGAGGCCGTCTTCGACATGTTTCGCTTTACCGTCCAGCACGCTGGGATCGTTGCCATTGGCAACGGGGGTAAGTATATCGTTGATGTAGGTGTTGTTGTAGTTTTTTGCGTAGGCATTCATGCCCTGGCCGATGCTGCTGAAAAAGATTTGGTTTTCGGCATGGTATTTTCCGGGGCCACCTTTGCTCGATCCTCCAAAGTTAAAATCAAAACCTTGTTTTTCGGGCATGGTAGCGGCACCACCATTGGAGCCGCCCACATGGTATTTTCCAAAGTGCGCCGTCACATATCCCCCGGCCTTAAGCACCTCTGCGGAAATCACGTGGCTGGCAGGAATATCCGTGCGCTGGGCTGGTGGAATAAACGAGGTGGGGATTTCACTATTAGCCGGACGGTTAAGATGGTACACGTGGTAAACGCCGTTTCCGGAACGCGGTGCATACTGTCCGGAAAGGATGGCCGCGCGGGTCGGGGAACAGTTGGGATGGGAAAAGCAATGCGTAAAGGAGAGACCTTCCGAAGCTATACGCGCAATATTGGGCGTTTGGTAGAAGTCCGATCCATAGTTCACGCCATTAAGGACATTCGGACCGGTATCCCCCCCTTGGACATCGGTCCAGCCTAGATCGTCGGCCATAATGAAAATAAGGTTGGGTGCGCTGGCCGGGGCATCCGGCAGAGGCGCGTCAAGTGTGCCCAGTGCCGCAAAGACAAAACAGGTTTCATTGGTGGCATTGAAAGGTTTCCACCCATTGGCATCGAAGGTGTTTTTAGAGATTGTGCCGTGCGTATAGCTTGGATCGACGACATAGTTCAACTTGATATCGGTTGAGCCGGTACCGAACAAGCTGACCACATAGGAACCGCGCTGCACTTCAAGCGATGCTGGCAGATCGATCTGGATGAGATCGCCGGCCGCGAGTCCTGCCGGCAGGGTTCCCTCGCAGGACAAGGTGGGCTGGAGCATCCACGGGAGGCCATCCATGGCTCGGTATATTTCGAGGGTATAGTCTCCGGATTGGGTAACTAGACCCACCTCGAAAACAAAGCCATCCAGGCTCGCGCTGGCCGGAAGGGAAAAGCTTTGACCCTTTGCGTTGCTGTTGCTTACCCCTGTGGAGGGAAGTACTCCGCCCGGGTTGGGGTTTTCGGCCAAGGTGGATGTTGGGAAATTTGTGATAATGGTGGTGACCAGACCAGAGAGGTCGTCTTCAAGTGTGATTCCGTCAAAAGCTGCATAGGCACCGAGGCCGACGAGGTTGTTTGCCGTCACGGACAAAGTATATGTGCCAGCACCGATGGTCGTTCCCGTCAGGTCAAAATCTGTGTTCACCCAATCGACACCCGCATAGCTCACAGTCGTAGCGTTCGTGACTGCTGAACCGAGCGTGCCCCCGCTGAGGACATACATGATGTCATGCACGGTGTTCTTCGCACTTCCTACACCACTGGTCTGGGCAGAAATTATGTTCAGGGTTCTTAGACTCAACGAGGTGCCGACGGTAAACGTCAAGCTATATCCTTGGCTAGCCCCATTGCTGAGATTGTAGTTTAATTTGAGGTTGTCGCCATTAGAAAATGCCACCCCTTGATTGATAAATCCGCCCCCGCCTGTGATAGCGGTCAGATCGCTAATCGAAATAACCGAGGAATTCCTGACCCAACTGACACCCGCAATAGGCGAACCGCTGGAATCTCTGATATATTCCGTGGTCGGAACTCCCGTGTGTCCGTCAAAGTTGGAGGTAAAAAGCGTGTTGGCCTGCGCCAGGCAAACCATTGCAGCAACTGCAATGGCAACTACAATCTGTTTTTTCATGATCCCTATCTCCGTTGAGCCTCTTGCAAAACGCTCTGATTAGCCCGAATCAACTGCATTCCTGGATCTTCCCGCAAGAGGAAAACCGCTATTCTTTCCACAGCAGAAAAACAATGACAAAAAACAATAGCAAAAACAACCCTAAAGAATTCGGCGTGCTTTCCTTCAATTGGAGCGGCTATTTGTTCGCATCCTTTGAACTCGTGAACATCCAACCTTTCCTGACCGGACACCGGGTGGTGGTCACAGCAAACCAGCTCTACAATCTTTTCCGTAGGGCTCCCTTCCTTTCGCACCACCGAACTCGCTCAACCTCCGACAAACCAGAACAGGGCTGGCACCCCCTGCCTTGAAATGGCCGATTCCGGGAAAATTCCGCCAAATAGGGCAAGAGAGATGGCATCTTGATCAAACTTCCTGAACGTGGGCTCCGGGTGCGGAGGGGGTTTGCAAGAGGCTCAAAATACCCGTCCAAAGTCGATGGCTTTGCCGGTCTGGCTTTTGGGCAGGTACGCGGCGTATTCGATCTGCGCGCCGGGGTGCCGTTTCTTGAAAGCGCCGTAGGCGCTGGTAGCCGTCGAGGGTTTGGTAGAGGCATTCGCTGGCGCGACCGGTGTCCCTGGAGATCCAGTCGTCCCCGCGCCCTTTAAAAGACAGAAACAACACCGCTCCAAAAACCCGGTCAAATGGGACAGGCTCTAAACTAGTTTCCCCGCATGGATTGAAAGGTGGCGGTCGGCGGTTTCGGCGACGCTATCGTCGTGGGTGGCGGTCAGAACACAGCCGCCCTCCGTCACAAATTCGCGGAGGACCTCCAGTACAATCCGGGTGTTTTCGAAATCCAGGTTTCCAGTCGGTTCATCGGCCAGCACGATACTGGGGCGGGCAAAGAGCGTTCTGGCCAAAGCCACGCGCTGTTGTTCGCCGGTACTCAACTGGGAGGGTTTATGCGCATGCCGCTCGCGGAGACCCAGTCGTTCGATCAGTTCGTCCGCATAGCCGGGGTCGGTCTTGTTTCCGGCCAACGCCGGGCTGAGGATATTGCCGCGCACATCGAGGTAGGGCAAGAGGCAGAAGTCCTGGAAGACCAGGCCAATGTGCCGCGAACGAAAGCACGAGCGGGCTGCGGAACCCAGCTTGTAGGGTTCTGTTCCATCCATGACGAGGCTCCCGCCGCTGGGATGGAGCATGCTTGCCAAAATGAAAAGCAGGGTCGATTTTCCCGAACCGCTGGCTCCTTGGAGCGAGACAAATTCTCCCCGGTGCATTTCCAAATCAATCCCGTCCAAGGCCTTCACCGAGTGATCGGCATAGGTCTTGCAGAGTGCTTTGGTCTGGAGGAAGGGCTCAGTCATTGCGCAAAATCGTTACGGGGTCTTGGACGAGGGCGTAGAGAGTGGGCAGCCATGCGGCCACCGCACTGAGGGCGGGAATGCCCAGTGCGAGTTGGACCCAGGTTTTTGTCGCGACAGGAGCGATCAAGGGAAGCCGGGTCAAAACGGGAATAAGCAGGAACGCCAGCAGAAAGCCAAGTACGCCAATAAAGGCGGCGCGTCCCAGAAAGATTACGGATAGGGAAATGCCCTTCACCCCAAGGGCGCGAAGGGTGCCGATTTCAGCCAGACGCTCTCGAATATTAAGAAATGCCAAGGTGACCAAGCCGGCAAAGGAGCCAATGGCGACCAAGGAGGACAACAGTTTGGCGTATCGCTCCCGCTCCCGGCGGCTTTCGTCTCGACGGGCAATCACAGCATCGCGGGCGGCTTTGGCCCGCTGGCCTGCCTTGATACGCGTTTCGGCCCGCACCATGGCTTTGCTGCCCATTTCGACAATCTGAACCTCGGGGAGAATGTCGGCCAGTTCCGCGCGGATCGTCCCTAGGCGATCCATACTGGCGCAATTGCATCCGAGGGCGAGAATCGCATTAATCCGTCCGGGCATTTCAAAGATTTCCTGAGCCTCTGCGAGATGAATCCAGATCGATCCGTCGTCGAGAAAATTACGAGGGGGGAAGGTCTTGGCGATGGCGTAGGTCTTTTCGTTCACGGTAATATTGTCGCCGGTCTTGAGGCCAAGGGAGCGGTGGAGATCGTGCCCCAGAAAGGCCGTGCCCGGCTTCAAGGGTTCCATGATCGGCTTGGTGGACGCCCGATGGGAGAGCGGCACCTGCCCGCTAATGCCCACGATCAGGATCGAGCGGTTTTCTTCCTCCCAGAAAACGCGGCGGCTCAGCTGGGGAAGGATGTGGTTGATCGTCAGGACCCTGCTTTCACTCAGCCGGGTGGCATAGTCTTCCGGCATGGTTTCCTCTGCAAATCCGCGTTGCTTGATCTCCCAGAGTTCTTCGTTCGTCGGGAAAATGTACACATTGAAGCCCAGCCCTTTCATGGTGCGACGAATATCGTCCTCGAGCTTGGCCATTTCAACATCCGTCTTCTCCTTGAGCTTATCAAGTTCCGCTGAGGTATCGGTATCGAATTGCTTCATGCTCCCCACGGCTGCGACCCAGGCTATCACCGCCACAAACACTCCCAGCACACCCAACAGGCTATTGACCGGGCGGTGAAGCAGCTCGCGGATAATGTGGTCGAGAAGACGCATGGGTCAGGCGCCCCTCTTTCGGAAAACGATCAAACTTCCGATAACAAGAAAAGCCAATAGCCCGGCCGCGACATACCCTTTCAAAGAGAAGTGGTTTTCCGGGGCAGGAGCCGCAGGCGAAGGTCGGGGAATCTCCGGAGGCTGCTCCGGGAAGAGGTCTCCGGTGCTCGGCAAGGGCGGCAGTTCTTTCTCGACGACGACGAGCCCGTGCCGGAGGTGTTCGTGCCAAGCAGCGTGAAAAAGGAGGTCGTAGCCGGGGTTTCCGCTTTTCACTTGGCAGGAGCACGTTCCGCAGAGGTAGGTGCTTGCGGCGACGATTCCATCGGTGCCGAGGCGTGATGCCGGGAGCAAGCCCATGGTGCGTCCCCGCCCGAACACCGGCACGACCATGGGGCCGGACCCGGGAAACCCTGCCGGGCCTGCGAGCATTTGCAGGAAAATGGATTCCGCGGGGTCGTCGCGCCGGATGCGTACGATTTCGAAGGCGATTTTCAAGGGAATGGGGGAACGCAGGACATCATCGAGATCGACCTCTCCCTCTGCCTGGCCGACCTCGTCGGGGCGCATGACGCCTTCGGGAAGCGCGATGGATTCCTCCGTCTTCGCCAAACCTTCCTGAAGTTGGGCCAGAGCCTTGTTGTCGGCTTCTTCCGCACCGGATTCGATCAGCAGCCAGACAACGGATGCCCCGCCGAGCAAATGCTCGGCACAGCGTTGGCGGGCAGGCGAATCCAGCATGAGGTCCAGTGCCTCGGCGCTTGCCGGAGCGAGCCAGGCCGGTTCGTTCACATTCCACGTGGCGGGGGCCTGCAAGAGAAAGCTCGGGTAGGTTTCCACCCGCTCCATGCCGGGAATGGAAAGCCTTTCGGCTTCCGATATTTTTGAAACATCGATGGACTCAATTTGTAGATTGGCGGGAGGTGGCTGCGTCAGAAGTTCGGCATCCAGCGCTTGCAGTTTTTTCTGGAGGGAAGGAGAGATCGGTTCCTGATGCAGAACGTATAGATGGAATTGATCCGCCTCCCATCGCTCCAGGGCAAAACGGAATACGGGAACCTGGCAGGCTTGACCAAAGCCTGCCGGCATGAGAAGGAGCAGGGAAAAAATCGCGACAGGTTTCATGGGGCAAAGGCATGAATGGTGCCGAGGTGGGTTGAGGCAATCAAATGACCATCGGATACCGCCAGCCCGTGTACTTTTCCGGGAAGCTGCTGCGTCCACAAAGTGCTGCCATCCTTGATGGACACGGCCAGGATTTTCTGATCCAGGCCTAGGAAGAGAATATCTCCGGCAACAACCATTTCATGGGGCGGCGGCTGGGGAATGCTCCAGAGCCAACACGCGGCGCGTTCTTGGTCCAGGCCTGCGCTGGCGGCCCGAACCTCCTTCAAGCGCTGCGTCAGCGCGGGGAGCGTTGCTTCCAGCGCCTCCAGTCTTTCCTTGTTTTTGGCCGCGGCCGGCTTGAGTTTACCGATCTTTTTTTTCGCATTCTTCACGGCCTTTTCCGCACCCTGCAAGATTGCCGTCCGCTCGGCCACCTTTACGTTGCGTACGCGATCAAAAGCCTTCAGGTTTCCTCCGCTGTGAAGGTAGGCGACATTGCCGACCACGACGGCGCGGGTGGTATTGTTGAACGTGGCGGTCTGTTGTCCCGTTTCATTGGTCAGACGCAGTTGGCTGTCGGAAGCCTTCTGGTTGTTGGGTCCTGCGATAAGCTGATCGTCGGTTGTCAGCAGACAAAAGACCCCGCCCGCATGGCCGATGCTCCCTTTTTGTGCTCCGGTTGCGGGATCGATGAGGAGGGGGGCGAGCCGGCCCTGGGGGGCAAAAATATTCTTTTCGCCGGCGAGCAATGCTCCTTGCATGGTGATGCCTTGATGCTCCGCAGTGAATTTGCGCCGTCCCGTGGCGGGATCGGTGCCAATCAGCCAGCTCGGTTCCCACGGCGCGAGGGAGGCGGCGTAGTAGGCCACGCCATCATGCACCATGACGCCGGCACGAACGGGCCAGAGAGAGATCAGGCTTTCGTTGCTGGGAATACGGCGCTGGACGGGAGCACCCAGATCCTTCCAGATCAGCTTTCCGCTGTCTGCCTGCAGGGCGTAGACATGTCCATCATCAGAGCCCGCAAGGGCGCGGCCATCGGAAAGTGTCGGGGGGAACCGTACGGGGGCCTCGGTGAAGAATACCCATTTTTCATTGCCGCTTTCGAGGTCGAGGGCATGCACGGCGTTGTCGCGGGACGAGCCGTAGTATAGGATTCCCTGCGCGACCGTGACATAGTGGCAAGGGTCGAAGTTGCGCATCGACTGAAGCCCGTCGTTGCTCGAATAGGCATCCCATTTTGCCGGGCCGCTCCAGGCTTGGCGGGGGAAGCCCCCTTCGTGCTTCCACACTTCCCGTAGCGGGAGGGTGAGCGTCTCCGGGGAGACCCCGCTGCGGCGGTTGTCATGGCGGTAGGTTGCCCAGTCTTCTGCGTGAAGGTGCGGCAATCCCAATGAGAGCGTGGCCAGAATATAAATCGTGAATCGCATCATAAATTCCGTTGTTTATTTTCCGAAAGCGAGGGAAGGAAGCCGACGGATGTTTCCATCCAACCTCCGCAGGAACAGCCGCCCCCCCCTTCCGGAACGAGCAGCATGCCTTGAGATGGCACAAAGTTGAGCCAGCAGCTTGGGCGGAGCCGATCAATCCGGGAGATATCCTTCCTTTCCATGCTCCACAGACCCAGCGGGCCCCAGCCCGGCCCGGTGCTGGTATTCGTGGTGCGGAAGATGAGCGCATTGCGCGACGCAACGATCGTCGGGCAACCGGCACGGGGGCCAAAGCGGCCCTCCGTCTTCCCGGTGGCGATATTGATAATGTGCGGATCCATGTAGATGTAGTCCTCTGTAGCCACGGGGTGGGCAATGTGTGCTCCATGGTGGTTCTTCCGCCATGGAACAGTGCTGTGCCATTTCTTTCCGCCCCGGCCATCATAGAGAGTGAGCTGGAAGTCGCCTTGTTTCGTGGTTTTCCCATTGGCCACTCGGCCCTCGGAAAGCACGGTTAGATATCCGTTCTTGGTGCCCAGCCCATAGGCGACCTGCACAAAGCCCTGGTCGGCGGTAAGGTGTGCGAGCGGCGGGGTCGGTTTTTGCCAGAGAACCTTTCCGGTGGCGGCATCCAGACAGACGGTTTTAAGATCCAGCCAGAGTCTGCGGTCGGGCGTGCGGCCCGTGAAGATCTTTCGCAGTTCCGCATTGCGGTTTTCGAGGAAATAGATCTTGCCGTCGTGAACGGAAATCGTGCTGTTGATGATCAGGCCTTTTTCGTAGGCCCAGATTCCCTTGGCATCTGCCTTGCGGTAGCCAAACAGCGAATCGCTGCAAACCTTTGCAATGGCGTTTTTGCTCCCAACGCCATCATACCACGAGGCTCTTGACCAGAAATTCTGATAGATGCCGGCCTTCCCGACCGAGCTGCCCACCAGAATGCCGCCATGTTGCGCGATGAATCCCCAGTCATGGTCTTCCCGCTGGCGGGCGGGAAGCCGCAGGGTGTTGGCCAGTTTTCCCGTCTTGGCATCAATCACCCAGACACGCTCGTGGATGGCGACATAAAGATGGTTCCCGTCGGTCGCCCAGTTTGAGCAATCCTGCGGAATATTTACCCGTCGCAGGTTTGGGATTTCCATGGACCAAAGGATGCCCCCGTTATAGGCGTTCAGGGCGATGACGCGGTTCATTCCCTGGTGGAAAAGGCGGCCATTGGCCGAGAGAGGGGCCGGCATGCGTGGGTTCCTGTCGATGCCGAAGTCTCCTCCAGGTTGACCGATCCACTGTAGCTTGAGGTCGCCGGTCGCATCGACACCGCCCAATGCTTCGTCCGTGAAGGTGGTGTTTCCCGAGTTTCCATACTGGTGGGTCCAGTCTGTCGAGCCCGCCAGATCGCCGCGTTTTGCCGCAAGATACTTTCCGGCGGGTTTAAGTTTTACAGCGGATCCTGCCCATTGCTTTGTGGCCGCTCCGTTAGGCAGCAGAACGACGCCTCCCTTCGGTCGCTGGAGCCTTGCGACTTCCGATGCGGACACGGTTGGCACTTCCGTTTCGGAAAGGATTACATCCGCCATGCATGAAGCCCACGGGAGTTTGGCTGGATGTTCCACATGCAGCACGCTGATACGGTGGCCAAGCAAACCTTCCTCATAGAACCGTTGCCGTACGGTGTTCACTTTCTGTGCATCGGTATCGGCCGCAATGATATGGAACTTCGACTTGCTGGCGAGTTCGGCTGCCAGGGAGCCATCGCGAAGGCCAAAAATGAAAATGTATCCGGCAATGTCGGGCGCGGCGGAGATCGCGGCATCCGCATACTTCCGGATGGCAGGGGTCGTGTCTGCCGGGGATGCGGGCCGTTCCGGACTAAAGTTCATGGTGGCTCCCAGCGTCTGGATATCGCCAAGCTGGCGGCCGCCATCCGTTGTCTCCATCACCACACGGTAGCGGTAGTTGGTTTTTGGCTTGAGGCCCTTCAGCAATATGGAGTGGTTGCTTCCGCTCGTCTGGGAGCGCGCGCTTTTATCCAACGCCTTGCCGGTGCCGTAGGCCACGATTCCTGTGCCGGGCTGCGTGGATTGCCATTGAACAAGTGCCTGGCCTTGTGCCGGGAACGAGATGCGGGGATATACCGCGAAAGGGATGCTGCCGTCATGGACGGCGCTGAGTTTCTCAATGTCGTTGTCCGGCCATTGGAACTCCGTGCCCATGTTCGGCTGGTTCAGCTTCCACTCAAAAATCGGTTGGGGAGCCCCATGGCCAGCGAAGGGCAAAAGGATTGCCATCGCCAGCAAGGGTAGCAGGCATCGCATGCGCAGCATGCGGGGTGAAAACGGGCAGGCAACTGGCCTCGCCTGGGTCAAAGAGGGGCTGGAAGGGAAACTATACATCAAAAATCCAGGGATTCATTAGCTCTTGCAAACAGAAAACCGCTTATCAGGTGGTACAGGTCCCTGTACCGTTGGAACCGCAGTTTCACGAGAGGCATGGATAGAATAACAGCGCGGAAAAGTCAAGGGCGGCGCTCTCCGGCGGGACACATCTGTTCTTGGCACCGATGCCGCGACGGTCGAGACGACTCGAAACCGCTCAAGAAAACATGTAGCGCCCGACATTGCGGCGTCGCAATCGTGAATTGCTCTGGCCAAACCACGAAATCAAGGAATGGCCTTTCCTTGAGCTGATATTTTTACCATCGACAATGTTGAAAAAAAACCTCATATAATTTAACTATTTGGGATTGAGAGTCGAAGAATGGATGCACAGATGACCAACAGTCTAAAAATGGTCGACGAAACCATGCCGGTCGCCACCCTGACGGCGGTTATCGCCGTACCGAAGGGCAACCCGAAAAACATCCGATCCCTGGAGGATTTGACCAAACCCGCACCCGTTTTCGCTCCGAAACGCCTTTCAACCCGGAATATATCGAGGAACCAACACCATGAACCGAATATGCCTTGCACTTGTTTTTTTGACCGGCGCATCATTTGTTTTTGCCGAAACCAACCGGGTTGCCGAAGCGACGGAACCGAATCCCCACGAGCCAAGAAACGAAATCATTGTCACGGCAACACGAGTTGAGCGGGATGCGCTGACGCGTCCCGCGACCGAACCGATAGGCCTAAAGATTGCATCCTCGGAGGTGACCGCCGAAGATATGATGCGGCAGAATTCCGCGACGCTAACCGATGCGTTGAACTATGCGCCTGGGGCCTGGACCGAGACTCGCGGCCGGAAGGTGAAACAGTTTACATCGTTTCGCGGCCAAACCTATCCCTATCCGGATTATGCCATCGACGGCATGTGGTTCCGGGAATTCCATGAACTGCCCTACTTTTTCCCGACCTATGACGTCGACCGCATCGAAATCATGCGATCCAGCGCGGCCTTGATGACCGGACTCTCCGGCCTTTCGGGCGTGATGAATGTTATTCCCAGACAGGACGCGGAGCGAACCACGCGGTTGGAGGCGGCGTATGGAACGGACAACAGCCAGCGCTACCATGTTTCGCACTCGGAGCCTGTTCCAGACGGCAGCGTCATGGTTTCGGCCGGGCGCCAATCCACGGATGGCGAGGAGGGCCGGAACGCGGCGGAACAGATCAATACCGGAAGTATCCGCCTGTCCTGGGCGCCGGGCGACTCGTTGGAGATGGATGCATTCCTCTTTTTTCTGGAAGGGAGCCGCGAACTTGAAAAGGCGGAGGCTCCGGCGAGTAACGGTCTCAGGAACCGGGAGGAAGAGTTCAATCCCCTTCAAACCATCCTGTTCGGAACCCGGCTGCGCTATCACGAGACCGGTTCCGCCTCGACTGAACTCTCCGTGTGGGGGTCGGATCGAAAAGCTCGCTACCAGAACCATACCGCCGGGACGGAACATGATGACGACGATTATGAATATGGCTTGCAGCTGCTCCAGTCCATTGCGCTCTTCAACAACAATATTCTGCGCTTTGGAGGATTGTACCACCGCTGGGTGGCCCCCGATGGGAAGCGCTTCTATGCGGGAAAGCGCAACGATATCGAAACCCTTTCGGCGGTGGTTGTCGACGAACATGATTTCGGGAAGCTAAAGGTGGATCTCGGCTATCGCTACAGCCGTGAATACATCAACGACTATGCGGCCTACAACATTGAAGGCAGCGGCGGCGGCTTCCGGACGGTCGACCCGATCGAAGATGAATGGGCCGCTCCGCTGCACCGCGCCAATCTCGGCGGCGCGTATGCCCTGAACCCGGCGCTCTCCCTGTATGCCAACTATTCGTTTGGCCAGATGGATGCCCCCACGGGTGCCTCGACGGATGCCGGAGACGCACTTGGACAGGAAGGGCGGCACATGCTTGACGCCGGCGTCGAATTCAATGCCGCTGCATACGGCACCATCAAGACCGGTCTGTTCGGCGTCTACAAGGAAGAGGGCATTCACATCACGGCCAATACCTACACCAATGCCATCGGGGTGGAAGTGCCATACTATGAAAACCGGGACGGAAGACAATATGGCTTCGAAGCGGAATGGCGCAGCCCCTGGTACGGGGGGCGGGCCGCCCTCTTTGCCTCCACCCAGCTAATGCACTCGGAGGCCACGGATGACCAGGGCGACTATCAAACCGATCTGGAGATCCCTGAACAGATCTATGCCGCCGGCATCTATCTCCGCGAAGGCCGGTTTGATGCCAGCTTTTTTGGAAAATATGTCGGGGCCTACGAAAATGATCGTTTCTCCAGCAGCGGCCCGCAACCCCTCGGCGACTATGCGGTCCTGAACTGCACGGCCGGCTATACGTTCGGGCAACGCGCCCAAACCCGCACCTATATTGCCCTGAACAATTTGCTGGATGACGAATATTCATCGGTCGTGGGCTACTATGACCGCGGCTTCCGGATCTCCGGCGGACTGCAGTGCACCTTCTAAAACGCGGAGACCCTAGATGTTCTGGAAAATAATATACCGTCAGATGGCGCAGAAATGGCCGATGACAACCATGCTCTTTGCCGTGATGGCCATGTTGGTCTCGCTCTACGTTTTCATTATGAACACCAATCGCTTTGCGAACCGCTCCATGCAGCTTGTCATGAAGAACATGGGGCTCAACCAGCTCTTGATGCCCGCGCAGGAAAACCCGCTGGAAGTGTATCTCTGCACGGAAAACCAGAAGCTCTTCCCGGAGGCGGTTGTCGAAACGCTCGCAGGCAATACCGACTTGCTGTCAAAATATTATGTGGCGATGCTGCAGCAACGTATAAAACTCGGGGGCGCCGAGGTTGTCCTCTCTGGCATCCGACCGGTAAAGCGCTCGGATGAAACGACGGAAAAAGCGGGTCTGGTCAAGGCCATCCCGCCCGGGCAGGTTCGGCTGGGGTGTGTGGCCGCCGAGCGGCTGGAGCGGCAAGCCGGGGACATGCTGAGCATCTACGGGGAAACGTTCCGGATTGGCAAGGTCGTACCCGAACGCGGAACGCTCGACGACTGCAGGGTCTATCTTTCGCTTGCCGCTGCACAGCGGATACTTGGCGCGAAAGGGCAGATTAATGCCATTCACTCCTTTGAGTGCCTGCATGTTGGCGGATCGTTGGAAAACATCCACAACTACCAACAGGACAAACTCCATGACATACTGCCCGGCTACCGGCAGTACAATGTTTCCAGCGTGGCGGAAGGGCGCTACCATGCACGAAATATGACCCGGAAATATCTCTATTATATCATCGGAACCATCTCGATCATTGCCATTCTGATCATTGCCATCAACGGGTTCCAGGATGTGGCGGAGCGTAGATACGAAACCGGCGTGCTCATTTCGATGGGAGCGGGATACGGCTATGTTGCCGGTCTCTACCTGATCAAGATCCTGTTTATCGCAACGCTGGCCTCCATCGTCGGCTTTGTGGTCGGCGGATACCTTTCGGTCTGGTTGACTTCACCCTTCCTGATCGCCAACACCCGCCATATTTCCATTCTCTGGAATCAGCTTCCGAAAACCGTATTGATAAGCGGGGGCGTGGCCCTGCTGGGCCAGCTGCCCCCCATCGTCAAACTCCTTCGGATGGATCCATGCATCCTTCTGACTGAGGACTGATACGCATGCTTGAATTGAAAAAAGTGACAAAACGGTATCGCAAGGGAAACGTTCAGATTCCTGCACTGGTTGATTTCGACTGCACCTTGAATGCCGGGAGGTTCTATGCGGTTTGCGGCCCCAGCGGCGCGGGCAAAAGCACCTTGCTAATGATCGTGGGCGGGATGCTCCGCCCCGAAAGCGGCGAAATCCTCTACCAAGGCCGCAACCTTTACGGCCTGTCCGGAGCCGCGCGCAACCGCTACCGCCAAAAGTCCATCGGATTTGTCTTTCAGAAATTCCACCTCATGCCTTACCTGACCGTCCTTGACAACATTCGCATTCCGCTGACGCTTGCAGCCGGATCGCCCGGCTCCACCTCCCGGGCAGAAGCCGCTGCCGCGCGGTTGGGACTCTCCGCCCGGCTCCGCCACTACCCGCGCGAACTCAGTGTCGGACAGCAGCAGCGGGTTGCCGTTGCCCGAACACTGGCGGGAAACCCCGAGATCATACTCGCCGATGAACCCACCGGAAACCTCGACGAAGCGAACCAGCGCATCATCGCAGACTGTCTTCATGAAGAAACAAAACATGGAAAGCTCGTTGTGGTGGCCACCCACGAGCCGATGCTCTGTGCGGAATCCCACCACCAAATCCAGCTTGAAAATGGACGAATGACGTGTTTTCGTTGAAGAACAAGGAGACGAAAAAGTATCGCATTCAAATGCCGATGCTTCCTTCATTCCGGGGTGGGGAAACGAACCATCCCATAGTTTAGAGCCTGTCCCGTTTGAGTGGGTTTTCGGATCGTCTTGGATTTAGCTTTTTAGCTGGCCGCTTCGGGGTCGGGAAAACCGTGCGTGCGGTGCGGAACCTTCCTCGAAAAGACCGTCGTTGCGCAGCGCGGAACCACCTTTTGTCTGGTGTGCCAATTCGGTTTTAACCAATAAATACGGGGTGATGTTGAAATGTGAAAAAAAGATGGATATTTTTGTTTACAACTCAGACGGAAATTGTACTATATCCCCA
>CBDVCB010000032.1:0-25900 GCA_965372395.1 uncultured bacterium
CACCCGATAACTGCCGCGCAAAACCAAGAGGTTTTGCAAGCGGCTCAAGAGTTTTGGAGGGCGAAAAACCAAGACTCCCATTCCGTCCAATAATAGATTGATTTTAAAAGGTGGTGCCCAGGGCGGGACTCGAACCCGCATGACCGAAGTCGAGGGATTTTAAGTCCCTTGCGTCTACCAATTTCGCCACCTGGGCATTCAAAGCTTGTCTGTTTCTTCCGCCTGATTTTTCCGCCTTCGCAAAGCTACGGTAAAAACGAGCGCATAGATAAGCAACCCGCCCGAAAAAAAACAATAAAAATCAGGGTGTTCCCGTTGAATGGCGCATGACTGGAAGGCAATAATCTGTTGCTTTTCCCAAGGAACGAATGGCAGACTCATCGCAATGTTGACAACGAATACAAGAATCCACGAACTACTCGACCAAACGGGCCTTTTCGAAGACCCGCAACTTGCAACCCTTCTCGGCAAAGCCCGGGAGAGTGGCCAGTCCATCCGCGAAGCGGTGCTTGCGGGCACGAAGCTGAAGGAGGAGCTCTTCCTTGAAAAACTGGCCGAGGCCATGAACCTTCCTTTCCAGCGGCTGAAGAATGTCGAAATCGACTCTGAAACCCTCGAAAAAATTCCAACCAAGGCGATTTTCCAATACAATGTGATCCCGCTGGCCGAAGAGGAAAACAGCCTGCTGGTGGCCACTAGCGACCCGTTTGCCCCGGGGCTCGCCGATGCGCTGCGCCTAGCGTCCGACTGCCGCATCCGGTTGGTCCTCAGCCCGGACGACGATATTTCCACCACTGCAAAAAAATTCTACGGCGTCGGCGCGGAAACCCTCGACCGCATGATGCAGGACAACCGCATCGATCTCGAGGACGAGGAAAGCCTCCTCAACCAGGATCTGAGCGAGCTCGACCAGGAAGCCTCCGTTGTTAAGTTTGTGAACCAGATTATCGGGGAGGCGTTCAAGGACCGCGCAACCGATATCCACATTGAACCGATGGAAACGGATCTGCGCATCCGCTACCGCGTGGATGGAGTGCTGCACGAAACCCCGATGCCGCCCCAGCTCAAGCGCTTCCAATCGTCGATAATTTCCCGCATCAAGGTCATGGCAAACATGGATATCGCGGAAAAGCGCCTGCCACAGGACGGACGCATCAGCGTGCGTATCCGCGGCGAGGCGATCGACGTCCGTGTTTCGACCATGCCGACGGTCTACGGTGAAAGCGTCAGCCTCCGCCTGCTGATGCGCGGGGGCGGCTTGATTACCATGAGGGATCTGGGGCTGAACGATCACGACAGCACACTGCTCAAGAAGATGATCACCCGCCCACACGGCATCCTGCTCGTCACCGGCCCGACCGGTTCGGGGAAGTCGACTTCGCTGTACGCCTGGCTCCACACCATCAACTCGGTGGACAAGCGCATCATGTCGGCCGAAGATCCGATTGAATACGAAATGGCCGGGGTGAACCAGGTGCAGATGCGCCCGGAAATCGGGCTAACGTTCGCCAATACGTTGCGCACCTTCCTCCGGCAGGATCCGGATGTCATCATGGTCGGCGAAATCCGCGACAAGGAAACCGCTGAAATCTCGATCCGCGCCGCGCTGACCGGCCACTTGGTCTTCAGCACCATCCACACCAACGACTCCGCCAGCACCATTACACGCTTGCTGGATATGGGGATCGAACCGTTTTTGGTTGCGTCTTCCGTGGAAGGCATCGTGGCCCAGCGCCTTGTGCGCGGACTATGCAAGGCCTGCCGCCACCCCGTGGAGGTCGACCACGAATTTCTTCGCGAGCACAACTTCCCGTTGGAGCGACTGGCCACCGAGGGGCCCATCCATGAAGCGGTCGGATGCGACGAATGCCGGGGAACGGGCTATAAAGGCCGGACGGGCATTTTTGAAATCCTGCCCGTCACCGATGAAATCCGCCCGCTGGTAATCGCCCATGCTTCGGCCAGCGCCATCAAGCAGCAGGCGCTCGGTCATGGGATGAAAACCCTGCGCGATGATGGTTGGGACAAGGTCCTCGCTGGCGTCACGACCATCGATGAAATCCTGCGCGTGACCGAAGAGATCGAGTTTGAAGAGTGAAACTTGTGAAGTGCTTCCCGGCCCGCTAGCCCCGCCAACCAGAACCACGCCTCACTCGTCACTCATTCCGTCGCAGGCAAAATGCCTTCGGAGACAAGCTGGTCGTCCATCTCCTTCGTCAGCGGAACCGGGAGCGGCGGCATGCCCGTGCGGATAACCTCCATCTGATAGTCTTGCAGGTTTTTCCGAATCTCCTCGCGGCGCAGCTTTTGCTCTTCAGGAGAAAGTTTAGGGGTCGGGGTCGGGGCGGGTTTCGCGGGTTCCCGACTGCGAAATCCCCCGAATCGGCGCGTGGATTGCGTGGGGGATCTTACAGGGGTCTTAGCCTGCACGGAAGGACGCTTGGTGAGCTGAAAGGTGATCGGTTGCCCGTTGTGCTCGAGCGTTGCCTCGGAATTAACCATGTCAATGGTCTTCAACTTCATGCCCATGAAGCTCTCCCCCACCATAATGACACTGCTGGCCGGCTCGCCCTGCTTGGGCTTCAAGTTCTGGAACCCGGCCCGGATCTCGCCCGATTCGGTTTCGAGCAGGAAAGAGAGTCGATAGGCCTTCTCCAACGCGGCCGCCGTGGCCCGCTCTTTCGCGGAGGCATCCGGTGCGGTGACGCTCGACAACGGATCGGAACCAAACGGGGAACGGTCCAGAATCACATTGTAGCGCTCCGGTTTGTATTCCGTGTCCGCATGGCACGCCCAGCCAACGAACAGCGAAACGCCGACCACCCAGACCTTTCTGTTTTTTTGCATTCCTGTCATTGGGTATCCCTTTTCCGAGCCGGGGAAATAATGTTTCGTTGCAACCGATACGTCAAGTGCAACCGTGCGCTCCGACGGCACGAATAAACAACGGGGCAATCGGCAGGAATATTGCCCCCTCCCTATCGAAAAGCGCTCAGCGCCGCTGGCCGAGGGGAACCGACAAGGTTCCGTTGAAAAACTCGATAATGTGCCCGCGCTCAATCAGCCAGCCCAGCGGCTGCAAGGCGTCCTTGGCCTCCTTCGAAGCAGGATCGATGGACGGGTGCAGCACCTCAAGCAGATGTGCGCGAGTCGAACCGGGATGCTCCTTCAGGAACCGCAGCACTTCGGCAATGCTTTCGATGGTGTCCTCCGGCTTGACGGGGCGCGGTTTGATGTGGGTCACAAAGTTAATCTTCCCTGCCTTGAACAAGTGCAGGTGCATATGCCGGAAGGCGGCGCGCATGGCGAACGACATCGAGAGCGGGAAGTGGCTTTCCTTGGTCCAAACGCGACGGATGGCATGGGAGATGTCGCGGTCATCCAAGCCCTGGGCCACCTTCGAAGGAACGATGGCGCGGTGCGTCTCTTCGTACATCGACGGGACCTGCTGCATGAAATCCGCCTCCGCCTTGTGCAACTCGACCGGCTCCGCCTCGGGATCGGACTTCAGTTTATAGACTGTTTTCTTGCGGCTCTGTTCCTTCCACTGCTCGATCAACCCCTCGTCGCGCACGGTTTCGATGCTGCGCTTGTATTCCTCGAGCGTGAGATGCGCGAACCGGCTTTGGTGCAATTCGTTCAGCTTGTCGGTGTAGCTATGGTGGTTCGGCGGCCCCAGCAGCACGCCGCTCTTGCGGCAGCGGGCCACGCAAACAAACTGTCCGGTCGGAGGGTCGGTTTCGATCTCCTCCTTTTCATAGACATCGGGCAGATGCTTCGACATCAGATGCTGCACCATCATCTCCTCGGAGGAGGCTACCGCCTTGCACCGCTTGCACTGGTACATCTTGAAGCCTGCCGCATCCGGATTCACCTCGATCTTTACCAAATAGCCGTCGGCGTCGTGGATAAACAGGTTGGCCAAATCCATCAATGGATAGGCGCGCCGCGAGTGGTGCATCTGCCGCACAAGGGATGCCAGGCGCTTTTGCTCCGGCAGGAAGGAGACGGAAACGGGGATTTCCCTAACTGGTTCGCGCGGCGGGTGCACGGGACGGGAACGCTCGTCGCGGTCGGGCCGGGGACGGCGCGGTCGGTCGTCGCGGGAATCGCGCCGGGGTGGGCGGCGGTCGTCGCGGCGGTCGCTCCGTCGATCGGAACTCTTGTATTCCTTCGTTCCGTAATGGTTTTCACCCGGCGGCTTGCGTGCCCACTGGGGAACAAAGTTTAGATCCAGAACGATGTCTTTCGCATCCTTCCGCTCTTCCTGTGCAAGTGTTTTGTCTTCCATGGTAGCACCCGTATTTCCCATATGTTAACCCTTCGCAGTTTAAATAAATCGCCCCGGATGAAAAGCACTAACCGATGGAACTTGCCGCAGCACGACATTATTCATAAATGATTTGAGTGGGCAGCAAGGGTTGGGTAGGGTTTGGAGTCGCACTAGGTTCCGATCCCGATCCGGCACCGCGGTGGAATAAGGATTTTCAGAGGACGGGAAGCGAAGAATTGAACCATGGCTAAAAAGAGACAAGACGAAAATTTGGAACTGTTTGGAGAAACCACGGAGGCTCCCGAAACAGAGGCGGCTCCCGCGGTGGTGGAAAAACAAAAGTTCGACCCGCTGCGCGACGACCATGGGCCGCTGAAGCAACTGGTGGATTTCAACTTCCTGCAGTATGCCACCTATGTAATCTGCGACCGCGCGATCCCGACGCTCGAAGATGGACTCAAGCCGGTGCAGCGCCGCATCATGCATGCGTTGAAGGAGAAGGACGATGGGCGCTTCATCAAGGTGGCCAACATTGTCGGCCACACGATGCAGTACCACCCGCACGGCGACGCGTCGATTGCCGACGCACTGGTGACGCTGACGAACAAGCGCTACCTGATCGAAGGCCAGGGAAACTACGGCAATATCTACACCGGCGACCGCGCGGCGGCCTCGCGGTATATCGAATGCCGCCTCACCGAACTCGCGCGCAAGGAACTCTTTAACAAGGAGCTCACGGAGTGGATCGCCAGCTATGATGGCCGCAACAAGGAGCCGGTCACCCTCCCCTCCAAATTGCCGCTGATGCTGATGCTCGGCGCGGACGGCATCGCCGTTGGCCTATCGACGAGCATCCTGCCGCACAACTTTATCGAACTGCTCGAAGCGCAGGTTGAAATCCTGCGCGAAAAAAAACGTGCGCCCGTCGAGCTTACCCTGCTTCCCGACTTCCAAACCGGCGGCCTGATGGATGTGTCCGAGTACAACAAAGGCAACGGCAAGGTCAAGTTGCGCGCCAAGATCGAGTTGCGCAAAAACAACAGGTTGGTCATCACCGAGGTGCCGCACGGCACCACGACCGAAACGCTGACGGCCTCCATCGAGGACGCCGTTAAGAAGAAAAAGGTGCCCGTGCGCGCCATCGACGACTTTACTGCCGAGAAGGTGGAGATCGAGCTGACGCTCACGCAGGGCGCGGTGCAGGAAAAGGCGATCCAATCGCTCTACGCCTTCACCAAATGCGAAACCTCCGTTTCGAGCCGCCTCATCTGCCTGCGCAACAAACGCCCGGTCGAAATGACGGTCGACGAAGTCCTGCGCTTCAACACCCGGCAGCTGCTCGAAATCCTCGACGGCGAACTCAACCTGCGCAAGGCCAAACTGCTCGACGACTTCCACAACAAGACCCTCGTGCAGATCTTCGTCGAAAACCGAATCTACAAAAAAATCGAGCAGTGCAAAACCTACGAGGCCGTCGTCGCCGCCATCTACAAGGGCCTTGAACCATTCAAGAAACAACTGCGCCGCCCGATCGTCGACGACAACATCGAGATGCTGCTCGGCGTGCGCATCAAGCGCATCTCCCTGTTCGACATCACCAAGAACCGGCAAGACATCGACGACATCCTCGCCGAACTGGCCGAGGTGGAGAAAAACCTCAAAGGCCTCAACGGCTACACCATCCGCTACATCAAGCGGCTGATCAAGGACTACAAGGCCGACTACCCGCGCTGCACCGAGTCCGCCAGTTTCAAAGAGGTGGAAGTGCGCGAGCTCACCGCCACCGAACTACAGATCAAGCGCGACGAAAACGGCTACATCGGCACCAACGTCAAAGGCGAAACCATTCTCGAATGCTCGTCGCTCGACAAGCTGCTCGTGGTCTGGAGCAACGGGAAATACAAAGTCATGCCGCCGCCGGAAAAACTATTCGTCGACGACAGCCTGGAGCGGTGCGAAGTGTTCAACCGCGAAAAGCAGTTCACCGCCGTCTACACCGATGCGCGCATCACCTACCTCAAGCGTTTCCAGTTTGGCGGGGTAATCATGAACAAGGAGTACTATTGCTCGCAAGGCGAAAAATCAAAACTCCGGCTCTTCGTCGAAGGCACGCCGGAAGGGATCTACGTCAAGTACAACAAAGCCAAGGGGCAGCGCATCTACCAGCAGCGCTTCAGCCCGTCCGACATTGCCGTCAAGGGGGTTAAATCGCGCGGCAACCGGATGACCACCAAGAGCATCAAATACATCGGCACCGAACCCGGCCGCTGGTGGGACCACGACGACGCCGGCGCCATCCCCGACGGCGTGCTGCTATAGGAGTCTCTTCTGAAATCCATTATCGGCAGCTTCCTTCTCCTGTCCATGACCGTTGCGTTCAACACCTTTGTAGAAACCGATGTCGAGCACTTTGAAAACCTGCTCTCAAGGAAGGGCCGAGGCGAACTCCACGCCGTTCCGTGGAACAAGCTTAACGAGCTCTTCGGAATCGAAATCTGGCAGGGCGACTCGCTATGGGACGACCCCACTGCCGACGCAGCCAAACGAATGGGGCTGCGGAAAGAATCCAAAACGGATTTCATGGAAAACTACCGCGCCTATCCCCTTGGCAAACAGAAGATTCTTGGCGAACCCGTCTATGCCGTCGCACTCTATGGCGGCAAAGAGCAGGCCTGAAGCATCTCCTTCATTTTCCTCAACCAAGGCGATATTCCCCCAGAGATCTCCGAAAAGATGATGATTGATCAAATCGAGGAAAGCGGCATGCACGTGCGCGATGCGCTCACCCCGCTCTTGGGCAAACCCGAACGCGATTCCCTCGGCAAAGGCGCCCTGCGCGAAAAAGTCTGGCGCTGGGATTGGAACGGACATGCCATCATGCTCTCCCTTCAGGATGGAAAATATACCGCCCTGCGCATCATGCCCACCGACCGTGCCGACCACTCCGGCCGTATCGGCAAGCTCAAAGACGACGAGCTTAAGGAGCGCATGGCCTCCTGCGTCGAGCGGCGCGAAAACGGCGACGTCGTTATCCGCAACATTCCGATGGTCGACCAAGGGCCGAAGGGCTACTGCTCGCCCGCCACGTGGGAGCGCTACCTGCGCTACATGGATATCCCGGTCGACATGTACCTGCTCGCCCTCGCCGCCCACACCGGCGTCGGCGGAGGAACCCGCGGCAACGCCATGATCGACGCCACCAAAAACATTATCGGCTCCAACGGCCGCAAACTCAGCGATGCCGGATCGGTGCCCACCATCAGAAACGTGGCCAAGCACATCGACAAAGGCCTGCCCATCATGTGGACCCTCATAAGCACCCCCCATTTCCAGCAGGCCGCCAACGACAACACCGCGCGGCGCAACGGGAAAGAGATCAAGAAAAAACTAGCCGGCCAAGCCGAGGATACCGGCTCTGGCGGGCACATCTGCCTCATCATCGGCTACAACAAGAAGACCAACGAAATCGCCATTTCCGACAGCTGGGGTCCTCGGTTCGCAGAGCGCTGGGTGTCCGTCGCCGACATGGAAGACGCCTCCATCGGCAGCATGAACGTCATCCGGTGGTAGGCTCCGCCTACGGGATTCCATCGTTTATTTGGTTTCTTCGCTTTTGGGGTTTCCGATAGTCCAGCTTGGCCATTGTGGTTCCCGCCAGCGGCAATCCCCAGCGCTTAACGCCTTGATGCTTTTCAGGTAGGTTTGGCTGCCGTGGTGCGATCAAACTTTCCGCTTTTCGTGCGTTGAAGTTTCCTTTGTGCCCCTGTTTTCGAGCCAATGTGTCCCAATGCAGAATCTTGGCATGATTCCAATGCGCCAAGAACTTCCGTGCCATATAGTGCGAGCATGAAAAACTACAGCCGGGCAGAATGCCGGTCATTCGCGGTGTGGTAGGCGAGATGCCCAGCAGATCCACAACAACCATTCATATCCATGCCGACCCCTTGCAAGCACTCAAACTACTTGCTCTTCTTTGGAGAAGCGGGTTGAGCGAAGACCATCATCATCCGGCATCTGGGTTCCGCGACCTCGGTGTTGCTCCCCATTAAGACGGCCTCGCCTTTCTTTACATTGCGGCGGTACAGCGACCAGCTCTCTTTTCCGATCGTCAAAACAGTTGTCATCTTTTTATCTTTCTCGAGCCAATCCATCGGCTCAATCCGGGTATCAACAGCGAAATAAACAACCAGGTTTTCCTTGCATTCAAATTGAAGCAGGTCAACGGCGGAGTAGTTCCAATCCGCGTCGGGGAAGCGAATCATCTCGCTTCCTTTCAGTAGTTTGGGAACGGTTTCCAACGAGATCGCGGCGTCGGTAAAAAGCTTTATGCCAGAATGAACCGTTTCCACCTGTACCGATCCTGATGGCCCCGAATAGGAGATGTCCGAGAAGAGGCGGCTTGCCTGGGCAAAGGCATCAACAGGCCGCTTGGCCACCTTGGCTCGTTCTGCGGGGGTTGGCGGAGCGATGGGCGACAAAGCGAGTTGCTTGGGAATCGCGGGTAGCGTCGTTTGAATGCCGGCGACCCTTTTTACGGGGTTGGCTTCCAGTTCAATGAGCGCCTCTTTTAGCCCTTCCGATTCAACGGCTAAAACCACCGCCCCCGACTCAAGCGTACTGCGAATGGCAACGCGGTTGATGCCGCACTCCAAATCGAGCTGGGTGTGGTTGACGGAATTGGTTTTCCCGCTGTTGTAGCCCCCCCGCCAAATAGCGGGGCCGGAGAGTGTGAAATCGCAACGCTGCTGAAAGGTTGGACAGCGGCGTCCTTGGGCATCGACCGCTTCGACATCGAACAGCGCCACATCGGAACCACTGGCCAAAAAGCCTTTTGGTCCCGTTATCGGAGTCATCTTCAGCGCAACGGCAGGCCCGGTGGTTTGCAGCTTTTGGCGGGCCACTTCCTTTCCATCCACATATCCAACGGCCTCCAGCGTGCCGGACTGGAAAGCCACCTTCGGGAAGACAAAGAGGTTCTTGTGTAGATTGTTTTTCTGGCGAGGCGTTCCTTTGTGCATTGCCTGGCGTCCCAGCGAGTTGCCATTCAAAAGTAGCTCCACCTCGGTGCAGTCGGCCGCAACATAGGTCGTTTTCACCGTACCGGCGGGGTAGGTCCAATGGCCGATAATGTGCAGATCCGGCGCATCGGTGAAGAGGACTTTACAAACCCAATAGGCCTCTTTCGGCAGGCGGACGCCATCGACTTCGCCGCTGGCACGAGCCACCTCGCTCTGAACGCGCCCGCCGCTGGTGGAGTCCGAGAAAATCCAGTTAGCGCCCCCGGCATGGTGGCGCGGGGCAATCTTTCCATACTGGAATATCTGGTTGACGGCAAACTGTTCGGAGTTGAGTTTATAGGTTCCCACGGCATTGGTGTAGCCAAAGTCGGGCGGCGAAAAATCGTCCCAGACCCGCCTCGGGGATTCTTCCCGATTGTATTCACCCTCAACGGTGGGAAGCGCCTTTTGGTAGCCCGAACCCTCGGTGCTAATGGTGATGTCGCAATAAGCCGCAACGGTCGGGTTGCAGCGTCGATGGGCATAAACGCGCCCGCCGTACGGGTCGTATTTTTTTACCACCGACTTAAACGCTTCAACATGCTCTTGGGTCACGCTTTGGTTTCCGCCTTCCCAAATGATAATGGAAGGGTTGTTGCGGTAGTAGATCATCATATCACGAAACGCGGCCAAGCGAACGTCCCATGGATGCCCCTCCACATCCTTCTCCCCGTCCACCCCCGGCTGGAGCGTTAGGATTCCCCGGCGGTTTGCCGAGCGAATATGTGCGGGGCCGCCCGCAGTGTGCCCCCAGCGAACAAAGTTGCCGCCGGCGTCGCGCATGAGCTTAAGAGTGTAGTCATGCAACCAGTCGGGCTGAGCCGCTCCAAGCCCCGGCCACTCGTCGGTCGACTTCTGTCCCCACCCTTGCAGCTTCATGTAGCGGTCGTTGATGTAGAAGCCAGAGTGCCGATCAAAATCTATTTTGCGGAACCCAAACGGAATCGTTTGGGAATCAATGATCTCCTTGCCTTGTACCAGCTTTGTGCGAACCCGATAGAGATACGGGTGCATCGGCTCCCAGAGTTGTGGTTCCGGAAAAACAATCCGCAGCTTCGGCGTACCCGTTTCCCCGGGCTTGAGTGAACAGGGGAACGCAGCCGATGAAACCCTCTTCCCCGAGGCATCGATCAACTCCGAAACCAAGACAAAAGAGGCCGCCTCCGCACGATCGTTCCTAATCTGAGGCTCCACCAGCAAGGTCGCCATATCCCAAGAAACATTGGTGGCATACAGATAGGTTCCAACGGTTCCTAGATTGGAAAAAACGGGCAAGGTCAGGTGTAGCGGATCGCTAATGTGCAAATAGACGTTGCGGTAAATCCCCCCGTGGGCCGGATGCCAATGCGGATTGTTCCAAGGAAGCTTGGCGCCGCCCTCAAATGCGCCCCATTTGTGTTTTCCCTCCTCGTCCTTCACAAAGGAGTTGTCGCACATCACACTCAACACATTGGTCTGTCCCAACTCAAGGTGGGACGTTAGATCGAAACCAAACGGAATAAATCCATTCTCCGAGTGGCCCAGCTTTCTGCCATTCAAATAGACATCCGCCCATTGACGAACCGCCTCGAATTCAATGACAACCTTTTTTCCCGCCCATGATTTCGGCGCTGCAAAGTGCTTTCGATACCACGTCCGACCGCCCCACTGGTTCATTTCGCCCTTATGCCCGGCAGGCGACCAGTTGTCGAACGTGTCGGTGTCGTTATACGTGTGCGGCATCGAAACCATCTTCCATGAGGAATCATCAAACACCGGTTTTTCAGCACCCGCAGGATCGGATTTAATAAACTTCCAGTCTGGATTAAAATTAAGTTTTTCACCCGCCCAAACCGAGCCAGCAAACAAAACGGCACACAGAGAGAAAACAATACGTTGAAGCTTCATGGAGCAAATTCCCTTTAATTATTTTTTCCTCGACCCACACCTTTAAACCATACGCCGCAGAATCAAAGAAGACCACAACGGGAAAGAGAAAAGAACCAGCCTAGAAACGATGCCAGCCCATGGATCTTGGAAAATGCTAGCATTCCCCCTTCTTCATGATCAGCAAAAATTCTTCAACGACTCACAGGTCAATTCTCTTCCTATCGGTTTTTCCCTGCCATTGGAAGCCCTGCCGGACAATTTTCTTCTGGAGCAGTCAACCCGGTTCGCACATGAATTCCATGCCTTATTTGGTTGCCCCTGTTTTTAGCCGTCGATATATTCGCCGCTCGTTTTAGGGAAGCACGAAATATTCAACCAACGACAAGGAGACTAGTTATGTCAGAAATCATCGATGTATTGGCCCGTGAAATCCTCGACTCGCGCGGCAACCCGACACTGGAAGTGGATATCCTGCTCGAATCCGGAGCCATGGGCCGCGCGGCCGTTCCGTCCGGTGCCTCCACCGGCGTGAACGAAGCGCTCGAACTGCGCGACGGCGACAAGGATCGCTACCTCGGGAAAGGCTGTCAGAAAGCCGTAGACAACGTAAACGAAATCATCGCCCCGGCGGTTATCGGCATGGATGCCATCGATCAGGCCGGCATCGACAACCTGATGATCGAACTCGACGGCACCAAAACCAAATCCAAGCTCGGCGCCAACGCCATGCTCGGCGTTTCCCTTGCGGCAGCCCACGCCGCCGCCGACTATCTCGGCCTTCCGCTCTTCCGCTACATCGGCGGAACCAACGCGAAAGCCCTACCCGTTCCGATGATGAACATCATCAACGGCGGCTCCCACTCCGACGCCCCGATCGCGTTCCAGGAATTCATGATCCGCCCCATTGGCGCACCGTCCTTCAAAGAAGGCCTGCGATGCGGCGCGGAAGTCTTCCACGCCCTGAAAGCCATCCTCAAGGGCAAGGGCCTGAGCACCGCCGTCGGCGACGAAGGCGGATTTGCACCCAACCTGTCCGGTGGCACCGAGGAAGCCCTCGACTCCATCATCCAAGCCATCAAGGATGCCGGATACGAGCCGGGCAAGGATGTCACCATCGCCCTCGATTGCGCGGCCTCCGAGTTTTTCGAAGACGGCGTCTACAACTATGCCAAGTTCGAAGGCGAAAACGGCGCGAAGCGTTCCTCCGCCGAGCAGTCCGACTACCTCGCCGAGCTCAGCGCCAACTACCCGATCGACTCCATCGAAGACGGCATGGACGAAGAAGACTGGGATGGATGGAAAATCCTGAACGACAACATTGGCGACCGTTGCCAGCTCGTCGGCGACGACCTGTTCGTGACCAACGTGGAATACCTGGCACGCGGCATCAAGGAAGGCAGTGCCAACTCGATCCTCATCAAGGTCAACCAGATCGGCACGCTCACCGAAACGCTCGACGCGATCGAAATGGCCCACAAGGCTGGCTTCACCGCCGTCGTTTCCCACCGTTCCGGCGAAACCTCCGACAACACCATCGCGGACATCGCCGTGGCCACCAACGCCGGCCAGATCAAGACCGGATCGCTCAGCCGCTCCGACCGCATCTCCAAATACAACCAGCTGCTGCGCATCGAGGAAATGCTTGGTTCCGACAGCCGCTACGGCGATGCATAACTGAACGACGGAATTATTCCCGAGTGAAAAAGGCGACCTCCGGGTCGCCTTTTTTCATGAAAACTCTAAATCCTGATTCCGCGACCCTGGTTTGCAAAGAGTCTGATCCTTCAACCATTGGAATCTATGTATTTGGCTTAAATCGGCTTGCCTCTTTTCTGATCCCTGAACTATATTGCCCAACCTTTCAACGATGCCCCGGTAGCTCAGCTGGATAGAGCAACGGACTTCTAATCCGTAGGTCCCAGGTTCGAATCCTGGCCGGGGCGCCATTTTTAGTGGAGAGCGACAGGGCCGAAGGGAACGGGTCCCCACCTTTGGGGAGGAGCTAAAAACAGCACGATCTGGCTTCCAAATTCCCGATCATCCGCTATTCCATTGTTCCAGTCTTTCGAAAGGAAATCCATGAACTACGTTTTGCAGGTTTTGTTTATTCTGGTGCTGATGACGGTCGGGTATGTCGCGCGCAAGCGCGGGATGGTGAGCGCGGTGGGCACGAGCGAGATGGTGCGGGTGCTGATTGCGGTGATCTACCCGTGCCTGATCTTTTCATCGGTCACGCGGCTGGATGCCTCCGAGCTGGCGGCAAACTGGGTGATGCCGGTGATGGCGCTGGCGATTGCGGGGACGGGCCTGCTGCTCGGACTGGTTGCGCTGCGCTACATGAAGGGGGTGGATCAAAAACGGGCCAGTGCGTTCCTTTTCCAGAACATGATCAACAACTATCTCTTCCTACCGCTCCCGCTGGTGATGCTGCTTTGGGGATCGAAGGGGGTCGCGCTTCTGGTGTTCGCATCGATGGGCTTCGAGCTGACGGTATGGACGGCGGGCGTTTTTCTGTTCAACCGGTCGAACAAGCTCTCGGAAGGCATCCGGATGATGTTTGGCCCGCCGCTGATTGCGCTGATCTTTTCGGTTTGCTGGGTGTGTGCGCGCGACCTGCTGCACCCAGAGCTGGCTGCCTCCGGATTTTTTTCAGCCCTTGCGCGCCGACTGCTGGAACTGTTCTATTTTGGCACGGAGACGGTCGGAAAAGCGACGATAGCGGTTTCGATGATCGTTTCGGGAAGCCGGATCGCGGCACTGGATGTGCGGGCCGCTTTCGACAAGCATGTATGGATTGTTTCGGCGCTGCGGTTGGTGGTCACGCCCGTGATTTTCATCCTGCTGCTGAAGCGGGTTCCGATGGATGAGACGGCCTACGGCATCCTGGCGGTGGTGGCCGTGATGCCGGCGGCGGTAGCCAGCCTGATATTCAGCGAGCGGTTTGGCGGCGATTCGGACTTTATCGCCACCACCCTGCTGGTGACCCATCTCGGCGCCATTGTGACGATTCCGCTGCTGCTGGCGTGGGCTTTGTAGGCCGCCAACCCCTACAGCGCCATCAGCGCGGCGCAGCCGCCGAGGCCCAGGCCGAAGAGCAGCATGATGCCGAAGATGACGGCGTATAGCAGCAGCATGGCCGGGATGGCGGCGAGCATCACTTTCAGGATGATAATGATCATCCGTCCGAAGGGAATGTCGATGTTGGTCAGGGTGATGCGGTGGTCGTTCATGGGGGTCTCCTTTTTGAAACGTGGAGGAATGGTAGCGGCTGGGTGGAAGCTACGCCATTACAAATATTTCCAGCGATTGGAATACGGACCCCTCGTCACGTATCACGAACCTACGGTTGTAATTCCTCGGTGGTTTGATAGCTTTCCCGCATGAATACATCGTCCCCCTTCGACCTGCTGCTTTCGTTACCGCCGAACATGTGCAACCATCTCGACGACTGCGAACCCGCCGTGGCCCAACGCGCCTTTGCCACCTTCGACCCGCCCGGCCAACAGCTGGGTTCGGGCGGCGGCACGGCCTATGTGCTGGAGCAAGCCTGGCGAAACTCCGGCGAGGCGTCATTTTCCCAATGGCTGGAAAAGAGCGGAAAACTGATCATTCACGGCGGCGGCGAAAGCCGCCGGTTGCCGCCCTATGCCGCGCCGGGAAAACTGTTTATCCCGATACCGGTTTTCCGGTGGTCGCTCGGGCAGCGGCTCGACCAGACCCTGCTTGACCTTGCGGAGCCGACCCTGCAGGAGTTGGCGCAGGCGGCTTCCGCATCCTCGCGGGTGATGGTTGCGAGCGGCGATGTGCTGGTGCGGCTCGAAGGCGGGCCGCCGCCGATTCCCGAGGCGGATGTCGTTTTCTTCGGACTCTGGGTGAAACCCGAAGAAGCACAAAATTTCGGCGTCATGTTTTGCGACCGCCATGAACCGGAAAAGCTGGTGACCTTCCTGCAAAAACCAACGCCCGACACGATCCGCGAAAAATCGCGCGACGACGTTTTCTTGGTCGATGTCGGCATCTGGATACTGAGCGAACGGGCGGTGGATTGCCTGATGAAAAAATCGGGATGGGATGCCGGACGGCAGTCGTTCGTCCGCGACGTGCCGGATACCTACGACCTGTATGGAAGCTGGGCGCTGAACCTTGGTTCCAACCCGGTTGAATCCGACCCGGAGGTCGGGGCGCTGACGACGGCGGTGGTGCCGCTCCCCAATGCGGGGTTCTACCACTTTGGAACCTGCGGCGACATGGTGCAGTCGCTCTACGAACTGCAAAACGCGGAGGCCGACCAAACCAAGCTGGGTGCCGTTCCGACGATGGCGCAGCCGCGCCAGTTTGTGCAGAACGCGGTATTCCAGGCTCCGCTGAGACGCGAGGAAAACCATTCGCTGTGGGTGGACAACAGCCACATCCCCGCTACGTGGAAAATTGCCGCGGAAAACATCCTGACGGGCGTACCGGAAAATAATTGGGCCCTCGAACTTGAAGATGGCGTTTGCCTGGATTTTGTACCCGTCGGGAAGAAATGCGGATTGCGCGTCTATGGCTATTCCGATGCCTTCCGCGGAGCCGTGGGCGATTCCGACACCCGCTGGATCAACCACCCCCCCTCCCACTGGCTGGAGAAGCGCGGGCTGGACGTGGCGTCTGCCGGAATTGATCCGCAGACCGATTTGCAACTGGCGGCACTTTTTCCCGTTTTGGAGGATTTCGACCCCGCCTTCGTAAAATGGATGTTTGCCGCCGATCCGGAAGATTCCGCCGGGTGGCGCCGCCTGTGGCTGGAGTCGGAGCGCATGTCCGCCCGGCAGCTTGGCCAGCAGGCAAACCTGCGCCGGATCCATGAACAGCGCGGCACGCTGCGTCAGCTGGCATTGCCGGTAATGGCCAAAAACGCCGAGCACAGCGTGTTCTACAAGCTCGACCTCGAAGCCACCGCCGATCTCTATGCCGCCAGCCCGTACGATCTTCCGGAGACGCTGGAGGTTGCCGGCCTGCGGAACCCGCTGATAGCCCTGCACGACCGCATGTTCCGCGCCGCCGTATGCCGCCGGCGGAACGACGAGACCTGGCAGGCCCGCGAAAAGGAGGCCTTCCAGATTCTGCGCGACCTGATTGTGGATCGCTACAAGCAAAATCCCGTCGAGCCCGCCTGCACCCTTTTGGATGACCAGATTGTATGGGGCCGCTGCCCGGTGCGGCTCGATTTTGCCGGGGGCTGGGCGGATACGCCACCCTACTGCCTGGAGCATGGAGGTGCCGTTTTGAACATTGCGGTGGAGCTCAATGGCCAGCCGCCGATCCAAGTGTTTGCCCGCAAGACGGTGGAACCGGTACTCACGATCCGGTCGATCGACCTTGGACTGGTCGAACAACTGCATAGCTACGACGATGTCCGCGCCTATGACAAACTCGGTAGCGGCTTCACGCTCGCCCGCGCCGCCTTTGCACTGGCCGGATTCCATCCCGATTTCAATGGAGGGGCATTCCAAACCTTGGAAGAACAACTCAAGGCCATGGGCGGCGGGGTGGAAATTTCGATGCTCGCCGCCATTCCGAAAGGATCGGGGCTGGGAACCAGCAGCATCCTCGCCGCCACCATTCTCGGGGTATTGTCCGACTTTGCCGGGCTGAACTGGAGCCGGGAGGAAATTGCCCGCCGCACCCTTGCGCTGGAGCAGATGCTCACCAGCGGCGGCGGCTGGCAGGACCAGGTGGGCGGGGTCTTCCCCGGCATCAAACTGGTGCAGACCATCCCCGGCCTCGAGCAGGTTCCCGTCGTGCGCTGGCTGCCCAGCCGCTTTTTCCAAGGCCCGGAAAAAACCCGCATGCTACTCTACTATACGGGCATCACCCGTGTCGCCCGCGATATCCTCGGCGAGATTGTCCGCGGAATTTTCCTCAACTCGCAGGCGCGGCTCGATACCGTCGATGCCATTGCGGCCACCGCCGAAGCCTGCCACGACGCCATCCAGCGCGACGATTTCGAGGCGTTCGCCGCCACCGTCGACCGCAGCTGGCAGCTCAACAACGAACTCGACCCCGGAACCAACACGCCGGAGGTACAGCGGATTCTCGACGATACGGGCGCGGACCTTGCCGCCGCCAAGCTGCTCGGCGCGGGCGGCGGGGGCTATCTTTTCATGATTGCGCAGGATGCCGATGCCGCCGCCCGAATCCGGCAGCGGCTGGAGGAAAATCCACCCAACCACGGCGCGCGTTTCGTCGACTTTGCCCTCTCCGAAACCGGGCTGCAGATTACGCGGAGCTAAGAGTCGGGGTTTAATATGAAGATTGGGTTTTCGACATTTGTGATGCAGGGGGGAAAGTCGGGGGTGGCGACGTATGTTCGCAACCTGATCCGGTTCCTGCAGCTGGAAGATGCGGAAAACAGGTACGACCTGCTGATGGCGCGCGACGAGGCGGACTTGGTTCCGCTCACCAATCCAAACTTTGGGAAAACCCTCTACGCCCCGTTCATCAACCGGCCGGTGGTGAACCTGGCTTGGCACAATCTGGCGCTGCCGCAAAAGAAGTATGACCTGCTGCATATTCCGAGCTATCGCCGCATCCCGCTGGTGAAGAAAACCAAGGTTGTGGCGACGGTGCATGACCTGGCCGCGTTTTCGGTGGACGGCAAGTATGGCCCGGCACGCATGTTGTTCAACCGCAGGGTGGTTCCTTCGATGATTCGCAACGCCGACCATGTGATTGCGGTAAGCCATGCGACGAAGGACGATCTCGTCCGGTGGATTGGCTATCCGGAAGAAAAGATTTCGGTGATCTATTCGGGCATTGATCGCGATTTGTTCCGCCCCATGCCCAAACCGGAGGCCCGTGATCGGCTTTCGATGCTCCATGGGCTGGAAAAGCCATTCTTCGTCTATGTTTCGCGGCTGGAGCATCCGGCAAAAAACCATGTCCGGCTGATCGAGGCGTTTGAGCGGTTTAAGCTGGAGAACGACAGTGCGCACCAGTTGGTGTTCGCGGGGGCGGATTGGCGCGGGGCGAACGCGATCCGCGCCCGGGCGGCGGAAAGCCCGGTAAAGGACGATATCGTCTTCCTTGGTTTTGCCTCGATGAAGTCGCTCCCCCTGCTCTACAGTGGATGCGATTTGATGGTCTATCCGTCGCTGTTCGAGGGCTTCGGCCTCCCGATCGTGGAGGCGCTGGCCTGCGGTGCGCCGGTGATCTGCTCGAATACTTCTTCGATGAGGGAGATTGCGGGCACCCGCATCCCGACCTTCGACCCAACGAGCCCGGACGAAATCTTCCGATTGCTCGAAGCTGCGGTTGCCAAGGGTTGGGGGGTCGGACAGCGGGCGGACGGCATGGAATATGCTTTTACGTTTGATTGGCGGAAAACCGCACAAAAGGTAAAGGGAGTTTACCAGTCCATGGGTTGACTGGTTGGGTTGCATGAGAAAAAGGCTTAAAAACGTATCCTTGACGATTGCGGGGCTGTTGTGTGCCGCCTTGGCCTTGCTTTATCTCCACTTCCAGGTCGAGGGGAGCCAAATAGCACTTACTGCCACCGAGCAGCAGTGGATCGATGAACACCGCAACTCCATCCGCTATGCCCCAATTCCCGACGCGCCTCCATTCGATTTCATCGAGAATGGCCGCCATAAAGGCCTCACACCCGATTATATCAGCTTGGTTGAAGACAAACTGGGCATGGAATTTGTCACCGTCCAGTACAGCAAGCAGAAGGAAATCATGGACGACTTGAAGCTGGGCAAGATTGATCTTGTCGGCTCGCTTCAAGCGACTCCGGACCGACGGGAATACCTGCGGTTCACAAAACCCTACTACAGCATCGACAATGTCATACTCATGCTAAAGGAAAGTTCCGGCACCTATTCCCTCGATGGCCTTCAAGGTTTATCGATTGCCATCGTCAATGGCTCGGCCACCTATGCGCGTGTCGAGAAGCTATTCCCCGACTACGCCCTTGTGCCGGTGGAGAACGCGGAAAGCGGCTTCCGGAAGATCGCGCAAGGGGAGGCCGACGCCATGATTATCGACCGCGGGGTTGCGTCGTACTATGTCTCGCAACGCGGTTTTTCAAATATCGGAGTGGTCGGACATGTCGACTATACCTGGGATCTCCGCCTCGCATCCACCAGCACCCATCCCGAGCTTCGGGCGATTCTGGACAAGGCCCTCGATTCCATTAGCGACTACCAACGGTTTTCGATCAACCGAAACTGGATCACGCTCGACGAAAGAAATTCCATCGAAACCACCACCATGATCCTGGTGGTCGCCAGCCTGTTGTTGCTTACGTTGCTGTCGGTCGGTGCCGTGATGGTCTGGAACCGGATTCTCAAGCGGCAGGTGCGGCACCGCACGCACGAGCTCGGCCGCGTCCAGAAAAGCCACCAGCAAGCGACGCACGCACTGGGCGAGAGCGAAGAACGCTTCCGCGTTCTTGTGGAATCGTCGAGCGATATGATCTGGGAAATGGACCAATTTGGCAACTACACCTATGTCAGCCCGCGCGTGCGCGACATCCTGGGCTACGACCCGGAACAGATGGTTGGCGGAAGTGCCTTCTCGCTGATGGTGCCGTCGGATACCGCTAAAAACCTGCAAGGTCTCCGCAAAGCCACGGCAACCTCGGTCATTGACTGCCAAATCAATACCCACACCCACAAGGACGGCCGCAAGATCATCCTTGAAATGAGCGGCATGGCCTTTTCCGACAACACCGGCCAGCTTGCCGGATTCCGCGGGGTTTCGCGCGATATTACAGAACGCGTCGAATTCGATGCGGCGCTCAAAAAGAGCGAAGAGCGCTTCCGCAACCTGGTGGAAACCACCTCGGATTGGATCTGGGAAGTAGATACAAACGACATCTTCACCTATGTCAGCCCGCAGGTGGGCGACCTGCTGGGCTACACGCCCCAGGAACTGATCGGGAAACGTTTCACAGAAACCATGCCACACCCCGAAGCGGCCGCCATGAAAACCCTCTTTGCGGAAATTGCGGAGCAGGGCGCACCGGTCCACTCGCTGACCAACATCAACCAGCACAAGAATGGGCGGCCAGTGGTTTTTGAAACCAGCGCGGTGCCCTTCTACGACAAGGCGTGGAACATCATGGGCTACCGCGGCATCAGTCGCGACATCACCAACCGCATAGCGGTTGAAAAGCAGCTGGATTTCGAGCGCAACCTGTTCCGATCATTCATGGATCACGCGCCGGATTTGATCTATTTCAAGGACCGTGACGGATGCTTTATCGAGGTCAACAACGCCAAGGCCAGCGAAGTCAACCTGGCCCCCGACGAACTGGTGGGCAAGACCGACTTCGACTTCCTGCCGGAAGAGCAGGCCCGGCAAAAGTTCGAGGATGAACTCGAAGTGATGCGCACCGAAAAGCCGATGCAAAAGGAGGAGGTTTCCACCACGCCCGAAGGTGACCAATGGTATCTCACCACCAAGGTTCCTCGCTATGATGAAAAGGGCAAGGTCGTCGGAACCTTCGGCACGTCGTGGAACATCACCATTCGGAAAAAGGCCGCGGAGGAACTGCGCCGGTTGCGCGCACAGCTCAGCAACATTATCGACTCCATGCCTTCGATCCTCGTGGGCGTGGACGTCGACGGCCATGTGACCCAGTGGAACCGGGAAGCGGAGCACGCCGCCCGGATCGCGGCACCCGACGCCATGGGGAAACCCTTAAAAGAGGTCTTCCCGCAACTGTCCAAGGAGATGGTCAAGGTCGAACGCGCCATCCGCGAACGCGCCACGCAAAAGGAGGAGCGCATTCCCGTCCGCGAAGGCGCACACACACGCTATAGCGACATCACCGTCTATCCCCTGCTCGAAAACGATGCCGAAGGTGCCGTTATCCGCGTGGACGATGTCACCGAGCGCGTCCTGATCGAGGACAGCATCCGCAACATTGTGGAGGGGGTTTCCGCCGTGGGCCGCCAGTTCTTCAACTCAATGGTGAACCAACTGGCGAAATCGCTCAATGCGGATTTCACGTTTATCAGCGAATATCGCGATGAGGCCCACGAAACCATGCGCACCATCGCGGTCTTGGACAAGGGGGAGGCGGGCGACAACTTCGGCTATACCCTGCACCGCTCCCCCTGCAAGCAGGTGATGGAGGGGACGGCCTGCATCTGCTTTCCGGATGTCCACGAACAGTTTCCGGATACCGAGTTGACCCAGTCCCGGGAGGTCAAAAGCTATATCGGCATCCCGCTGGTCGACTCGGAGGAAAAGCCGTTGGGTTGCATGGTGGCGATGTACAAGAACCCGATCGAGGATTTGGAGTTCGCCACATCGATCATGCAGGTTTTTGCGGGCCGTACCGCCGCTGAACTCGAACGCCTGCACGCCACCAAGGAACTACTCAAACTGCGCAACCTGCTCAGCAATATCATTAACTCAATGCCCTCGATCCTCGTGGGCGTGGATGCGGATAGCCATGTGATGCAATGGAACCGCGAGGCCGAGCGCATGACCGGCACATCGGCCAAACAGGCCCAAGGGAAACGGCTTGAAGAGGTCTTTCCCGACCTTGGAAGCGAAATGGAAAAGATTCTCAAATCCATCGTCAACCGGGAACTGCAACATGACGAGCACATCCCCTGCATCATCGGCGGCGAACAGCGTTTTGCCGATGTCACCGTCTACCCGCTCACCACCAACGGGGACGATGGCGCCGTGATCCGCATCGACGATGTCACCGACCGCGTACGCATCGAGGAAATGATGGTGCAGTCCGAAAAAATGATGTCGGTCGGCGGGCTGGCCGCCGGCATGGCGCACGAAATCAACAATCCCCTGGCAGGCATTCTGCAAAACCTGCAGGTCATGCGCAACCGCATCACCCATAGCACCGAGCGCAACCTGAACGCCGCCGCGGAGGCCGGAACCTCGCTCGAAGCCATCCAGGCCTACATGCACGACCGCGACCTGCTCAAAATGATGGACTCCATCACCGAGGCCGGGCGGCGCGCCGCCAAGATTGTCGACAACATGCTCAGCTTCAGCCGCAAGGACGAGGCCCACTTTGCGCAGAACAACCTTGAAGAACTGCTGGAGCGAAGTGTCGAGCTGGCCTCGAACGACTATAACCTGAAAAAGCGTTTCGACTTCCGCCATATCCGGATCGAGCGGAAATACGATGATGCGCTGGATCTCATCCCGTGCGAAGGAAGCCAAATCCAGCAAGTGGTCCTCAACCTGCTGACCAATAGCGCACAGGCGATGGCGGAACAAGCAGACCACTCGAAGGAGCCACAGATCACCTTGCGCCTCAAACGCGAAGCAAGCATGGCATTGATCGAGGTGGAGGACAACGGCCCCGGCATGGACGCCGAAACCCGCAAACGCGCATTCGAGCCGTTCTTCACCACCAAAGAGGTCGGGCAGGGCACCGGCCTGGGGCTTTCGGTTTCCTATTTCATCATCACGGAAAACCACGGAGGAAGCATGCTGGTCCGTTCGACCCTAGGCAAAGGAACGTGCTTCAGCATCCGCATCCCGTTTGAGCACCGGCAAACCAGATGGGGTCTCCGGCTTTGATTTTAGAGCTTGGGTTTTATTTGCCGCTCGTTGTATAGTTTTCCGTTTTAAAGGACTTCCAATGAAAGATTTCTCGACTATACACGTGCTGGTCATCGACGACGAACCCGCCATTTGCATGAGTTTGACGGCTTTTCTTGAGGATTATGGCTTCAATGCATCCGCCGCCGAGAGTGCGGAAGAAGCACTGGATCTAATGAAAAACAATAAATACGACGTATGCATCGTCGATCTGCGCCTGCCCGGCATGAGCGGTGAGGATCTGATTCTCCAGGCTCGCGAGCGCTATCCCGAACAGCGCCACATCATCTATACCGGCTCCATCTCCTACAATCTTTCCGAAAAACTCCAGGCTCTGGGCATGCGTCCGGAGCATGTATTCCTCAAACCCGTCCGGGTTCTCACGCTATTGGTCAAATGCATCAAGGCGTTGGCGACCGCGACAGAAGAAAATGCCGTCTAAACCACGCCAGAGATGCTGGTAATCGGCTAACCCCGCCATGCCTCCCCTAGCAGCCATCATCGTGCGGTCGAAAAACGAAATGCCGCACGTGCGCGCCGCGCTCGACATGCTCAAGCGCCAAACCTTCACCGACTTTGAACTCTTCGCCATCGATTCCGGCTCCACCGATGGCTCCCTCGATCTCTTGCGGGAACATTGCGACACCGACCATCTCATCGAAATCCCCCCCGAAGACTACCAGCCCGGCAAGGTGCTCAACGACGCCATTGCCCGCATCGACCACCAAACGATCATACTGCTGAATGCCGATGCGGTTCCCCTCTCCGAGGATTGGCTTGAAAAACTCGTTCGCCCCGTTCTCGACGGGGCCGCCGATGCCACCTTCAGCCGTCAAGTGGCCCGCCCCGATGCATATTTCATCGTCGCCTACGACTACCAGCGCGCCTACGACCCAAACCATATCCGCGACGGCTTTTTCTCCGCCGTCGCCTGCGCCTTCACCCGCGCGCTGTGGGAACGGCATAACTTCCATAACCATGGCTATGCCGAAGACGTCATTTGGGCAGCCTCCTGCAACACCTTCGGGGCCAGCCTCCGGCTCGTGCCGGAATCCGAAGTCGAGCACTCGCACAATTATTCCTTAACGGGATTGTTCTACAAAAAATTTCGGCAAGGCATGGCCTTCGCCGCGACCGAAGGAACAACTTCAGCGCTTGGGCACAGGCTCTACCTTTGCATCCGCGAACTTGTGCGCGACATGGCGTTCGCCTGTCGGCAACGGCGATTCCGCACCATCCCCTACAACATCGCCTACCGCGTTACGATCCATGCAGGCCTGCATCAAGGTCTGAGAAGCGGGATATAAACAGGAAAAGCCATCGGGACGGCCTGATCATTATACATCAGCACCGGCCCAAGCGACGGCTACCAACGAGTTTATAGATCCTGCACAATGCAAACCGCAACACTTCCACCTTGGCCAACCAATAGTACATGCGCTCCCGAAGCGGGAAGCTGGCACTGTCTTCCCGGTAGAGCTTCCTGATTTCCGCATCATCGCCACTAACCATGGCGAGACGGTTGCATATCTCTATTTTTTGCCGACGTATCTCTTTTAAAGGGAGGTCGTACTTCTTCGCCAAATGCAACTTCAGGTCTTCGTTCCGGTTATAGTAGCCCAATCTCTTTGCCGGATCTTTTGAGTGCGTTACCGATTCGGCGAGTACCCGGTAGATCGCCAACGGTTCATCGATGTAGGCGAAAGAACCGTAACGGGTCAGTTCGCACCACAGGGGGACGTCCCCGTTTGCATATTCCCGAAAAAGTTCGGGTGCTTCGTTAATGACCGCCAAGACTGCGCAGCTTCGGGTGAAAACGGAGCATGTCATGATTTTGTAATGGCTTGTAAGCACATCGTACATGAATCGGGAATGGTCGCTGTCGACCACATGGTCCACGTTGCGATCTCGCTGAATATGCGGCGATATGATATTGCCGGAACATTCATCGTATACAGCGCAGTCGGAATGAACCAGGCACAGGGAAGGATCGGATTCCATCACATCGAATTGCTTTTGCAGTTTCAACGGATCAAGCCATACATCGTCGCCATCGGCATCGGCAAAATATTTCCCCCGGCATGCCCTCAGCGTTTCGACATAGTTATAGTTCCCCTGGGCCACATACGCTTCCCGGCCAGATTCGGATTGCGAACGCAGGATCAACCGGACCCGATCCGGATGCTTTTCCGCATACTCGACACAAATCTCCCGGGTACCATCGGCCGAATCGTCTTCGCCGATGCAGATTTCAAACGGAAAGTTCGTCTCCTGCATCAAAATACCGTCCAGGCACTCGCGGATATGGGAGGCGTGGTTGTAGGTGATCAGGCAAACGCTGACCACCGGCGCTCCATCTCTAATATCAAAATCCATTCAAAACAGCCTTTCCATCTTCGATACCCATCCAGAGACTATTGATCCCTTGCCTGGCCGTTCGGTTGGCTCCCCGGTGAAGATGGAATCCAATTGTCCACATCCAACCGTTCATCCACGACCCATTTGCCATATCGCATATCCGCGCCGGCCAGTTCCCGCAACCTGTGAACATACTCCTTGCGAGGGATTTCCTCGAACCCCATCAATTCAAGATGTTTGCTGTATGCTTGGGAATCGTGCAGTTCGTATCCCCAGTGCTGCAGGTGGCAATTCAGGTAGGCAAAGGCCACCTTCATCGCATTCTTTTCCGTTGAGAAAGCCGATTCCCCAATAAAAACGCCCCCCATGCCCACCCCGAACAGCCCGCCCACCAAACGGCCTTCCCGGTTCCAAACCTCCACGGAATGGGCTTGTCCTCGCTTGTGCAAAGCAATGGCGGCGTTGATTCTTTCAGGGATCAGCCACGTCCCCTTTCGATCGCTGCAACCTCGGACAACCTCTTCAAAGGCGGTGTCGAAGGTAACATGGTAGCGTCCGGACCGAATGATTGGGCGCAACCCCGTCCCCAACTTCGTTTTTTCAAGGAAAAGCACCATGCGCGGGTTGCATGAAAACCATTTAACCGGATGCCTGTCATACAAGGGATAGATTCCCTGCGAATAGGCCTCCAGCAATGTGTCCTCGGTCAAAGTTCCGCCAATCGCCAACAATCCCCATGGTCGTTTGGCTGCCATCCAGACCGGCGGGAACC
>CBDVCB010000033.1:0-25623 GCA_965372395.1 uncultured bacterium
CCATTCATTCAAGCTGGCACACCGCACTTTCCCTAGAATTAACGCCATATTCGTTCGCCGAGGTTTGCGCCGACATTCGGGAGGAGGAGGCGTTGCTGGCGAAGCAGGCTAGTAGCCTGCGGTACGAGGAAGAGGGCATGGCGATGATGTCGATGGGTTCGGGTGTTGAGCTTCAAATGGAGATTGGCCAGA
This sequence comes from uncultured bacterium, assembly GCA_965372395.1. Taxonomy (GTDB): domain Bacteria; phylum Verrucomicrobiota; class Kiritimatiellia; order Kiritimatiellales; family Pontiellaceae; genus Pontiella. The sequence goes on from CBDVCB010000033.1 coordinate 193, forward strand.
GCAATGGAACCGTTGAGGTTTTCGTGGAGTGGTTGGGCAACCTCAATAGCGACTCCTTGGATCTGTTCCTTTGTAGCGACCTGATTGTCGCAGACTGGCAACTGGAAACCAATTTCCCGACAGCCTCCTCCACAAACTTCTACTTTAGCGACCAGGATACAAATGAAACTGCCCGTTTTTATGTAACCGGAACAATGTATGACGAGGATCTTGACGGCCTGACTTCGGCCAGAGAACGATTTTTGCACAAGACCCGCGAAGATTTATGGGATACAAGCGGAGATGGTTGCGGGGACGGCTGGCTTGTCCAATATGGTTTTAACCCCCTTGCCCTAAATACGCTGGGCGATGTGGACAACGACGGTTTCAGCAACCTTGAAGAGCAGAAGAAGGGAACCGATCCAACCTCGTCTCAAGGCAATTCAAACACCGGCACGGTTGCGACGATCCGATATTATTATGACGAGGATGATCGCCTAACCGATTTCTTTTGCGGGGCGGAGGTGGCCGAGAAAACCATCCTGACCGCATCGCACAACATTTCAGAAGAAGTTTCAGCCAAGTAATCGATTTGAGGATGAAGATAATGAAATGCAATTATAAGATGAGTATTCGTTCACTGTTTCTGCTGGCCACAGTGTTTCTTGCCTTTGGAGCATGCAGTACGGTTGTAGCGCAAACAGAACCTGCCTGGGTGTTTTCTTCCCCGATTGAAGATGTGGGATATGCCAACCTAACTGACTTGACCCCTGGCGAACCCGTCTCTCTGGCATTCCCGTTGGCATCCCAAGAATCCAGCGGGACAATGTCGGCGATGTCGGCATCGGTTCCTGTCACGGATGAAATCAGCGAGCTGGCTGCCATGCTCCAGCATGACCCCAAGTTGATTTATGAATTTGTGCGAAACAATATTAGCTATGATTTCTACTATGGATGGCTAAAAGGCACCAAGCGAACCTTGCTTGATATGAGCGGCAACGATGCCGACCAATCATGCTTGATGGTGGAGTTGTTGCGAGCGAGTGGATATCAGGCAAATTATTTATTCGGACCCATGAATATCTATCCTCTTACAAGCTCAGGTTATGACCTGTTCGGATGGCTTAATACGACCGATATCAGCTTGGCCAAGAACGTTCTGGATGGAGCAGGCATCCCTTGTGCCGATGGGGGCACCTATATTCAGGTCGTGCGCATTTGGGTTCGTGCCACAATCAATGGGACAACCTATGATTTCGATCCCGCATTCAAGCCGGAAGTGTACACGCCCAACGAGGACATTGGTTTAATGAGTGGCTACGACCGGACGGCATTGCTTTCGGTCGCTGGCGGAACAGGCGGAACCGATGATATACAGGGATTGAACGAGAGTGCCCTGAGATCGCATTTAACTACGCTGACGGGAAATCTCGTGGGTTCAATGAAATCGAATTTCCCGAATGGGAGCTTTCAGGATATCATTAACTATCGAAAAATTGTCCCGGAGTATATTACAGGCTTTGACAATCTGGTAAGGCCGCCCACTGGATCAACGCAGGTGCTGGGACATCTGGCATATTCGAATTTCCTGCACTATCTAGATATCCCGCTCGGAACGCTGAACTCCTGGCATCCAGCGACTGTCACGCTGGGTGACAACCAAATAACCTTCCAACTGGGAGCCGATCCGAAATACGGTAAAATCCTCTCGGGAGATTCCGAGATTTATACTGGATTGATTGGAAAGTATGTGGACGGGATTTGGTCGCTTGTCGTGGAAATCGATCATCCCTATACGGCAAATAGTGGAACCTATGCGGATGACCAGGCCGCCTATGCGCCCTCACCCTATGGCACGTATGCCCTTGATGTCATTTTCGGGAATAGTATTTCCAGCGGGCTACTGGATTGCTTTCGTCAGGAGCTGGCCGACAAGTCGGAAAGCGGATCGGGTGAAGAGCTGTTGCGTAGATCGCTGCATGTGATTGCCGCATCATGGATGCACCAAACCGCCCTTGTCAACATGCTCGCTACCCGAGTGGATTTAGGCCTTATTCCGTTTCAGCACCGTCTTGGCCTGTGCCAACAGACCGCCGACGGATTCGGGGTTGATATCAAGGCCCAGTTTGGACGGTCGGACGGGGTGTCCTTGGGAGGAATACTTACGGAATCCCTGATGCATAGCGCCATGGAGCACGGGGTGTTGGAGCAGTTGCAAGGTACGGATGTGGATGCTGTATCAACCATCAAGCTGCTGGCTCTCACATCAAGGAACGGGCATAAGGTATTCAAGGCGCACTCGCTTAACTTCACAACCGTCAAGCCCCAGCTGAAAAACTATACCGCAACAGAACTTCAGAAATTCCAGGATGCCATCGATGCAGGGAGCATTCTGATCTTGCCGGAATATGGGGATATCACGCTTCAGGATTGGTCGGGACATGGCTACATCAATGCGTTGCAAAGCGGGGGGACAATGGCCATCGGCATGATGATCAATGGCGGGTTGGACGGGGGTTTCAATACGAACAACGACCCGTTGGAATGGCAGCGGATCTACTGGTTGGATAAACCCTGGGAGACAGAGGGCGTGGGAGACTCGAATCCTGTCGCCGCCGATCCTGTGGATATGGTGACCGGCGCCTATCTATTCGACCACAGGGATTTAAGTATGGACGGCCCGTTGGGGCTGTCCCTGTCTCGCCATTACCGTTCGAAGTCCCATCTTCGTAAAACAACGATGGGGTACGGATGGAACCACTCCTTTGATATTCATGGCAAGGAGCATTCCATCTACGAAGCGGGAATAGGGATGAGGTCGATGGAGGACTCGGCCCCTATTCTTATTGCCAGCAAGGTTATCGAGGATGTCATGAACAACGACCAATCCGCTAAAAGCTGGCTCGTTGCTTCGCTAGCCGCTCAATGGGCGGTGGATCAACTAACGGACAACGCCGTGTCCATCTATATCGGGCAAAAGGTCATGACCTTCATCGAGCAACCGGATGGTTCCTATACGCCTCCCCTCGGCATGACGGTATCGCTTTCCAAGACCAACGGTCTCTATGTCATGCAGGAACGTAACGCCAATACGTATGAGTTCGATGCCAACCTCAACCTCTCCAAGATCATTGACACCTATGACAACGAATTGACCTTTGCCTACAACACGCAGACCAATCTACAAACCGTGACGAGTAGCTTTGGGCCGACAATGGCGTTTGAGTACACTGGCGACCTGTTGACCCGAGTGTACGATAACAGCCCGGCTTCAAGAGAAGTTCGTTATGAATACGATACGAACAATAACCTCACGAACTTTGTGGATGCGGCCGGATTTTATTGGGGCGTTGGCTACGACAGCGAGCACCGCGTCAAATGGATGAAAGACCCCGAACAGGTCACCACCATCCAGAACTTCTACAACTCTATCGGACAGGTCACCAACCAGATTTCCTCCAGCGGGAACGATTGGGATTTCTACTTCACCGGAACAAAGAGCATCTCCGAAGATCCACTTGGCAACCAGACCGCCTACTACCTTGACGAGAAGGCTCGCACTTGGAGTGTCGAACAGCCCAACGGAGCGAGAAGCTATAGCATCTTCGACGGCCAGAACCACGTCGTGGAATCGGTCAGTCCTGCGGGGGTCACCAATGCCATGGTGTATGATATCGACCACAACATATTGAGCACCACCAATGCGGTTGGATTGCCTGAACAAGTGGCCAGCACATTTGGATATGATTTGGAACACCATCTGCGCTTTACCACCAACGCCGTTGGCACTGCCGAGCAAACCATCTCTGAATACACATATACTATCGAACACAAGGTGGATACCGTAACCGTCGCTAAGGGGACGTCTCTGGCGAGACTAACCGACTACAACTACAACTCGGATGGACTCGTTGAGCAGGTTTCCGAAGGCAACGGCAAGCGGGTCACCACCTATAATTATGATTCCAACAGCCAGTACGGACATCCGAAAACCATAACCTCTACCGATGCTGGCGATGTAGTTACGGTTTTCGACATCCAGGGCAATATTAAGTCGAGAACAGTGGACGGCAAAACCACTGAATTTAATTATGATGACCGGCGGCTTCAAATCGGCACCACCTATGCCAAGAGCACGGCAGATGAATTCAGCACAGGCCAGACCTATTGGAAGAACGGCTTACTCAAAACCACGGTTGATGGCCGGGACGAGACTACACGCTTCTACTGGACGGATGCCTACAAGCAAGCTGGCGTAGTTCTTCCAAACACTGGAAGCACGACCAATCTTTACGACACCGCCGACCGCCTCGTATATGCCCGTGATGCCGAAGGAAACTGGGCAACCAATACGCTCAATGAAGTCGGCCAGACGGTTGCTCTTAAATCTGTATACGCTTCCGTGACCAATCAGTTCAATATCATCGGCAATCTGACCAACTCCGTGATTGATCCAGATGGGTTGAGTCTGTGGACGGATAATGTATTTGATAACCTTGGGCGCAACACGTCCGTTGAAACCTCATTGTCTCAAATTGAATCCCAATACGACCACCTGAATCGAGTAACGAATAGCGTTAACGCTGCCGACAAGGATTGGAAAACAGAATATGATGAGCTGGGTCGGGTGAAGAAAACCTTCCGCCCTTCCGGCAACTACGAAGAATACGGATTCGATGATTTAGGCAACCGCACCCACTTCTGGAACGCCGAATTCAAACCCACCACCTTCGGAGTCGATGCCCAAGGCCGCGTGACTTCCATCACCAACGCCATCGATAAAGTCACAAGCTTTGGCTACACCGATGCCGGAAGCTTAGAATGGAAACGTACCGCCGATACCAAGCTGACGCAGTACGGATATGATAATCTGAATCGTTTGGTTGCCGTCACCAACCAGAGTGTCGAAGTCGCAACATTTGATCATGATCCGAACGGAAATATCGTAGAAGCGACGTCCCCGTCGCTTTCCTCCTCCACGTTCGGCTACGATGAAATGAACCGTCTGGTCGCCTCAACCCAAACGGTGGCTTCTGCAACCTCGGTTGTCGGCTACCAATACGATTTGAACGGCAACCGCACCAACATCGTCTATCCCGGCGGCCTGACCGTGGGCTATGAATACGGTGCCGACAACCGGCTGAAAAGTGTAACCACGAAATACACGAATAACACGAAAACCATTTCCTTCGGGTACGATACCGCCAACCGCTTGGATGGTATTTCATATCCCAACGGAGTGAACTCCACATTTGGCCACGATGCCGAAGGTCACATCACCAGCATCCAACATGGCTCGTTCATAGATCGAACCATCCAGCGCAATGTGCTTGGCTTCAAGGAAACCGAACTCATCGATGCAGGGCTAAAGCCAACCGCTCCCGAAACAGGTCGCCGTATCAAGACCCACAATGATGCCGACCAGTTGACTGGCGAATGGGTACAACAGGGAATCAATGAGTTCAATGTCTCGCACACCTATAGCGACAATGGCGGACTGTTCCAAACATCTGAAGACGGGACCCCAGAAACCCAGTATGGCTACGACTATGCCGACCGTTTGGAATCCGTTTCGTTGTCCGCCGATATTGAGTATCTCTACGACGCATCCGGTGCTCGGGTTGGTCGTGTCAGCGGAACGACCACCAATTATTTCGTGGTGGACTACACCGATGGCCTGAAACGCCCCCTCGCTGAAACCGATTCCAGCGGAACGGTAGCCCGCTACTATGTGTGGAGTGGCTCGCAGCTTCTCTGTCACATCGAGGCGGACGGCACGACCAGATACTACCACAGTGATGAACTGGGCAGTACGCTTGCGTTGACGAAGGAAGACGGAGTGGTCACGGATGAATTCGCATATATGCCCTACGGCTATGCACGGCATCAGGGACATGCAGGAAGTTCCGATACGCCCTTCCAATGGCTGGGAGGATACGGAGTCTACTACGATTCCAATACCGACCTGCACCTCACACTGTATCGTGCCTACTCCAGCAAGATGAAGCGTTTCATCTCAGCAGACCCGCTTGGCATCGATGGAGGTGTGAACGTTTATGCCATGGCAAACCGCAACCCGTTGTGGTTTGTTGATCCGTATGGATTGAGTGGGTTGGAAAGCCAAAGTTTCTGGAGCCAAGGCATCGGTGGTGCGCTGGATAGCGGAATGAATTGGTTGACGGGGCAGTTTCAAAAGGGCTCAGACCAGTTTGAAAGCTTTGCGGATCAAAATATCCGTAATCCCGTTGGCGAACAGGGATCCCGTGCAAATGCGTGGCTACAATCGAATGTAGCCAGTCCTGGGAGCGATGGGGGTATAATACGGTTAATTGGCTAGATGAGCGTTCGACTGCCGAAAAACTAGGAATCGCCTTCGCCCCTATTGGCGGCCCGCTTGTTGTTCAGGGAGCTTTAAGTGCTCCAGTGGTAGTTCCTGTTGGAACCATATTGTCTAGTCCAGCAGCACAGTTCATCTATGAGTCTGAATTTGCTACTCCGGGGGTTCCTGGCATTTTGACCCTGTACGAATGGGAATATAATACAATTAACGATTTGCTCGAGTAAGGGGGAGATATGAAGTCTGTATACATAATCATTTCTTCGATGATATGGGGGTTTGTTTTTGTTCCTGTTCAACAAGCAATTACAGGTTCCTCGGCAAGCGTGGTAGCAGAAGGGGTTATGCTCGGAGCTGTGTGTAGTGTGATTTCTTTGGCTCTGTTTTTTGCTTCCGATTCTTTCATCAAGATACGGGGGGGGTGGAGAGGGATTTTTCAAATTATTCTTATCCCGCTGATTGTCTGTGTGCTGAAGCTATTATCTTCTCAATATTATACTTCTAGATTTGGATAGAATGAACCCACGCGCCAACCAACAGCATTGGCGGTGCCAACCTGTTAAATATGAAGTTGGATAGAGGTTGCCGCTTCGCTCCGTCATTTTATGTCGGCTTTAAAGTCGCTCCACTCCTTTAGGTCTCAATGAAGGGGGAACCGGGTCAGAGGTTCGGATAGCAACCGCTCTATTGTTCAGCTCACAACCATAAACTGAACGACATCGTCCGGATGCATCGGAACCACGCTGATGGTGCGCGACTCGGAACCTTTGGTGATCTTCACCTTGACCGGTTCGTCGGCGGGCGTTTTGGCATAGCGCGCGCAAATTTCAGCGGCGGTTTGGAGCTGTCCTTCGCTGATCGTCGATGGCGCAATAACCGTCGGGGTCGGAACGTCGGGGCAGATGATGCGCAGGTCGTCGGGATGCGCCTTTGCTTCCAGCAAATCATTGTCGGCTTCGTCGGAGCCGACGATAATCTTGATGTCGTCGGCCAGCCGCAAGTGGCGACCGGTCTTCAGCAGCCAGACGTTGGTGCGGTCGGTGTCCGGTCCCTCATGGTCGAGCAGATCCTTGAGCTTGTTTCCAAAGCGCTTTTCGGTGAGCAGGCAGCCGCCGGCGGGGGCGGGGTAGTCCTTGAGACCAAAATGTTCGGCAAGCTTCATCTGCGGGGTGCGGTTCCGGCCGGAAAAGGCGGGTAGCCTGGAGACGTCAATCCAGCCCTCGCGGATGGGCTTGGTGGGTTCGATCAGGGAGGCGCTGAGCGGGCGCACCAGCAGGTCTTCGTATTTCGAGCAACGCGCTACCACGCCGAGGCTCTGCTTGTTCTGCGACATCGGCCGTTGCGCGAGCACCTCGCCGGTGGCGATAAAGTCGAATCCCCATTTTTCAAGTAGCTCGCCCGCGCGCATAATCATGTGGGTATGGCAGTCGATGCAGGGGTTCATCGCCTTTCCGAGGCCGTGCGCTGGGTGTTGAACCTGTTCGAGGATATCTTCGGTAAAGTCGATAATGTGGTGCTTCACGCCAAGGGCTTTTGCGGCCTGTTCGCCTTTTTCGGTGCCGAAGAAGGGGCTGCGGTAGGTGATGGCCTCCACATGGATTCCCTGTTCGAGCAGCACGCAAATCGCGAGTTGGCTGTCGAGCCCGCCGGAAAGTAATGATAGAGCCTTGTATTGTTTTTTCATGAATTCAGTCCTTGGTGCTTAGTGCTTAGTGCTTGGTGCTTAGTCCTTGGTGCCTGCATAGTTTCATTTTCCAGGCAATCGCGAGTGCGCCGAGAATCATGAGTGCGGAGTAGAGCTGGCCTTTGGTGAGCCATTCCAAGTAGACGGTGCTGTCGGGTTCTCGGAAGAATTCCATGCCGATGCGGGCGAGGGCATAGAGCACGAGGTAGCAGGCGCTCAACGCGCCGGAGCGTTTTCCCCACGCCGTGCGGCGCAGCAACAGCATGATTCCGAAAACGAGGAAGCCTTCGCCGAACGCTTGGTAGAGCTGCGACGGGTGTCGCGGCAGCAGTTCGCCGGCCTCGACCATTTTTTCAATCATGGGTAGATCGTATTGGCCATGGTGGAGGCCGAGTTCTTGCGGGAAAACCATACCCCATTTAACGTTGGTGACTCGTCCCCACAGTTCGCCGTTGATAAAGTTGGCGAGCCGTCCGAAGGCGAACCCCAATGATGCCGTGCAGGCCATGTTGTCGGTCAGGTTCCAGAACGAATGCCCGTGTTTTTTTGCATACCACAGCATGAAGAGGATCACGCCGACGAGCCCGCCGTGGCTGGCCATGCCGCCTTCCCAAACCCGGAAGGCATAGAGCGGGTCTTTCAGGAACGAGTCGAAACCGTAGAGCAGGACATAGCCCAGCCGCCCGCCGATGAAGACCCCGAAGAAGGCGAGCATCACCACAAAGTTGCTCACTTCGGCCACAGGCACTTGGAACTCGCCCTTTTTCGACCAGCGACGCAGCAGCAGGATGGCCGCAATGAAGCCCAGCAGATAGGAGAGTCCGTACCAGCGCACCGCCAGCGGCCCGCCCAGCTGGATCACGATCGGGTTAATGTTGTGGATATAATGCGTCATGCCCACCGACTATATGGAGCCTTCGATCGAAAGCAAAATGATTTGTTGGGATATTCCCGTACGAAGGTCGTTTCTGCTTTTCCAATAGGTCGAAACGGCTATTATCCCGCGCATGTCTCTTTATGATCCAGATACGATTGCGGCGATTGCGACGCCGCCCGGCGAGGGCGGGGTGGGGATCGTCCGCATTTCGGGGCCGAAGGTTTGGACTATTTCCGATGCACTTTTCCAGGCGCTGGACGGGATCCCGGTTTCGGAGCGCGGGCATGGCACGTTTGCCTACGGCAAGGTGGTCGCGGCGGATGGATCGGAAATCGACACCGGGCTGGCTTTGGTGATGTGCGCGCCGAAAAGCTACACCTGCGAGGATGTGGTTGAGATCCAAGGACACGGCGGAGCCGTCGGCATGCGCCGTATCCTGCGCCGTGCGCTCGACGCTGGCGCGCGCATGGCCGAGCCGGGCGAATTTACCAAACGGGCCTTTTTGAACGGGCGGATCGACCTGGTACAGGCGGAGGGAATCTTCGACCTGGTCCGCGCGCGCTCCGACCGCGCTGCTTCCGCCGCCATGGAACAGATGGAAGGCAGGCTGAGCAAGCAATTCGACGCCATCTACGAAGCTTTCCTCGAAGTGGCCGCCAATCTGGAAACCACCCTTGACTTTGTGGAGGACGAGCTGCCGGATGAAGTGTTTTCCGGAATTGCCGAGCTGCTGGATACCACCTTTCAGGCCTTGGACAAATTGCTCGACACCTGGGACGAAGGCCGTCTGCTGCGCGAGGGTGCGCGCGTGGTGATTCTGGGTCGCCCCAATGCTGGAAAGTCGACGCTACTCAATGCGTTGCTCGGTTTTGACCGCGCAATTGTTTCGAGCACGGCGGGAACGACGCGCGATACGATCGAAGAGGGGTTTGTGCTCGACGGCATTCCGTTGCGCATCGTCGATACCGCCGGGCTGCGCGAAACCGACTGCGAGATCGAGGCCGAGGGTGTTCGGCGCGCGGAGGCGCACAGCAGGGAAGCGCATCTGGCCGTCTATCTGATCGATGCCTCGCAACCGTTGCACGAAGAGGATCGCGTGCGGCTCGATAAACTGGATCCGACCAAGAGCGTGGTCGTTTTGAATAAGATCGACCAGAGCAAGGAGGTTGTTGGCGTTCAGGGCATCGAAGCGAGCCTGGTGAATGGCGTTGGAGTGGAAGAACTCAAGCGGGCGATGGCCGATGCCTTGGAGAAAGGGGCTGATCTGCACGCCCCGCCGCATGCGGTGATTTCCGAGCGCCACCGCAATCTCTTGATTCGGTCGCACAAGGAGGCGCGGCAGGCGCGTGAGTACCTGAACGAAAACATCGAGGAAAACGCCGTGCTTGCCGCCGAGCACCTGCGGTCGGCACTGGAATTTATCGGACAGGTGACGGGGCGGGAGTATCACGAAGATCTGCTGGACAATATTTTCTCGCGGTTTTGCATTGGGAAATGATGCTGAAACCTGACGCGCTTGGGCGAAGCGAAAATTTCACCGAGGCTGGAGGAACGACGGCAACGACTGTAGGAAGAGGCAAATTTGAAATTTGAAAACTGAGCGTTTGCAGGGTAGGTTTTCCAGCCTTTGGAAGTGGAGGAGTTTGATATGAGCGAGAATTTGGCACCCATCACCAAGTGGGGCACGGACAAGAAACACAAGAAGGTCGAAAACTTCCTGCTGCGTCCAGCGGTGGAGGAGCAGGCGATGCAGGTGGCCGCGACCGTGCTGGCGGATATCCGCGAGTTTGGCGACAAGGCCGTGATCGAATGCGCGCGCCGTTTCGATGGATCGAATATTTCAACGCGCCGTATTCGCGTATCGCCGGAAGAAATCGCCGAAGCGAAAAAGGCGGTCGATCCGGATTTCAAGAAGGCGGCGCAGGAGGCGCACAAGCGCATTGTGGCCTTTTCAAGGAACGGCCTGCGCGATGATTGGAAAATGGCCACGCCGAAGGGCGGCATGCTCGGCGAAAGGTTTGTGCCCTTCGACCGCGTGGGCGCCTACATTCCCGGCGGTGCCGCGCCGCTGGCGTCCACTGCCCTGATGACGCTGACGCTGGCGCAGGTGGCGGGCGTGAAGGAGTTGGTGGCCTGCTCGCCGGGCGATGCGGATGGCAAGTTGAATCCATACATTATCTATGCGCTTGATCTGGCCGGGGCGACGGAGATCTACAAGATCGGCGGGATACAGGCAATCGGCGCGATGGCCTACGGAACGAAGAGCATTGCCAAGGTGCGGAAAATCGTCGGGCCGGGCGGTCCGTATGTAACGGCTGCGAAGCGGCAGGTCTATGGCGATGTTGCACTCGATATGGTGGCGGGACCGAGCGAGATTGCGGTGCTGTGCGATTCGTCGGCAAATCCGGCGCACGTTGCGGCCGACCTGCTCTCGCAGGCGGAGCACGGGACGGGCTCGGAAAAGGCATTGCTGGTGACCACCTCGCAAAAGCAGGCGGAAGCTGTCCGTGCCGAGGTGCTCAAGCAGGCGGAAATGTTGTCGCGGGCGGAGCCGGTTGCCTTGGTGCTGGAAAAAGGAATGCTGCTCGTCGTCGTGAAAAACATGAGCGACGGCATGAAGCTGTGCAATCTGTTTGCCCCGGAACACATGGAGTTGATCGTGAAGAATCCGGAGCCGTGGGTGGATAAAGTTGTGAATGCGGGAGCGCTGTTTATCGGTGAATGGACGCCGGAGTCGGTGGGCGACTTTGCGGCGGGACCGAGCCACGTTTTGCCGACCGGCGGGACGGCGGCCTATTTCTCCGGACTGACGGTGGAGGATTTTCGCCGACGTGTTAGTCTGATCCAATTCACCAAGGAAGACCTAGAGGAAACCCTCCCCGTGGTCGAAGCATTCGGCCGCGTCGAAACCCTCGACGGCCACGCCCGCTCAGCCAGTATTCGGTTTGAGTGAAAGGCAACGTTCTGGAGTGCGGCGGCAACCAACGGGCGACGCCGCTTTGCAGTCGCAAAAGCAGGCTTTTATACGCAGTACGTAACAGGAAAAACTATGAAAAATTTAATTAGAAAATCGGTGCGGGCGATGTCGGGGTATGTTCCGGGCGAACAGCCGAAGAGCGATGACATCGTTAAGTTGAACACGAACGAGAATCCGTATCTGCCGTCGGCGGATGTGCAGGATATTTTGAGTATGGTGGACATTGCGGCGTTGTCGCGCTATCCCGATCCGGTCTGCATGGAACTGCGGAAGGTGATTGCGGAGCTGCACGGCTGCGAGATTGAAAATGTCTTTGTGGGTAACGGGTCGGACGAGGTGTTGGCGCTGTGCATCCGCGCGTTTGTCGAGCGTGAGGGTTCGGTGGGCTATTTTGAACCGTCGTATTCGCTTTATCCTATCTTGGCCGATATTGAGGATGTGGAAAAAAAGCCGGTTGCGTTGAATGTTGGTTTTGGCTGGCCGACGTTAGAGGATTATTCCGCCTCGCTCTTTTTCATGGCAAACCCGAACGCGCCGACGAGTCTGCAATATTCCAAGATAGACGTGGAGTCGTTTGCAACGGGTTTTGACGGGGTGGTGCTGGTCGACGAAGCCTATGCGGACTTCGCCAAGGAAAACTGCATGGATTTGGCGCTGGCGAATAACAATGTGCTGGTGGCGCGGACCCTTTCGAAATCCTATTCGCTGGCGGGCATTCGGCTGGGCTATTGCGTCGGGAACAAGGAACTTATTGGTGCGCTGCATAAGATCAAGGATTCGTACAACGTCAGCTATCTCACGCAGGAGATCGCCCGCGTGGCCATCCTCGACCAGGGCACGATGAAGGCCAACGTGCAGGCGATTGTCGAAACACGCAAGCGGGTGGCGGACAAGCTTTCGGAGCTGGGGTTCGAGGTTTGCGATTCGCAGACCAACTTCCTGTGGGTGAAGCCGCTGGGGCTTCGCCCAAAATCGCTGTTCGAAGAATTGCGCAAGAAAAACATCCTTGTCCGCTATTTCGAAAACGACGGGTGCACGAAGGACTATCTGCGCGTCACCATTGGCACCGCTCCGGAAATGTTCCAATTCATGGATGCCGTCGAGGAAATCCTGAACGGATAGGGGTGCGATGCCAGCCCTTGCGGAAACGACCGCGTTTGAACCGCTCGTTGATCTCCACCTCTGCCTTTGATATTGTGCCGGTCAGAATCCGAATGATGGATCCCCTTGCCACCAAATGGGAGGTTGAGTTTGGGTTGGTTTGTTATTGATATTCATCTGTTATTTTGAGAAGTTCGCCAATTGTTTCTGTCGCAGGGCAATAAGCTTCTTGCCCGAACTCTAATCTTCTAATCTTTAAGGATGTGAATTTGAAATATCGCTACGACCATAAAGAACGCGTGACCACGGCAGTGCTTCTTGCCGCCGGAACCGGTAGTCGCCTGTATCCCTTGACGCAGAATGCGCCCAAATGCCTGACCTTGGTGAACGGGCGGTCAATCCTCGAACGGATGGTCTCCGGTTTGGATAGGCAAGGCTTCAAACGCTTGGTGGTGATCACAGGATACATGGAAGAGCATATTCGAGAGTTTCTGGGGAACCGGGTGGGTGGCATCGCAGTCGATTATGTTTTTAGTCCGTTGTACAAGACCACCAACAATATCTATTCACTCTGGATGGCACGTGAGGTGATCAACGAACCCTTTTTGCTGCTCGAAAGCGATCTTGTTTTCGATGAATCACTGCTGAGTGGCATGTTGCATCCGGATCGGATTGCCGTTGCAAGGATGCAACCATGGATGGATGGAACCTGTGTTACGGTCAACCGCGGCCGGCAGGTCAAGGCATTCTTGGCGGGCAACACCGACTCCTTTGGCGAGATCAAATATAAAACCGTTAATATCTACAGCATTTCACACTCCTCTTGGGGGGCAATTGTAAAGAGGTTGGATTGGCATATTTCAGAAGGCAAGGTTAACGGATATTATGAAACCGTGTTTTCGGAAATGGTTGCGGATGGAAGCCTCGCTTTCGAGATGGTCTCTTTTGACGGAAAGCCATGGTACGAAATAGACAATGTCGGAGATCTGGCGAAGGCGGAAAAACTATTTTCACCGGGGACGCCTGCGCCTGCGAAAACGACCTCTTTTTTGCCTGTGGATTATTTAAACGGGGCATTGCTCAGTGCAACCGCATAATTACAAGACGCAATCCGAAAAATACGAATTCATCTCGGGCCAGCATGGGGGGTATTACCGGCATGGTTTCATCGATCACGCCTATCTTTATAATCTGTATTTTCCGCCGGAGGCGGTCTTTACAAAGCTCAAAGCTCAAATCCACGATCTGGTGCTGAATTATCCGATGGCGCAAGATGCCCTGGCTGGGCTGGTCGGTCGGATTATCGATCAACCTGCTGAACGGATTGTCGTGGGCAACGGGGCGGCGGAACTGATCAAGATCGTATCCGGCCGCTTGGCGGGCAAGTTGATCGTTCCGGTTCCTTCGTTCAATGAATATGCCAATGCGGCGCCGTCCGGACAGGTGGTCGAATTCCCGCTTGAATTCCCCTCGTTCCAGTTGGATGTCGATAAGTTTGCGGTCGAGGCGCTACGGGTCAACGCGGATGTGGCGGTGGTGGTAACGCCGAATAATCCGACCTCGATGTTGGTCCCGAAACCCGATCTGGTTCGGCTTGCAAAAAAACTGGAGACGCACGGCTGCATGCTGATTGTGGATGAATCCTTCTTGGATTTTGCAGCGAACCCGGAGCAAACCAGTTTGGAAACAGACCTCGACCGCTACCCGAATCTGGTGATTTTCAAAAGCATGAGCAAGGCCTACGGGATCTGCGGGCTACGGATCGGCTATATGTTGACGGCCAATTCCGAATTTGCGGAAGCGGTGAGAAACGGCGTTCATATTTGGAACATTAACGGATTTGCGGAAGAATTCCTGCGGATTCTTCCCGATTACAAACAGGAGTTCATCAACAGTTGCAAACGCGTCCGAACCGATCGGGATCGCCTGTACGAAAAACTTTGCGCTATCGAGGGGATGACGGTTTACAAGCCGGATGCGAACTACATTTTCTGCCGCCTGCCCGATGGCGTGCAACACGCGCCTGGAATTGTGGAAAAACTGTTTATCAAGCATAACATGTATATCAAGGATTGCGCAGGGAAAACCCAGCCGGATGCCGATCGCTATCTTCGGATTGCCAGTCGTACCGAAGTCGAAAACTGCAATCTGGTTGATGCGTTGATTGATGTGATGGGCTTGGGAAACGGAGCAGCATAAAGAAAATGGCAAGTTCCAAACCACAACAACCCCATCAGTCCACCATGCTTTCCTTTGCCGGGGATCTTCCCAACATCTGTTCGCTCGCCGGGCTGCTCTGCGCCGTGCTGGGTATCTACTTCGCTATTTTGGGCCGTTTCCCTCTTGCGATGATTGGCGTCCTGTGGGCGGTTTTATTCGACTGGGGCGACGGGATCATTGCCCGGAAAATGAAGGGGCGAACCGATGGCCAACGGTCTTTTGGGGGGCAGCTGGATTCCCTGATTGATATCGTTAGTTTCGGGGTATTCCCCGCGGTTTTCCTCCTCAGCTACGGGCACTTCAATCCATGGTTCCTGCCGGGGGCATTTCTTGTTGTCGCAAGCAGCGCCATTCGATTGAGCTATTTCAATGTTTTTGGACTGCTGGACGGCAAGACCTACATGGGGCTGGCCTTGGATAATAATATTATCATTCTGGCTTTTGTGTTCCTGTTCGAACGGTTGTTTGGCCATGCCGTTTTCTCTATCATCCTTTATGCACTGTTAATGGGGCTTCTGGTGTTTAACCTGGCTCCAATACGAACGCCGAAATTTGCCGGGAAATGGTTTTATGTCCTGATCGTCTACACGCTGATCCTGACCGTTGTCTACGGTTGGATGCAGTAGAGCCTAGCAGTGTGTCGGACTTAGAAAATAAAGGTGTCGAGAATCGCATAGATTTTTTCATGAGCGACTGAGATTTGGAAATTTTAATTCTACACCCCGTTGATTGGGTAGTTTCCATCGTTTTTTCAGATTTCAGCTCTAAGTCCGACAGCCTGCTAGTTTAATTGTTTTTTTATAATCTACCGAGAGAGCTAATGAATACATACCACCCCCTCAAGACGTGCATATCCCGCTGCGACAAAGAACTGCTTGTGTATGGAGCCGATAATTTCTCGCAGTTCCCGCGCCGCGATGGATCGGTCAGTTCAAAATGCGACCGCGCCCTCCCGGCTGCCAGCCGGGATGATCTGGTGGTTTTGCATGGGGAGTTGGACCGTGGGTATCACAGCTGGTTGCAATCACATGGCTTGGGTCCTGGCCATGTCGTTCAGTATAAGGCTCGGTCAAAGGAGATGACGCTCTCGGAACTCATCGCTGATAATCCCGAACCCATCAAGGAAGTCATTCGGAAAACCGGCAGAAAACCGGTATACGTCCCTTGGTTTTCCGGGGCGCAGGAAGCGGCAGCCGCAGAATCGCTGGGTGCACATCTTTTCGGAGCCTCCGAATCGGATACCTTGAAATACAATGACAAGGCGCTGTTCAAGACGACCTGCCAGCAATTGGGCATTCCGGTTGTTGAAGGGAATTCATTCGGAATGTTTCCTGAAAATAGGGGGAACTACCTTGAAATGGAAGAGATCGTCAACGGATATCTGTCCACCTACAAAACGGTGATTATCCGTGGCACGCTGGGTGAAGCCGGCCTGTCGCTGTATAAAACAGACGGCAGTGGTCTTCCTCGCTTGTATCAGGAAATAGCGGACAGCGGCGAAAAGGTGGTCATTATTGAGCCCTTCCTGAAGGTGAGCTCTTCCCCGAACGATCAATGGGCCATCGGACGAGATGGGGAAATCACCCATCTTGGCATGCGCGATCAACTATGCGAACGAGGCATGATCCATGTCGGCACCCTCAAGGGACTCGCGGTTGCACCGGAGGTTTGGAACTATATCACGGAGACCTCTGAAAAAATCGTGAACCACATGGCTGAGTCCGGATATAGAGGGGTGGCCGGTATCGATTATATTGTGGCGGAGGAGGGGATATTCCCCATCGAAAACAACGCTCGTTTCAATGGATCCTCTTATGTGGGCATGATTGTCGACAACATTGAGAAATTGACATCCCCCGTTCCATACTGGAAATTCATAAAGATCAAGACCGCCGCATGTACCTTTCTTGAACTCGCCGAACGCATGCAGCCCCTCCTCTACGACGGCCATAAATTAAATTCCGTTTTCCCCTTCAACTGCGATGCCTTGCCGGAAACAGGCGATTTTGCAGTCATCCTCCTGGCCCAAGATCTGGATGGGATTTCAGAGATGAAAGAAGCATTGAAAGAAATGGGTGTTCGACAGGACTGACTAAACCACTATTCCAGGCAGGACATCCCCCGTTTTTTTTGGTCGAACCGGGGGATATCCCGTTTCGGGCGGCTTGACTCGGGTAAGGGTTCGGGCATAATGCGGCGTTTAATTCAACGGATTTCAATATGATCAAGGTTTCTGGGGTAACGAAAAAATACCCGGCGCGATTGGCGGTGGATAATATTTCGTTTGAGGTTGCTCGGGGTGAAATTGTTGGGTTTCTCGGTCCAAACGGGGCGGGAAAGACCACCACCATGCGCATGTTGACGGGCTATCTTCCAATGAATTCCGGGAAGATCGAAGTGGCGGGCTTTGACATCGTCGAGCATCCGCTGGAGATTCGGCGGCGCATTGGCTATCTGCCGGAAAACTGCCCGCTCTATCCGGAAATGCGCGTCGATGAATATCTGCGCTTCCGCGCGGAGCTCAAAGGCGTCAAATCCCCTTCCCGCAAGGCAAAGATCAACGAGGTGAAGGAGCAGTGCGGCTTGACGGATGTCGGCAAGCGCATCATTGGCCAGCTTTCGAAAGGCTACCGGCAACGTGTTGGACTGGCTGATAGTCTGGTGCACGACCCCGACCTGCTGATCCTCGACGAACCGACCGTCGGGTTGGATCCCTACCAGATCCGCCAGGTGCGGGAGTTGATCAAAAGCCTCGCCGAAAAGCACACGATTCTGCTGTGCACCCATATTCTGCCGGAGGTGGAGGCGATCTGCGAGCGCATCCTGATTATCAACGAAGGAAAGATCGTCGCCGCCGATACGGAGGAAAACCTCCACAAAAAGCTTCATGCCTGTGCCGTGATTGAAATGGAAGTGAAGGTCGGCAAGGAGGAGGCCATGGTTAAAATCGATGCCATGGCGGGAGTGGATGTCCGCAATTGCAGCGAGCTGAACGAGGGCTGGCTCTGGATTGAAATCGAGGCGGATTCTTCCGAGATGCGCGAGGAGCTGTTTAATCTTGCGGTGACCGAAGGATGGGTGTTGCGCGAGCTGTCCGAGCAGGAGCATTCGCTGGAGGACACCTTCGTTCGGATTACCCAGAACCAGGGGGTGGTGCAGTGAGTATGTTTTTAAGCCTGTTCAAAAAGGAGGTGCAGACTTGCTTCCTCTCGCCGATCGCCTTTGTGGTAATGTTCTTCTTCTGGGTCTTGACCGGACTTAACTTCTGGTGGTTGCTTATCCAGTTGGCGGACGGGGAGTCGCTGACGGTGGCGCAGCAACAGATGTTCGGTGGATTGATCGGCTTTAGCCTGCTGGTAATCGTTCCGTTGATCACGATGAGGTTGTTTGCGGAAGAGCGAAAGCTGGGCACATTGGAGTCGCTGTTGACTACTCCGCTAACGGCGGTTGACCTTGTGGCTGCCAAGTTTGCCGGATCGCTGGTCTTCTTCGCCGTGCTCTGGCTGCCTGTGGTGGTTTATACGGTTGTTCTGCAACACCTCAGTCCTGTCGGGACTGTTCAATTTCCTGATTTAGGCGCCATGCGTGCAGGTTTCTTGGGCGTTACGCTGGTGGGTGGGCTATACATTGCCATCGGTCTACTCATGTCTAGCCTGACATCGAATCAGATTGTTGCAGCGATTTCCGGCTTTGCCCTCCTGTCCATCATGTTTTTCTCGATGTTGTTTTTGGCCTATACTTCACCAAACCCCTCGGCACGCATTGTGGGGCAATATTTTTCGTCGTACGCCCACTTGCTGGATTTTTCAAGAGGCATTGTGGATGGCCGTACGGTGGTGTTCTATCTTGCCGGTACGGCTTGGGTTTTGTTTGCAGCGATCCGGGTGGTTGAGTCCAAGCGGACATAGGCATGCTTCCAATGGTTTTTTCAATAGTGGAACCTATTTAAATGAAACGAATTCTATCCAACTTGAACAAGGCCGTTTCTCTGGTGCTTGCGCTGGTCGTGGTGTTGCTGGTCAACTGGATTGTGCTAACCAACCCGGTTCGCGTCGATCTCAGCGGACGGAAATACTACTCGCTATCGGATAAAACCACCAGCCTGCTGAAGGGGCTGGAGCATCGGGTGGATGTGATCGTGTTCTTCCAGGAGGAGCACAAGCTCTACCTTGATATCGAAAACCTGCTGGAGGAATACCAATACCATTCTAGGAACATCCATGTTGAATGGGTGGATCCCGCGCGCGATCTGGCTCGAACCGAAAAGCTTGCGAAGCAATATGGGTTGACCGAAGCGCAGGTGGTGGTCTTCGATGTGGATGGAAAAAGCAAGATCGTGAAGCAGAACGATCTCGCCGATATCAAGATGGTCAAGGGACACAGGGATCCGATCTTCTTCGCCTTCAAGGGGGAGCAGGCCTTTTCGAGTGCGATCCAAGGGCTGATCCAAGGCAAGACCCCGATGGTTTATTTCCTGGTCGGCCATGGCGAGAAGCGCGTGACCGAATTCGACCAGGTTTCCGGCTATTCACGGATTGGAACCGCGTTGGTTAGGGACAACCTCGAGTTGAAGGAGCTATTGCTGACGGGGGAAAAACAGATTCCCGAGGATGCCGCGGCTTTGGTCATTGCCGGTCCCGACAAGGCAATGAGTGCGACCGAGGCCGATATGGTTGAGGACTATCTCCGCCGGAGTGGCCGGGTGATGATCCTGCTCGATGCGCTGAAGGAGACCGGTCTGGAGCCGATGCTGCGGCGTTGGGGCGTTGGCCTTCGCAATGATTTTGTATTGGATCCGGAAAACACGCTCAAGGGAAGCGATGTCTACGTGCGCACCTACTATGAGCATCCCATCACGATGCGGATGGGCGATTCCGGCGCGCGTTTCCACCTGCCGCGGTCGGTTGAACCCTTGCTGGCCGAGGGTGGCACGGGCGGGGATGATGATCGGCCCACTGTGACCCAGCTGGCCATGACGTCCGAGAAGAGTTGGTCGGAAACACAGGTGGATGACATGTCGCCCAAGTATGACGAGGATACGGGGGACTTGCGCGGATCGTTTTCCTTGGCGGTGGCGGTTGAGCGCGGTGCCCCGCAGAAGATGCTCGATGTGCAGATCCAGCCCTCGCGGATGGTGGTGTTTGGCGATTCCGACTTTATAAGCAATGGGGCTCTGGCGGGCGGGGATCAGGATTTATTCATGAGTGCCATGAACTGGCTGCTGGATCGCGAGGAGTTGATGGCGATTGCGCCGAAGCCCATCGAGGAAATCAAGCTAAGCCTCACCCGCAAGCAGCTTGGCAACCTCTTTTGGATCAACGTGGCAGGCATACCGATGTTGGCCGTGGCGGGAGGCCTGCTGGTGTGGGCCCGGAGAAGAAAATAAGGTTTGGATTTATGAAGGGTCGTTCATCACTTGTTCTATTAATCAGTATCCTGGTGCTGGGTGCCTTTATCTGGTTGCAGCAAACCTGGCGCTCCAACGTGCCGTCCAAGGAATACCGCCGGGTCAAGCTGTTCGATCTGGATGTTGGGACGTTGGTCTCGATTGAGTTCCAATACACCAACCTGGTGGTCGAATGCGTGAAGGAAAACGGGGTGTGGATGACGGGTGCCCCCGATCAGGGGCTTGGACGTGCGGATATTGCGCTGGTGCATCGCGTGGTGGCGGGACTCAATTCCCTCGGGAAGGGAACCACCATTACGGCAGAGCAGCTTAAGGTTCGTGGGTTCGACGATGCCGAATATGGCTTTGCATATCCCTCCCTGCGCATCAAGGCGGTCGACAACCGTGGAGAGCATGTTTGGCTGGTGGGCAGGGAAGGGTCGCTCGGTGATATGCTGTATATAAAGGAAGGCGACGGGGAGGATATATTCACCATCTCCAAAGCGTTGCAGAATTTTGTGCCGACAGCGGTGGATCAATTACGTGATCGTGTGGCCTTTTCGATGGATATCGCGGGCATCCGCCAGCTGGAGATCCGCGGGTCGGGTGGTTTTGTGCAAATCATGAAAGGGGCCAAGGGGGAGTGGCAGATCCAGCAACCCATCGTGGCCATGGCCGATGAGGGCGAGGTGGAGGTCTTTCTGAAAAAGTTGCAAGCTTTGCGAATTGGCGATGATGATTTTATTGCCGACAGCGTTTCCGATTTTTCGATCTATGGCCTGCAGGGCGAGACGCGGCAGATCTCCCTGGGCGGGGCAGATGGAACGTCGCGCATGTTGGTGTTTGGCGACGCGATTCCCGACCGCCCCGACTTTGTCTATGCGCGTCGCGCCGACGACACCTCGGTCTTTGCCCTGAAGAAGGAGGTGCTGGATCTGCTCTCCTTCGAGGTTGATCATTTCCGTAACCGCCGCGTACTTCCGCTGGCCGCAAAGGCGATCGATTCGATCTCCATCAGCCATGGGACAGAGCAGTTGGATCTCTCCGTCACGAAGGCGGGGGAATGGGCGATCACCGCACCGGTAAGCTGGGATGCGAATGTGCGTGCAGTCAATGATCTGCTGGCGCTATGGGATAATGCGGTGGTGGTTGAATTCAACGATGTCAGCAGCAACAAAATTCCTGAGTGGACGTATGTGTTTGGCTCGTCGATCCTCGGCCAAACCAACAGCATCCATGTTCTTCCAACCCAAGGCCGGAGGGATGGTCTTCGCATCAAGCGGAATGATGGGACAACGGTATGCCAGCTTAATCTCCAGCAGGTGCCGGATGCCGCAACAGACCCATTAAGTTTCAAAAGCAAGCTGGTTTGGCGTCTTAACGTCGGCGATATCCAGAAAGTGTCCATAGAGGGAAGGGTCATCGGGAAGCATGCCGTTGAGCGGCAGGAGGACGGTTCCTTTGTTCCTTGCGGAACCAACGGAACGCTGCAGGTTGATTCAACGGCATTGGAAGGTATGTTGGAGGGTTTGGAGGTCTTGATGGCTTCCAGCTATGTTACCTACGACCCCCGCGACCTGTCCGGCTACGGGTTGGACAATCCCGCCATAGCCTTGCATATCGGTCTATCCGAAACCAACCAGCTTGGGCGGGTTCTTTTGATCGGGGAAGAGACGGAACAAGGATACTATGCGATGGTGCAGGGGCGCGACGTGGTCTTCCTGCTCAACAAAGGTGTGGTCGGTACGTTTTCTCAAAATCTATTGATCGATCATGAGGCAACGCCAGCGGAAACCGAATAGATGAGCGTCCCGCATGCCAGCCGGCACTTGGTCGCATGGACCTACCGCTTTGTTCGCATCTTTGTTCGCCTGGTTGCCGTGCTGTTCCTGCTTGGGCTGGCTATGTTTGTCTACCTGCGCCTCCAAGGTGTTCCGGGGCCACTCTTGCGCGAAGTCTTGCGCCGGGCGAACGAAGCCGGCATTCCCGTAGAAGTGGACAGCATAACCCTTACTCTTGATGGTTGGCGTGCAGACCATGTTCGCTACTACAGCGGTCACCCCGACGACCTTGAACCTATTTTCCAGGCGGAGACTGTCTTTTTTTCGGTGCGGAGGAATGGCGCAGCAGAGGGTGTGGATGTCGAAGTGAAAGCGGTGGGGATCAGGATGGCGCCATCGGTGGAATGGGGCATCGCGATTCCGGAGGGCAGCGGGTCCCGTCGCGTGGATCAAGTTGAAGCCGTGCTCGGTTTCAAGCCGGATCGCATTGCGCTTTCCAATGGAAGAATGATGTGGCTGGGTTCCCGGTTCAATGTCAATGGAGCCATATTGAAGCGAACAGGCGGTGAACGCCCGCCTGTCCAGCAGCGGCAGGCCACGGTATCGCCGGTGCTGGTGACTGCCGCTCAATTCCAGACGCTGGAAGACCGGTTGAAAATGCTCTCGCTGCCAACGGGTGCAACCATCGACATCGATTTTGAGGTGGATACGGCCAACTATTCCGCAAGCCGGATGGATTTTGCCGCACATGCGGAGGATTTGACTTTTCGAAACATTGGGTTTTCCAAGGTGGGGATTGCTGGAAGCTATGCTTATCCCGCACTGCGGCTTGAGCGTGCCGGCTTGTTCAAGGGCAAGCAGTCGATGCAGGTGAGTGGCGAATACAACTTTGACTCCAGGCAGATAAAGGGATCGTTGTACAATTCGATCACCTCGAACCGTCTCATGTTGTTGCTCCCGGATAGCGTGCACGGTCTGCTGGCCAAGGCCGAGCTGCGGATCGACCACCTCCCCCGTGTGGAAATCGACTTCGGCCCCTCCGCAGCGAAGGAGTTGCTTAATCATCTGTCCGGTGTCTTCTCCATCCGCGGTGCAAGCTATCAAGGTATTGAAATCGAGGTGTTGCGCGGGCAGGTCAAGCGGGAAAACAACCGGCTGGAATTCACGGAACTGCAAGGTTCCGTGCTTGGACAGGAAAGCCGGGCCGCTGAAACCGGAAGCGCCATGCACGGCGGTTCCGCCGAAGGCTCGGTCTTTTGGGATGGAAACACGCGCGAGTTCGGGGTCGACGTCGATGCCAACCTCGATCCAAATATCTTGGTGCGGGCGCTGTCGCCGATAGGGATCGCCACCAACATCATCCAGCGTTTCCGCTTCAAGGATCGACCACCCCGCGGGCATGTGGCGGTAGGGGCGGATCTGGATGATTCAAGCACGTTCTATATCGATATCCAAGCCTTGGCCAGCGATGTCGCCATTCAGGGGGTGGAATTCTCTTCGGTCAACATTACCCAGACCTATAGGCGCGGAAAACTGAATCTGGATCCCATTGCCGCCATGCAGGGGGGCGACTTTATCAAGGGTTCCGTGTTGCTTGATTTCCACGAATCAACCGCCGCCTTCGATGCCCTCGGTAGCATGAATCCCACCGACCTTGAGGATTTGATCTGTCCCAACCTCAACCTGTTCGGCAACCAGATCAAGGCTAGCGGAGGCCTGAAGTTGACCGCACGCGGCATATTCGACTGGGGCAGCATGCAACAGACGGATTTTTCGATACAGGTCGAGGCGGAAAAGCTTGAGCTTCCCGTTGCGGAACTTGATCGCTTTACGGCCGATGTCACAGGTGATGGCCCTGTTATCTCGGTGGAAAACGCAACGTTTGGCCTCTTCGGCGGTGAGGGCGAAGGTGGGTTTTCCATAGCGTGGAAGCCCTCGCTCAAAGAGCTGCCCTACGAGACCGACTTCTCCTTCTCCAAGGTTGATTTTCACAAATTCCTCGTGTTTTTTTCTGGCGATAGGCCGGTCACGGTTTCTGGGAAAATGAACGGAAATGTCCATGTTGCGGCGGACATGTCGACCAACTTTTTTTCAATGGCCGCAGGCAAAGGCTTCGTGCACGTTGAGAATGGGCAGTTGGCGGACCTGCCCCTTTTTAATGGGTTTTCCCGGTTGGTACGCAAGGTTGTCCCCGGTTTCAATGTCTTTTCCATCACGAGCCTGCGAGGCAATTTTATCATTGCGGACGAAACTATTTCGTCCAAGGACGCCTATTTCGGAGGCAATTTCATCAGTGCCAAAGGGCAGGGGAGCTATTGCCCGCCGACTGGATTCGATGCGCTCGTCCAAGTGCAAATGTTGAGCGAATCACGGATAGCGAAGGTCGTGCGCGCCATTACCGATCCCCTAATGAAGTTTTTCGAGATGAAGCTGACTGGGACGCTGTCGGAGCCCTCCTGGAAACTGGAAAATTTTTAACAGGAAACTTCTGTAACTGTTGGAAAGGATAGAAACAGTTTGATCTGCCCCGCGACAAAACCTATACATCCCGACGTATGAAAAAGGAACGATTATAAAAATGGACTCATTGCACCCCAGTCTTTGGGCCGCCCTGTTTGGCTGGCTCGTTGCCCAAACCGCAAAAATGATCTGCTGCCTGCTCCAGACGCGCCGACTCGATTTCAGCTACATGGTCAGCACTGGAGGCATGCCCAGCGCCCACTCCGCCATGGCATGCTCCCTCGCTACCTCGCTGGGACTCTGCATGGGATTCGATTCGGCCATCTTCGCCCTAGGCCTCGTCTTTGCCTTGGTGGTGATGTTCGATGCCCAGAGCGTCCGCGCGGCGGCAGGCGAGCAGGCCAGGCTCCTGAACCAGATTGTCGACGAACTGTTGCGCGAGCACCACCTCTCGGAAAAAAAGCTCAAGGAGCTGCTCGGCCACACGCGGATGGAGGTATTCATGGGCATGCTCACCGGCATCGCCACCGCCTTCGCCACCTTCCGTTTCATCCACCCGTAGCGTGGCGAACCATCGCAAACCGACGGCACGCCTTTGCTGAAATCGGCGGAATAGAGTGGAGCCAATG
>CBDVCB010000034.1:0-25108 GCA_965372395.1 uncultured bacterium
CGCGAAACTTTATCATTCGCCGTAAAAACCCGCCCAATCTGTATGGGGATATATGTCGAAAGGGTCAGTCCTTTGATATTGGTGCGAGAGAGAAACGATGGGAAATTCGAGTCCCCTAAGGTCATTTCCCCTAAGGCCTGTTTTCCCGCATGGCGTCGATCTGGATTTCGAGCTCGGGCGTCAGCCACATCTCTTGCGTGATCGTGAACTTGGCGTGGTCGGAAAAGGCTTTCTCCACGACGAGGCGATCCTTGGTGAGGTAGGTCTTGAGCAGGAGGACATGGTTGGCGCCGACTCCGGAAACAAAGAGGTTGGGATTCTCGATGCCGAGGGTTTTTAGTTCGGAGGCGAGTTCGGCTTTGTAGGCCTCCGCATCACCCTTGCCACCCTTGAAGATGAACATTTTGGGTCGGCTCGATGGCATGTCGAGAAACTTGTCGCTGTCGGGGGGTTGCTTCCCCGTCATGTCCGCATAGATTTCGAAGGTGGCAATGGAGTCCTCTTCCTTCAGTTTCTTGTCGAGGATCTTTGTCGCTTGTTCCCGCGAGTCGTTCAAGGATTCAACGATGCGGTCGTACAAGCTGTGCTCGCGGTTGGAGGCGGCCACGTCGAGCAAGAGGGCCACCACCTCGTCCGATTTATGGTTGAGTTGAGCCAACCCGTGGTAGACGGCGTTGAAGCGCACATCGGAAGATTCGTCCTGCGCAAGTTGCATCAGCAGTTCCACGGCTTCCGGGTTGGGTTTGTCCAGCCCCGCCACCAGGTTTTTCCCCATGACCCGCGCCGCGACGCTGCGCACCGGAATGGCCTTGTCTTCCGCACAGGCCTTGAAGCCGGGCATGAAGCTTTCGTCGACCCCGTCCTTCAGCTTCCCCTGGGTGATCATCGCCAGCGAATGCAGCCGCATGCCGGAATGGCCAATCACCAGCATTTCCTGGATGGAGATGGTTTTCGGGGCGGTCGGCGCATTGGTCGGCGCCACGGGGGATTGGGCCAGCGCAATGGACACGGTGGCCAAGGATAGGCAAATGGATCTTTTTATCATCATAGTGCTCCTAACTTCGAAGTAGACCAAGATAGGCAACGAACCATTCAAAAACAAGAAACATTGATTGCAACCCGCTTTTTATTGTTGCAGTCTTGGATCGATGTTTTACCCGCCGTGTTGGCGGGGCTGGGGAAGAAGTCGTAAAACAGGAGAACACGATGAAGTGGATCAAAGGGATATGTCTCGCAGTAGTAGTTGGCCTATTTGCTGGAAACGCGGCCATGGCCGGGGCGGAGATTGAAAAACCAGCGGTACTCGACGACGCGTTGCTCTCGGTAACGGTTTCGGACCTGCACGGATTGATCGATGGGGTGGGTACGGTGGCCTCCAAAATTTCGCCGATGATGAACGGCGCGATGCTCAAAAGCATGATCGGGATGCAGATCGGCGACCCGGGCTTGGCGGGAATTGCCCCCGGAAAGGGATTGGCTGTTATCGTACTGGACCCGACCAACGTCTTTGCCATAATCGAGATGAACGAAGCGCAGATGCCTGCATGCACGAATGCCCTTGCAGCGACGGGAATGCTGTCCAAGTATAGTGCTGGGGTTTTGATTGTGGGCGAGACCGCCGAGCAAATCGCCCAGGGAGCTGGCTACGCCGATGCCGTGAAAAGCACCCTGTTGGCCAAGCGCAGCCCCACGCTGCGGATCGCGTTGAAGCCCTCCGAAAGCATCGCGAAAAACGACGAGCAAATCCAGGGCCTGCTGCAGATGATGCCCATGATGATGGGTATGGGACTGCAACAGAATCCGGGCACTTCGCCGGAAGCGATCACGGGCATAACCAAGGTTTTGGAGGGCGAGGTGCGCATCCTCTTGTCGCTGGCCAAGCAGATCGAGTCCGCCGAGATCACCCTGGCACCGGCCAATGGATCCATCCGAATCAACGAGGTTTATTCTCCCGTTCCGGGGAGCAATTTGGCCGACTTCTGCAACTCGCCCAAAGTAAACCAATGGAACCCGAAGTTGCACTCGGGCTTGCTGGGCGAAGGCGCAATCCAGATCGATTTCTGTTTCGCCAACCCAGAGGCTTTGTCGTCCCTCTACATGGCCGAGGCCGACCAGTTGGTTAAGGAGATGAAATTGGATGCCGAGCAGACAAAAGGGCTCATGGATTCCATGAAAAAATGGATGGCCATCTATGGCGGAACGGGCTGTGAGAGCATCCAGTTTGGCGATGCCTCCTTTGGTGCGAATATTCTAATGGAGGTGACGGACGAAGCGGTCGCGCTGGAGCTGCTTAAAACCATGCAGATGGACATGGCCGTGATCACGGATCTCTACAAAAGCTTCGGCATGCAGATGGTGTTCGATTTCAAGGAAAACGTCCGTGAACACGCCGGCGTGAAGATCCACCAGCTCGAGATGAATATGTCGATGGAGCAGATATCCGCTACGGAGCAAGAGCAGTTCGAGGCCATGGGCCTGACCAACATGCAGTATGAAATCGCCATCACCGATGGCATCATGGCCTACGCCATGGGCGACGGAAAAATCGAACAGTTGATCGACCAGATCAAGAACCCGAAAGCTTCCGCTTCTGCGCTAAAATCCCGCTCGGTCTATCCTGCTGACGCCGGGTTCTACTGCGACCTCAACATTGGCGAATACCTGACCTTCATTGCTGCGCTCACGCCCGCAACCCCCGGCAACCCACTGCCGCAGTTCGCCGCCATGCTGAAGGAAGCGGAACCAGTCACCATGGCAGGCTACCGCAACAGCGGACGGCTGATGTGCAGCGTTAATGTCCCCGGCGACCTGCTGGCAAAGATCGGCCAGATCGCCATGCAGATGCAAATGCAGCAGATGCAGCAAGCGCAGCCGCCAACTGGCGTGCCGATGGCTGCGCCCCAGCCCACGAGCACAACCGGAGAAGCTGAATGAACGAATATTCACAGTCCTTCCGCAACGAAGCTGGAAGCGTCGTCTACATTGCCGGGGCTCCGATAAAAATCACGCCTCGCGTGTCACTCGTCACGTAACCGTCTCCAAACGGATGTCGAAGATGAGGGCGGCGTAGGGGCCGATCTTGTCGCCGGCGCCGCGCTTGCCCCAGGCGAGGTCGGGCGGGACGACGAAGCGAAACTTTCCGCCTTCCTTCATCAGCGGCAGACCCTCTTTCAGTCCGTCGATGGCTTCCTCGATGGTGAAGGTATCGGTTTGGGTTCCGTCGTAGGTGTTTTTAATGACGGTGCCGTCGACGAGCAGGATGCGTTGGTTGACCTCCACCGTGCTCCATTCGTCGGGGCTTTTTCCGGTGCCGGGTTCCTTGATGGTATATTGCAAGCCGCTGGGCGTTTCGACGACGTCCGGCTTCGAGCGATTCTTCTTGAGAAACGCTTCGGTCGCGGCGCGGTTTTGCCCGGCGCTTCCTTTGGTCTTGGTTTTGTATTTTTTCCGGCTCATCAGAGAATTTCCCCTCTACGTTCTCAGCGCCTCTGCGAGGGAATAATTATGCCAGAGCCGCGTTGACGATCTCTTTCGCTTCGGCCTGGATTTGGCGCAGATGCTCCTCGCCCTTAAAGCTTTCGGCGTAGATCTTATATATGTCCTCGGTACCGGAGGGACGGGCGGCGAACCAGCCGTTTTCGGTGCAGACCTTGAGGCCGCCGATGGCCGCGCCGTTGGCAGGCGCGTGCGTGAGCTTGGCAACGATGGGTTCGCCAGCCAGCGTTTCTGCGGTGACCTGCTCCGGCGAGAGCGCGGCAAGCTTGGCTTTTTCTTCGCGGGTGGCGGGTGCGTCGACGCGGGCGTAGACGGGGCTGCCGAACCGGGCAACGAGGTCTTGATAGTGCTCGCCGGGATCCTTGCCGGTGACGGCGAAGATTTCACAGGCGAGCAGGCAGAGGATGATACCATCCTTGTCGGTCGTCCAAACGGTGCCGTCCTTGCGCAGGAAGGAGGCCCCGGCGGATTCTTCGCCGCCAAAGCCGTAGGAGCCGTTGAGGAGCCCATCGACAAACCATTTAAAGCCAACCGGAACTTCCTGCAGGTCGCGGCCAAGGTCGGCGGCGACGCGGTCGATCATCGACGAGCTCACCAGTGTCTTGCCGACAGCCGCGTCTTTCTGCCAGCCATCGCGGTGGGTGAAGAGGTAGTGGATGGCGACGGCGAGATAATGGTTCGGGTTGAGCAATCCGGCGGATTGGGTGACGATGCCGTGGCGGTCGTAGTCGGGATCGTTGCCGAAGGCGATGTCGAAGTCGTCTTTGAGGGCCACGAGGCTGGCCATGGCGTAGGGCGAGGAGCAGTCCATGCGCACCTTGCCGTCGTGATCGACGGTCATGAAGCCGAAGGTGGGGTCGACGGCGTCGTTGCGGATGGTGAGGTCGATGCCGTATTTTTCGGCGATGGGCCTCCAGTAGCGGATGCCTGCTCCACCCATGGCATCGGCGCAAATCTTGAGTCCGGATTTTGCGATGGCCTCCATGTCGAGAACGTTGGCGAGATCGTCGACGTAGGGGGTGATGAAGTCGTAGGCGACGGTGGTGTCGGCGGCGAGCGCGTCGGCATAGTAGAGGCTTTCGACCTCGTCGTTGTCGTCGGCCAGCAGGGCGTTGGCGCGGTCGGCGATCCAGCTTGTGACGTCGGTGTCGGCCGGTCCGCCGTTGGGCGGGTTGTACTTGAATCCGCCGGCATCGGGCGGGTTGTGCGACGGAGTGATGACCACGCCGTCGGCCCATCCGTCGGTGCGGCCTTTGTTGTATTGCAGGATGGCGTGGGAGATGACGGGGGTGGGGGTGTAGCCGCCGTCCTGGTCGATCATTGCGGTCACGCCGTTGGCGGCGAAGACCTGCAGCGCGGTTTTTTCGGCCGGGGTGGAAAGCGCGTGCGTATCCTTGCCGACAAACAGCGGGCCGGTGATGCCCTCCTTCTCGCGGTATTCGCAGATGGCCTGCGCAATCGCCATGATGTGGTCTTCGGTAAAGCTGGTGTTCAGCGAGCTTCCGCGATGGCCGGAGGTGCCGAAGGCGACTTTCTGGTCGGGATTCGTGATGTCGGGCTGCGTTTCGTAGTAGAGGCTGACGAGCTCGGCGATATCGGGCAGTTGTTCTGTTGCAACGGGTTTCCCCGCGTTGGGATGGGTGGGCATACTTCGATCCTTTAAGTGATGTTGTGCGTTGAAATGGTACTGCTTAGCAGAGCATCTCGAAATTCTCAATGCAATAAGCTGAAAAGCCATGCGCCCATGATGGAAGCTTCTATTCTTATGAACTTTCTTTATGGGTGACCTTCTGCTACAATTGCCCGCAAGAAAGGAATATGGGTGTGTGGTATGAATGTGTTCTCTAGGGTTTTCGGAAAGAATAAAAAAGTTGAAAACGAGGCGGGAATTGATCTCCGTTTGCTTAAGGAGCACCTTGACTCTGTCAAGGTTCATTTGCTTGAGATCCGCAACTACAAGGAAAAAAAGATTATCCGCAGCCCAACCCACATCTATTGGAAGAAGGTCGATATCGAAGAGGCATGGCCTAGCTCCAGAAAAGTGCTGATCAATTCCTATAACCTGCTCAATAAAATATCAGAAGAGCTCCATGAGCACTCCGTCGAGCTAGGCAGCCCGTCCGGGTTGAAAGAAACCTTGGATGCATTCATCGCCCAAATTGATCGAGTCGTCCGTCATATAAACGTCGGCCAGAATGTTGAATGTTATCCGCAGGCTAGGTTAAGAGCCGTTGACGATGAAATCCTAACGGTTCAAAACGCGGTGAACCGTATTCATAAGCACGTGAGGATTGATTTCACGTATTCAAAAAATCGGATAGGTTGATCGCCAAGCGGCAGGGAGCCATCCTAAAACAGGCCAGCTCGCCCCTTCATAATTAGTGGGTCTGTAGGAGAAACGATAAGTTTGCCCGTTCTTGGGCCCTCCAGCGCAATGATGCTTATAAATTTTGGCCGAAATAGTAGTGGTTGGTTTTTCGCTACGTGCTAGCCTCCGGCGAATTTCTTAACCGAGGGGTGGTCATGGGGGAATGCTTAAGCAATGTGATGGAAAACACGGCCTGCCGTGTGGCGCAGTTGCGGGCTGGGCGGTTGGCGCCGCATCATGTGATGCCCTATCTGCCGGTCTCGCTGGAGATGCTTTGCGACTGCCTGAATGCCATGGTGGATGGAACGGCGGTTTGTGCGGAATCCAAGGATGGGGTTGTTGAATATGTGTTCAGCGCCTATGCCGATCAGCCCGCGGGCGACGGCGTGCTGGCCGTGTCGAACTGCGTGGGATGCTCGGCGGAACTGGATGCGGGCGGGGAAATTCTTTGCGGCGCGTGCGTCGATGCTTTTCGCCAAGAACTCTCTGTGCTGGCGGAGAAGACCGGTTGGCCGGCGCAAGCGGTCTATGAGCATGAGATTCTCTATCTGGCGGCGCGGCAGAAGGGGGCGGTGGCGGCGGAAACCCTGGCGGGTGCTTCGCGCTATACCCTGCGTTCAATGAAGAAAAAACTGGCGGGCATGGCGGAGGGCCGATTTTTGAAAGCGGAAGCGGGCGATAAATCGGGGACCGTGGTCTACCGCTTCCCGGCACTGGCCTATCCGCAAAACCTGTTTCGTAAAAACCAGGGCATTATCCGCTCCTATCCAGCGTCGGTGATGGAGGATATGGAGCAACGGATTGTTCGTATTTTGTTTGTGCTGGGGGGCATCTTCATTGCGATGCTGGCCTTGGCGTTTTGGGGAATCCCTTTCCCGTTGTTGGTGCCGGTTTTCCTCGTGGTGGCACCGGTGGCAGTTTTTGTAATTTGGCGGCATAAAAATAAAATAAAGGAGATATGAGATGGATATGAATTTTGAACAAAAGCCCGACCCTAACCTGGAGGCCTTGAAGAAGATTCTGGGCAGCGGCTTGGTTCCGTTGGGCATCGCGTTTGTGCTGATTGCGGCATTCTGCTTCATGACGATCCGCATCGATACCGTGAGCGGTGAGCAAGTGGGTGTTATGCTCGATCGGTTTACCGGTGAAATCACGGTGGTTGAGGAGTCCGGCGCAAAAATCTACAACGGAATCCGCCACTCGTTTTCGGTACTGGACAAAACCCTTCAAACCTTGGAAATGACCGAAGCGCGCGGGCGCGGCGACCGCAGCGGCAAGGACGACCTGAAAATCAAGACCGTCGACGGCAGCGATGTCTATGTGGATATCAAGGTGCAGTACCGGATCATGACGGCGGAGGCCGATGTGGTCGTGACCGCCTCCGGATTGCGGGACAACTACAAGGAAAAATGGGCGCGCGACTATGCCCGCTCCATCGTCCGCAACTATCTCGGCGAACTGACCACCGAGGAGTTCTACGACGCCTCGAAACGCGATGCCAAACTGGTGCTGGCCCGGAACGACCTCAACGCGCGGCTCAATCCGTTTGGCTTGAGCATTGGCAGTATCGTGATTCCCCAGCGCCCGCATTTCTATGCGGAGTATGAAGAGATGATCAAAAAGAAAAAGCTGGCCGACCAAGCCGTGCTCGAAGAGCAGTCCAAGGCGTTGGCGGCCAAGCAGAAGCAGTTGACCCTGATTGTCCAGGAAACCAACCTCAAGAATGTGGCGGTGGAGCGGTATGAAGGGGCGATGCGCCAGACGGTGATCGATGCCGAGGCGGAATCCAACCGGATGCGCAAAGATGCCGAAGCCTATTATCAACGGGTCACCATCAACGCAACGGCCAAGCTCTACGAGCAGATCCAGACCGCCGACGGAATCATCGCGCAAAAAACAGCGGAAGCCGAGGGCATCAGCGAAATGAACAAAGCGCTCTCCGCGCCCGGCGGACGGAACATGGTGAAGCTCGAATATGCCCGCAAGCTGCAGGGCATCGCCATTTCCGGAAAACCGTTCACGCTGGAAGGGCATACGGAGCGGTTCGAACATCTTAAAGGCGCCGCATCGGTCGGCCAATAATCAGGGAGGAATTCTCATGAAAATCATCAAAGCAATTTCATACATCATCATTGTTGTAGTCGCCGGCGGTTGGCTGATCTTTAAATCGCTCACCGTGGATGTCCCGATCGGGCAAGTCGGCGTGCGGATCCAGCAGTACGGTCTCTTTGGCTCAAAAGGGGTAGTGGAAAAGGACTTCGGCCCCGGCTGGCACCGGAACCTCGGCCCCATCGACAAATGGGAGCTGTTCGACAGCACCGTCCAAACCTTGGAAATGACCCGCGAAACAAACCGGGGCGACGTTCGTAGCGTCGATGACGTCAAGGTGCAGTCGGCGGATGGCTATGCCATCTCGCTGGATGTCACCATCAAGTATCGGATCGCATCCGGGAAAGCCAACCAGCTCTACCGGAAGCTGGGGTCGGGTTCGAAATACAAGACCATTGTCCGCAACGAGGCCCAGAGTGCCTGCATGGGCGCTTTCGGCACCATGAAGACGGAGGACTTCTACAACCCCGACAGAAGGCGGCAGGCCGCCACCGATGTGCGCGAAATGCTCGTCGGGACGCTCGGGACAAAAAACATTAATGTGATCGATGTGCTGATCCGTTCCGTGCAGTTCGACCCCGAGTATGAAAACAAGATCCGCCGGAAAAAGCTGGCCGACCAGGAAGTGGAGCTCAATAAATCCATGGCTGCGGCCGAGCGGATGAGCGGTAAAACACAGGTCATTGAAGCGGAAACCACCAAGCTGGTTAAACTCGTCGAGAAGGAAAAAGAGGCCGAACTCATCAGCATGAAAGCCGAGACCGATCTCCAGATCGCCACCATCCGCGCCAACGCCGGTCGATATGTCACCGAAAAGCAGGCCGACGCCGACCTCATCAACGCGCAGAAAGGGGCCGAAGGGCTACTGAAGGTCAGAGTGGCCGAGGCCGCCGGAGAAAAGCTCCGCAACGAAGCCATGCAAGGCAGCGGCGGCAATATTCTCGTGGCCCTCGAAGCCGCCCAGAATCTCAACATTGTTTCGGTCGAAGTCTCCACCGTCGATCTGGACTTCCTCGACCTCGACGCCATGGCCGAGAAACTCGGCGCCGGATCGGGGGAATAGCGCAAGACGGGAGATGCGGCTAGTGAATTTGCAGTGCCATCCGGCTTGAGTGCCGGGCGGCAAACCGGCATGTTTCCGTCTTTATTCAATCAATAACAGGAGACAGATTATGGCATCGGCAGCGGCACGGCATATTTTAGTGGCAACGGAAGCGGATTGCACGGACTTGAAAAAGCAGATCGACGGCGGCGCGGACTTTGCGGAATTGGCGAAAGTACATTCGAAGTGCCCCTCGGGCGCAAAAGGCGGGGCACTTGGAACCTTCGGCCCGGGGCAAATGGTGAAGGAATTCGACGAAGTCGTCTTCAGCGCACCCCTCGGCGAAGTGCAGGGCCCCGTTAAGACCCAGTTTGGCTACCACCTTCTGGAAGTCACGCATCGCGTGGATTAAGGAAAACGATGAGCGATATTGAAATGAATGTTGGCGTCCAGCCCCTAGACGCCATTATGACAAAGAGGGAAATCAAGAATACGGATCTGGTGAAAGTTGCCCCTCCGGGTTTCATCACGCATAAGCAGATCCAAAAAGGCCGCAAAGGCCGCCGCCTCTCGATGCACATGCAGGATAAGGTGCTCGATGCTCTAAACGCCTTCGTTGCACCGGAGTCGTATGAATTCAAGGAGCTGTTCAACTACCGTGGTAAAAAGCCACTGTAGGGAGTAGGCTTTAGGCTAAAGTCCAAGGCCTAAAACCTCCAAGGAGACGGCAATGGCCAAGCAATGGATCAAGGTGGCGGGCGCGCGGGAGCACAACCTGAAGGATGTGCATGTCAAGATCCCGCGCGATGAGCTGACGGTGGTAACGGGCCTGAGCGGCTCGGGAAAATCGTCGCTGGCGTTCGACACGATCTATGCGGAGGGGCAGCGCAAGTATGTCGAGAGCCTCTCGGCCTACGCCCGCCAGTTCCTGGGCCAGATGCAGAAGCCGGACGTGGACTATATCGAAGGACTCTCCCCGGCGGTTTCCATCGAGCAGCGCACGGCCGGGGCGAACCCGCGGTCGATCGTGGCGACGACCACCGAGATCTACGACTACCTCCGCCTCCTTTTCGCGAGCATCGGCAAGGCGCACTGCTGGAAATGCGGCAAGCCGGTATCGGGGCAGAGCGCCGAGGAGATCGTCGGGCAGCTGATGCAGCTGCCCGCCAAGACAAAGCTGATGCTGCTCGCGCCGCTGGTGCGGGGCCGCAAGGGGGAGCACCTCGAAGTATTCGAATCGATCCGCAAACAGGGTTTTGTGCGCGTGCGCGTCGACGGCGAAATCGTTGAAATTGAAAACGTTCCCAAGTTGGCGAAAACCAAAAAGCATACCATCGAGACGGTGGTGGACCGGCTGGCGATCACCGACGATATCCGCAGCCGCATGACCGATTCGGTCGAGATTGCCCTGCGCGAGGGCGAAGCGCTAATGACCGTGCTGGTTGCCAATGACTCTGGCGGCTGGGACGAAAAGATCTATTCCGAAAACAACGCCTGCCTCGATTGCGGGATCAGCTTCGACACGTTGCAGTCGCGCCACTTTTCATTCAACAGCCCGTACGGTGCATGCCCGACCTGTCACGGGCTTGGCACGCAGATGATCTTCGACGAAGATTTGGTGATCCCCGATAAAACCCTGCCGCTGGAAAAGTGCATCCATCCGTGGCGCTATGGCGGGCGCCGGGCGATCATCTATTATAAAAAGCTGCTCGCCGCCTTGGCGAACAACTACGGTGTAGACTTGCAGACTCCGTTCGAAGAACTACCGCGCAGTTTTGTGGATATCCTGTTCAATGGATCTGGAGACGAGGCCATTCAGTACTACATGCGCCGCCGCCTCGTCTCCAAGCCGTTCGAAGGCGTTTTTCCGATCCTCAACCGGCGGCTGTCGGAAAACGAAAGCGAAACGATGAGCCACTGGCTGCGGGGCTATATGATGCGCCGGGTCTGCCCGAAGTGCGACGGCGCGCGCCTGCGACCGGAGGTGCTCGCCTGTCTGGTGGGCGGACGCAACGTCCGCGAAATCATTACCGACTCGGTGATTGATTCGCAGGCGTTTTTCCAAACCTTGAAACTTACGAAGCAAGAGGAACTAATCACCAAGGAAATCCTCAAGGAGATTCGCTCGCGACTGGGCTTCATGGTGAATGTCGGGCTGGACTACCTGACGCTCGACCGCGAGAGCGGCACCCTCTCCGGCGGCGAGGCGCAGCGCATCCGGCTCGCCACGCAGATCGGTGCGGGGCTCGTCGGTGTGGTCTATGTGTTGGACGAACCGAGCATCGGCTTGCATCAGCGCGACAACGACCGGCTGATTCATACGCTGCGCGGATTGCGCGATCTGGGCAACACCGTTATCGTGGTCGAGCACGACGAGCAGACCATTCGCATGGCGGACTATGTGATCGATATGGGGCCGGCCGCCGGGCGCCATGGCGGCGAGGTGGTTTTTGCCGGAAGAACCGATAAGCTCCTGGAGGCCGATACGCTAACAGCCAAATATTTGCGCGGGGAGTTGCTGGTCGAGGTTCCTGAAAAACGCACCAAGCCCCACAAGGGGTGGATCGAGTTGAAAGGGGCGGAGGCCAACAACCTGCGGAAGGTGAACGTAAAGTTCCCGCTCGGACTCTTTACCTGCGTGACCGGGGTTTCCGGGAGCGGAAAAAGCTCGCTGGTGGATAACACGCTCAAGCGCGCATTGATGCGCCACTTCCACCGTTCGAAGGAGATTCCCGGCAAGCATCGCGATCTGCAGGGTGTGGAGCTGATCGATAAAATGATCGTGATCGACCAGTCGCCGATTGGCCGTACGCCGCGGTCGAACCCCGCGACCTATACCGGCGCGTTTACCGATGTCCGCACGCTGTTCTCCAGCTTGCCCGCCTCGAAGGTGCGCGGCTACAAGCCCGGCCGCTACAGCTTCAACGTCAAGGGCGGCCGCTGCGAGCGCTGCAAGGGCGACGGCATCCTGAAGATCGAGATGCACTTTCTTCCCGATGTCTATGTGCCGTGCGAGCAGTGCAACGAAAAGCGCTACAACCGTGAAACGCTCGAAGTTCACTACAAGGGCAGGAACATTGCCGACGTGCTTGATATGACCATCAACGAAGCGCTCGATTTTTTCGAGGCGGTGCCGAAGATCCAGCGGAAGATGAAGACGCTCTGCGACGTCGGCCTGGGCTACCTCAAACTCGGCCAACCCGCCACGACGCTTTCCGGCGGCGAGGCCCAGCGCGTAAAGCTCTCGACCGAACTCAGCAAGCGCTCCACCGGACAGACCCTCTACATCCTTGACGAACCCACCACCGGCCTGCATTTTGCCGACGTCCACAAGTTGCTGGAGGTTCTGGAGCGCTTGCGCAACGAGGGCAATACCGTTATCGTCATCGAGCACAACCTCGACATGATCAAGTGCGCCGACCACATCATCGACCTCGGCCCCGGCGGCGGCATCAACGGCGGCACCATCGTTGCTTCCGGCTCTCCGGAAAAAGTGGCCAAGAACGAGAAATCCTACACGGGGCAGTACTTGAAGGATGTGTTGGCGTGACGAGTAAAACGTGACTAAAAAATCACGCCTCAGGTTCGGGTTTCACTCGTCACGAATCCCATGGCCTTAATCTTGTAATGTAGGGAATCGCTGGCGTTCTGCGCATCCACCTTCGTATTCATGAATTCGCGGCGGATGCGATAGTGCTTGCGGAGGGCGTCGAAGTTGCGGGCGCGGTCGATTTCGTCGAGGACGGCGGCCTCGCGGATGAGGCGGTCGTCGGTTTCGATATCGTAGATTTGCTTGATGATTTCGTGCAGCACCTCTTCGTCGCCGCGCCCGGCGCAGTCGATTTCGAGGGTAGGGAGGTCGGGTTCGGGGAGGGAGGAGGCGACATCCAATGTTTTCGGGATTTCGAAAAAGTTGCAGAGTTCGTTGTAGCAGGCGATGGTTCCGTTGAGCTTGCCCTCGTAGGAGTGTCCGGCAATGTGCGGCGAGGCGAGATCGGCCATTTTTAGCACATCGGTGCGGAAGGCGGGTTCGGGACTCCAGACGTCGATCACCATATGGGAGACGGCGCCACCTTGCTTGGCATCGAGCAGGGCGTCGTAGTCGCAAACGCTGCCGCGTGCGGCGTTGATGAAGATGGCGCCGGGCTTGAGCTGTTCGAAGAAGCGGTAGTCGGCCATTCGGTCGGTCGGCCACGGGCCGTTCTTCACGAGGGGTACGTGCAGGGTGACGATGTCGGATTCGGCGAGCATGGTTTCCAGGGGTTGGAAGTCGGGGTCGGTGGAGGTGGCGGCGAGCGGAGGGTCGTTGCGCAGTACCTTCATGCCAAGGGCTTCGCATTTTTTAACGACTCGGCTGCCGACGTTGCCGCAGCCAATGACGCCGATGGTTTTTCCTTTGAGGTCGAAGCCGTGGCGGGCGCGCAGGGTGAGCAGGGCGGCCACGAGGTATTCAGAAACGCTGTTGGCGTTGCATCCGGGCGATGCGCACCAGTAGGTGCCGCGTTGCCCGAGGTAGGCGGCATCGATATGGTCGGCTCCGGCGGTGGCGGTTCCGATAAACTGCACCGGGGTGCCATGGAGCAGTTCCCGGTTGATCCTGGTTTTGGAGCGCACGATGAGCGCGTCGGCGTCGAGCAGGTCGTCACGGGTGATTTCGCGGTCGGGAATAACGACGGTTTTCCCGGCCTTTTCGAAGGCGGTTTTCCCAAGCAGGACGGTTTCTGCGCAAATGATCTTCATGGGCGTATTGTTGGGCGTTCAATCGCTCGGCTCAAGTTCCAATGCTCGGAAAATCAGCGCTGTTTTCTGAACTCGCGCTCTTTCACCGCGGGGTGGTACCGGGTGTGGTTTTTATGCCGGGCGTGGGCTGAGTTGCGTTTCCAAAGATGCGTGAACCACATTTTGGCGGTGGCGACAATCGTTAGGAAGATACTGATGATTCCGGTCAGGACAAGAACGAGAATGCCTTTTTGGCGATGTATGCCGGTTCCGTCTTCCATGGAAAAAAACGACAGTGTGGTCAGCAGACCTACGATCAGCACAAGGATCAGCGCCAAGGAGACCATCGGATGGGGCCGCAATGTGAAGTGCGGTACGTTACCTTTGGCTTGGGACATGAAAATCTCTCCTGAAAACATTGGTGGGCGAGGCGGGACTCGAACCCGCACGCTGTTAG
The DNA here is from genome assembly GCA_965372395.1 of uncultured bacterium. GTDB lineage: Bacteria > Verrucomicrobiota > Kiritimatiellia > Kiritimatiellales > Pontiellaceae > Pontiella. The sequence continues at coordinate 14,191 of CBDVCB010000034.1, forward strand.
GCACGAGAACCTAAATCTCGCGTGTATACCAATTTCACCACTCGCCCAGTGAAAAACGGGCGCAAATCTAGTGCGTGGCATGGGGTAGCTCAAGTTTAAAAACAACGTTCTTGCCGGATTTCCTGTAGTTGCCGGATGGCCGCCGCAGGGTCGGTGGCATGGTTCACGGCGCGGACTACGCAAAAGTTGTCGATGCCGGCATCCAGCAGAAGGGGCAGGTTGCCGGCATCGATGCCGCCAATGGCGACACTGGTGAGCGGCGATGCTTCCATGATCCGCCCGGCCTCGGCGATCCCGAGGGCAGGGTCGTGACGGGCTTTGGTGGGGGTGGGGAATACGGGGCCGACGCCGATATAGTCGGGTGAAAGCGCCTGGGCTTGGATCGCCTGTGCCGCACTGTGGGTCGAGAGGCCAAAGAGCTTGCCATGAGTGTTCCAGGCTTTGCGCGCTTCGCCGAGCGGCTGGTCGCCTTGGCCAAGGTGGATGCCGTCGGCATCGGATTCGATGGCCACGGAGAGGTCGTCGTTGACGATGAAGCGGGTCGGGGTTCCTCGCGTGATGGCGCGGAGGGCAAGGGCGGTTTTGAGCACGGTGGCGCGCGAGGCGTTTTTCATGCGCAGCTGGAGGTAGCGCACGTTGCAGTCGACCGCCGCCCGGGCGCAGGTTTCATAGCCCGCAATCGGATCGGTGAGAATCAGGTAGAGTCCAAAACGTTCTTTCATGGAACCCATTAAGGCATAGGCGAGGCGTGGGGAAAATCATCAATGATTGGAACTTTGGGCTTTCTGCTTTCCAAGGCCCGCGGGCGTGGTATTTTTTCTTTAAAGTGTATTTTGGTTATGGAAACAAGGAGAACGCCATGAAAGCCCATTTCTTTAAATTCATCGCCCTGTCGATTTTTCTGTTCGGCACCGCCCATGCGAGGGCCGAACTGCACGAATTCACGCTGAAGGACGGACGGACGCTCAAGGCCGAGATCGTGGGCTATAACGCCAAGCTTGGGAAGGTGGAACTCAAACGGGAAGACGAAAAGCGCGTCCCGGTGAAGCCGACGGTCTTTGTGGAGGCGGATCAGAAATATATCAGGGAATGGTCCGTATTGGACGGGGTTCGCAATGAACGGCTTTTCAAGGTGGCCTGCAAGAAGGTGATGGCTGAAAAATGGAAGAAAAAGAAGCTGGCGACGGAGCCGGTGGTTCTGCGCGATACGGAATACTTGAGCAATATTATCTATGGGGAATCGGGGATAACCAAGGAACGCGAATCAAGTGAGATCAAAGGGTTTTGCTTGAGGATCATCGCCACGGGTTCGGACGGGCAGACCGCTTTGCGCGAGGTTTTCGAACCATCGAGCTTTGCTGGGAAATATAAATGGCCGGAGTAGGCCCCTGTATTGGGAGGGGGTGGTTTACGGGTTCGCTTCGCCAGCGGAATTTGCCGGAAATGGCGGTTGACGCTAAGATGCGGGGTGCTATACTGCACCCCGTTTTTTTACCCCTTGAAGGAGGGATTTTCTATGAATATGGAATATATGGACAAAGCTCAGGAAAAGATTGAAAACACCCCGATGTTGGTCAATCTGATCTCATACCGCACCCGCCAGCTCAATGCCGGTGCGCGTCCGATGGTTAAAAAGGACCACCCCGAGCAGGACAACCACGATGTCGTGCTGAAGGAAATATGCGAGGGGTTGCTCACCGTCGAAATGGCCTTCTCCCAGGAAGAGGCCGTGATTCCCGGACTCGATTTCGATACATCGATCATTCTGTAGCGATGCACGGGGTTTCCCCGTATCCAGCGCCGCTTTACCGAACCCAAAACCCTTCGAGGGTTTTGGGTTTTTGTATTTCACCTTCCCTGTGTCTGTGGCAAAATCCGTCAACTTCGATGGAGAGCAGGCATGACGATCAAGGATATTCTCAATAGGGTCGCGGACGAAAGTCCAGAGCGGGTGGCGCTCAAATACAAACGGGGCGGAACCTGGCAAACCATAACCTTTTCCGGGTTGCGGAAGCGGGTCTGGCACGTTTCGGAAATGCTCTCCCGCCTAGGCGTGGAACCGGGCGACCGCGTGGCGATCTTTCGCGAAAACTCGCCGGAATGGTACGAGCTCTACTATGGCATCGTGGGCATCGGCGCGATTGCCGTGCCGGTGGATGTGAAGCTCCGCGAGATTGAAGTGGCGCATATCTTCCACGACTGCGGCGTTTCGGTGGTGTTCTCTTCGGCGAAGAACGTGGATGTGTTCACCGGTCTGGATGGCCGGTTGCACGAGTTGCGTAGTGTGGTGGTGCTTGATTCCAGCGACGGCAACCTTCCGGATGGCCAGTGGAGCTACGACCAGTTGTTCGAGGAGGTCTCCGAGACCTCCCTGTCGGAGGCCCGGGCATTCGATCGACTCGCCCCGGCAGCCGACTCGCCGGCATCGTTTATCTACACGTCCGGAACGACGGGGCGGCAGAAAGGGGCGGTGCTCACCCACCGCAATTTCATGTCGAATGTGGCGGGAGTCGCCAAGGCCATCGACATCCACAAGACCGACAATTTCATGCTGGTATTGCCATTGCACCACTCGTTTGCCTTCACGGCGATGCTGTTGCTTCCCATCTATTCGCAGTGCCAGGTGAGTTTGGTCGAGAGCCTGAAAACCATCAAGGCCAACATGGCCGATTGTTCGCCGACGGTGTTGCTGGCCGTGCCGTTGCTGATCGAGAAAATGCTCGCCCGCATCCTTGCGGGGATCAATGCAAAGCGGGTGGCAAGGCTGATGTATCGCTGCGGTCTCGCCAAGGTGGTGGGGAGGAAAGTCCACCAAGGATTGGGCGGGGCGCTCCGGTTGATCGTGTCCGGCGGCGCGCCGATCAGCCCCGCAACGCTCCATGCATGGAACAAGCTGGGCTTCGATATTGCCGAGGGCTATGGCATCACCGAAACCGCACCCGTACTGACGTTCAATCCGCCTGAAGCGCCAAGGGTTGGAACCGTCGGGCTTCCCATCTCCGGCGTCGAAATCAAGATCGACGACCCCGACTCCGAAGGGGTGGGGGAGATCGTTGCGCATGGTGAAAACGTGATGCAGGGCTACTACAACAATCCCGAAGAGACTGAAAAGGTGCTGAAGGATGGATGGTACCACACCGGCGACCTCGGCCATTTCGATGAAAAGGGATACCTCGTCATCAGCGGCCGCAAGAAGAGCCTGATCGTCAACCGCGAAGGCAAGAACATCTATCCCGAAGAAATCGAGCGGACGGTGCTGAAGAGCGAATATGTGCTCGAATGCCTCGCCCTGGGCTATCGCGAACCCAACGAAGACACCGGCGAGCGCGTTGGCCTGCTTGTGGTGCCGAACCAGGAGGTGTTCGATTCCATGGAAGACCGAAGGAGCCAGCGGCTGACCGACCGGCAAATCGAGGAGCTGGTGCGCGGCGATATCCGCCATCAGCTTTCGGAGCTTTCGGACTACAAGCGCCCGCGCAAAATCCAGATCCGGTTCGAGGAGTTCGAGAAAACCACCACCCAGAAAATCAAGCGCTACCTCTACGCGATCGACACTACCGCGTAGCCTTGCCGAGTTCGCCGGCTTTGCCGAGGGCGTATTTGGCGAGGATCGGGCCGATAATCTCGAAGACGATGCAGGTGGCGGTGATGGTGGTGATGACCTTGATGCCGATCTGGCTGCCGTGCGACACGCCGTCGGTCACGGCGCCAAGCCCGGCGAATTCGGCATTGACGATGAGCGCGAGGCCGATGGCCACCCCGGCCTGCGAGAGGATGCCGAGCCCGACATATTTTTTGATCTTCTCTTCGACGTGCCCGAACATGGCGCCGAGGCGCGCGCCGCCGATGAGTCCGCCGGAGCGCCCGAGGATGTAGGCCACGCCGATGAACCCAAGGCTTGGAAGCGCGGCGATCTGGAGGTGCGCGCCGGCGAGGCAGAAAAAGAGCACGAAGATGAGCGGCATGATTTCGAGTAGCGGCGCGGTGGCTTTGTGCACGAGCGATTCGCGGCGGGTGTTGACGAGCACGAAGCCGACGACCATGTTGGTGAGGATCAGCGAGAGGTGCCACATCATGGAGAGGCCGGTGGCGAGGGTGATGACTCCGAAGACGATAATGAGCATGTCGCGCGAGTTTTTGATGAAGCGCACGAGCTGGCAAAGGATAAACCCGAGCACGGTGCCGACAACGATGCTGAGGATGATTTCGAGCGTAGGCGCCTTGAGCATATGGAAAAAGCCTTCGGAGACGTGGCCGGGCGTTTCGGCCATCAGCAGGCTTTTGGAGACGGCGGCGGCGAAGCCGAAGATGATGATGGCGAGGCCGTCGTCGAACCCGACCACGGCGTAGAGCGCCTGGGTGAGGCTGCCCTTGGCCTTGTATTCATGGATGATGGCGACGGTTCCGGCGGGGGCGCTGGCGGGAGCCATGGAGCCGAAGATGAGCGCCATCGGCAGGTCGCGGGTGACGGCATAGATGAGGCCGGTCACGACGATGAAGGCGGCGAAGGATTCGGAGAAGATGATCCAGACAATGCCGTTGCCGAGCCGCTTGAGCGACTTCATGCTCAGTTCGGAGCCGATGCTGAAGGCGACGAAGCCCAGCGCTATCTGGGTGACGAACGAAAGGCTTTCAAGCACGGGTTCGGTGAAGAGTTCGAGACCGAACTGCTTGAACGACGGGCCGAAGAGCGCGCCGACGAGCATGTAGCCAATGAGCGACGGCAGGGAGGTTTTCTTGATTAGCTTTCCGGCGTAGAAGCAGGCGATCAGCATGGCGCCAACGAGGGTGAATAGATGGGGTAAGGATGCGGAGGCCTCGGCGGCATGTTCCAGTGCGGGTGCTGACATTCGAAAGTTCCTAGATGTTGAGACTGCCTGCGCAGTAGAAGAGTTCCTGGACGGTGAGCAGGATGTCGTCGCGCTCGTCGAGCGAACCGGTGTGCTGCTCAATGCGCCGGATGGTTTCGTTGGTGTCTTTTTTGTCGACCGTCGCGAGGATTACTTTGCAAAACTCGGTGTTTTTATCGCTCCAGAAGCCGGCGAACAGCGGCATTTTCTGGATATAGTTGGCGGCCGGTTCGGATTCGGAAACCATGACGGTGGTCGAGTTGAAGCCGGAAAAAATCTTGAGGACGCCGTGGAACAGCTCTTCGTCCTGGATTTGGACGCGGAAGAGGGTCTTGTTGTCGTGCTGTTTCGGGTCGGCTTCGTCGCGGACGTGCCGCAGGAAGTTTTCGGCCAGTATTTCGGCGGTGGGGGCCGCAACCATTTCGGCGACATGTTCCGGGACGTTCAGCACTTGCGAAATCGCGGAGAGAATCTTGATATGCACGTTCGAACTGCTCGAGGGCGCAATGATGAATACGAACAGCTTGACGGGCTGGCCGTCCATGGCGGCGAATTCCGCCCCGCCGGGAACGGAGAGGATGCCGACGACGAAATCCTCGACGCCATCGAGTCGGCAGTGGGGGATGGCGATGCCATCGCCGAATCCCGTGGTGCTCAATTCCTCTCGCTCAGTCAATCCCTTGAAAATAGCGGATTCCTCCATGTTGGCGAGCACCGCCGATTTTTTGGACAGCGCGGCAATGGCGGCCAAAACCTCGTTCCGGGATGCGCAATCGGAGCCGGCGCAGACACACTCGTGGCGTAGAACATTGATTAGATTCATCTCTTTCCCTCCTCGTTTCGCTTCAGGGAGCGTTTCATGTACTTCCAACAGGGGTTTTCTGCAAGTATGGACTCAATAAACTTTGCCGCGGATTCCGCATGCTGGAACTTTTAGCGTATTGCGGCATTGACGAGCCTGATTCGCGGGAAGTAGTTTATCGCCGATGAAGAGGAGCGTCCAGATACTTTTGATGATGGTGTTCTTGGTTCCGTTGCCTAGCCAGGCAAAGGAAGAGACCATGGTGGAACGCAGGCAGCGCATCATGCGCAAGTATCTGCGCGAACGTTCGAATATTTCGCAGAGCGAGATCGAGGTTCCGTTCGCTAGGCCCGAGGATGACGATCTGGCCAAGTCCGAGCAATTCAAGGAGTCGCAGGTTAGTCTCCAGCGCAACGAAGGCGGAAGCCCGATGCCACCGCCACCGCCGCCGCGGCGTCCGCGCCCAACTGCGGGGAATCGAAACTGGCTGCTGGCCGTCGATCCGATGCAGGACGACGCTGATTCCGAGAAGACCCCCAAGAAGCAGAAGGATTGGTCGATCTGGGGGATGGATCGCGAGCAATCGCCCTATGGCGGGACACAACGCAACGGCTTTTATGACCGCAGAACCCAAGAGGATTCTTCCGCAAACTCAAGCAGGGATGGATCTCGCCAGAAAGGGTTGTTCAACTCGCGCGGGTACACGCCGTTTTCTTCCGGGAGGGATTCGTCGGGATTCCAGCGGCGGGAATCGATTCCGGGGGGAGGTTATTCCGGCATATTCGGCCGCAAGCGGGACGAGCCCTCTGGTTCCGGTCTTGGCACTTTGGATCTTTCGCGCGACCGGATCTATAACCCAGCCCTGAACCAGGGGCGTCTGAAAAGCCCGTTTCAACGCGAGTCAACGCCGTCCGCTGATCGTTCGTTTGGTTCTGGATTCAAGGGGCAGGGCTATACACCCTATAAAAGCCCCTATGAGACTCAACGTAAGCAACAGCAACAACCGTGGGGCGGACAAACCCAGCAGGGGCCGGAGTATAAGAAGGTGGATACCTACCAAGAGTGGAAAAAACGGAACCCGGTTCGCTACGATCCAACCGGGGATGATGCCTTCATCAACGAGGTCATGCCGAAGAGCAGACGTTAGCATGGTCGGCGGAAAGACCCTCTACTCCTGGATTTCCTTGTACGTCTGCACTTTCCCGTCAACCAGCTTCACGACGTACTTGTATTCCTTGAGGCTCTTCTTGATCTCTTGATCCCGGAGGCTGAGGGTTGCCGCATTGGAGGGCTGGACATCGGCGCTCGCCGGTGTTGGGTTGTAGTCCTCGCTGTAGGCATAATGCAGGAGCTCTGCCCCTTCCTTCGTTTCAACGGAATCCGGTTCGCCCAGAATCTTGACCACTTGAGCCTTGTCCATGCCTTCCTGGACTTCGCTCAGCTTCCAAGGGCGGAAGGTGGTTGCGCATCCGGCCAGCAGAGCGAGCAAGGTAACCAATGAGATATGTTTTATGATTTTCATGGAATCAACCATAATTCCCGCTGTGGAAATTGCAAACCTTTAAGCAGGTTCAGTTTCTTCGGACGATGCTTCATCCACAGGATCGTCGGTGGCTTCAGGTTCCTCGGCCTCCGGCGCCTTCTCTTCTGTTTTCCCTTCGGGGGGCAGAGTTCCCGTTTTCATAATGGAATCGACGTCGTTGAAGTCCAGCACTTCGCGCTCGATCAACAGCTCGGACAGGGTAACGAGCTTCTCCTTGTTGTCCGTCAGAATCTTCATGCAGGCATCGTAGGCTTCCGTGATGATGCGCTGTACTTCCTGATCGATCTTCTGCGCGGTCTCTTCGCTGTGTTCGTGCGAGCCATTGATGCCCTGACCAAGGAATACCGGTTTGCTATGGCTTCCCAGGTTTTGCGGGCCAATCGCTTGGCTCATGCCGTATTCGCAAACCATCGCCCGGGCAATCAGGGTGGCCCGCTCAATATCGTTGTGGGCGCCGGTCGTTACGTCGTTGAAGATCAGCTCTTCCGCCGCCCGTCCGCCCATCAGCGACAAAAGATCGGCCTCCAACCGTTTTTTCGACTGCGTGTAGCGATCCTTTTCCGGAAGCGACATCGTGGCTCCGAGCGCGCGTCCGCGCGGGATGATGGTTACTTTGTGGATCGGTTCGCATTCCGGCGTGTAGTACATGGCAATGGTGTGCCCGGCTTCGTGGTATGCGGTAAGCTTCTTTTCTTCCGGATCCAGCACATGGCTGCGCCGCTCGCGCCCCCACATCACCTTGTCGCGCGCTTCTTCCATATCTTCCTGCTCCACGAACTCCGCCTCGCGGCGTGCTGCCAGCAGGGCCGCTTCGTTCACGAGGTTGGCCAGATCCGCGCCGGAAAAGCCCGGTGTTCCGCGTGCGCTTTTCTTTAGTTCAACCTTGTCCGACAGGCGGACGTTGCGGGAGTGGATCTTCAGGATTTGCTCGCGTCCTTCCAGGGTCGGCAGGTCGACCACCACTTGGCGGTCGAAGCGACCGGGCCGCAGCAGGGCGGGATCGAGCACATCGGGGCGGTTGGTTGCCGCAATGATGATAATGCCCTCCTGCGAGTCAAAGCCATCCATTTCGACCAGCAGGGCATTGAGCGTCTGTTCGCGTTCGTCGTGTCCGCCGCCAATGCCGCTGAAACGGCTGCGGCCAACGGCGTCGATTTCGTCGATGAAAATGATGCACGGGGCGTTTTTCTTGCCCTGCTCAAACATGTCGCGCACACGCGAAGCACCGATGCCGACAAACATTTCGACAAAGTCCGATCCGCTGATCGTGAAGAAGGGTACGTCGGCCTCGCCCGCCACCGCTTTGGCGAGTAGTGTTTTCCCCGTTCCCGGTGCCCCGGAAAGCAGGACGCCCTTGGGCATCTTTCCTCCGAGCTTCTGGAACTTCTTCGGATCCCTCAGGAACTCAATGACTTCCAGTAGCTCCTCCTTGGCCTCGTCAACCCCCGCGACCTCCTTGAAGGTGATCTTGTTCTTGTCCTGCGTCAGCATTTTCGCCCGGCTCTTGCCAAAGCTCATGGCGCCGCGCCCGGCGTTCTTCATCTGGCGGATAAAGACAAAATAGATGATGCCGAAGATCAGGATGAAGGGCACGATATTGGCCAGAATGGAGATCAGCATGGTTTTGGGTCGCTTCACATTCACCTGAACCCCGTTGCTCTCCAGCATTTCCATCAGCTTCTCGGTCAGGATGATCTCGGTACGGAACTTGGTCATGCCCGCTTCGTTCAAATCTTTCGATTCGCCGGTCACAAAGTGGTTGCCTGCACCGTCGTTGGCAATGTCCACCTTGGCAATCCGGCCTCCCTTGACCATATTCACAAAATCGGTGTATTCAACCTCGCCGACCTTCTTGGACGAGTTGGAAAACAGGTGTAGAACCGTCAGGAAAATCGCCATCATCAGGAACGATATGGCCAGCCCGCGCATCGGCATCGGGGGTGGCCCCTTTTTTGCGGGTTTGTCGGATTTGGAGTCTTTGGGGGGGGTGTTGTCTGCCATAATTAAATCTCTCTTTGAAAAAAAACAGGCCCATCATTACCATCGCAGGGAGGCGATTGCAACGCTTACAATACAAACTTGGAGCCATTGGGAGTCGGTTCGTTCAATGCGGACTCAACAGTCCACCCGCTCGAAGCGGGCGACGCTCTCGACGTGGTTGGTTTGGGGGAACATGTCGACGGGCTGGCAGGAGACGAGCTGGTAGCGGCCTTCTTCGCAGAGCATCTGCCCGTCGCGGGCTAGCGAGGCGGGGTTGCAGCTGACGTAGACGATGGCGGGCGGCGCAATTTTCAGCAGCATCTTGACGGCCTTGGGGTTCATGCCTGCGCGGGGGGGGTCGGTGATGACGACGTCGGGTGCGCCAAAGTCGCGCATATCCTGCTCGATGAGCTTGATGTCCTTGAGGTCGAGCTGGATGAATTCACAGTTTTCGACATTGTGGCGTTTGGCATTCTCGCGGGCGTCGTTGACGGAGCTTTCGACGAGTTCGACGCCGAGCACTTTTTTGCAATGCCCGGAGGCAAACAGCGAAATGGAGCCGGTGCCGCAGAAGAGGTCGTAGACCACGTCGGAGGGTTTGAACCGGGCGGTTTCGAGGATGAGGTTGTATAGCTTTTCGGCCTGGGCGGTGTTGGTTTGGAAGAAAGAGTTGGCGGAGATGCGGTAGGTGTAGCTTCCAAGCCGGTCGGTGATGTGGCCGGGGCCGTGGAGCACGAATTCCTTCTCGCCGAAGGCGACGGTGTTCTTGGCGGAGGTGGTGTTGTTGACGAAGGTGGTCAGGCTCTCGCCGAGCGCGGCTTTGAGGTCTTCGCAAAGTTCCTGCATCAGCTCGGGATGGTGCGTGGAGGTAACGAGGTTGACCATGAACTCGCCGGTATTCCCGCCGTGGCGGACGACGAGGTTGCGCAGCTCGCCGGTATGCGAGCGGGTGGAGTAGATGGGGAGTTCTTCCTTGTGGCGCAGGCAGAAGGCGCGGGTGGTGTTGAGCGCAATGTTCATTTCCTCGGTGGAGAGGTCGCAGTGGTCGAGGTCGATGGCCTTGGCGTAGCAGCCGGGTGCGTGGAAGCCGAGGGCAAAGTCGAGCGGCTTGTCGTGCTCGCCGGGTTCGAGGCCGATTTCACCGGTGGTGAGGTAGCGCAGGTCGGTGAAGGAAAAGTCCATCTTGTTGCGGTAGCCAAACAACTCCGGGGCGGGGAGGCACGGTTCGCAGGTAATGCCGTCGAAGCCGCCGATATGTTCAAGGGCGTCCTGCACCTGCTTGCGTTTGAGGCGGAGCTGCTCGGGATAGTCCATGTGCTGCCACTTGCAGCCACCGCACAGGCCGAAGTAGGGGCAGACCGGATCGATGCGGTGGGGAGAGGGCTTGACCAGTTCGCGGAAGCGCGAGACGAGGTACTTCTTTTTGATCTTGAAGATTTCGGCCATCACGGTATCACCGACCGCCGCCGTCCCCTGCACGAAGATGCCCATGCCGTCGTCGAGTCGCCCGAAGCATTGGTTCTTGTCGCCCAGATCGAGAATCTCGACCTCCACCATCTGTTTCTTTTTATACATAGGGCGGGCAGGGTAGGGTAGCAGGGCGGAGGATGCAAAACGATTCAGGGTAAAATGATGCCGCGAGTTGCCTCAAATTAAATGACACCCAAGGTATTGCGGTACCGAACCATCGTCAAGGCGGTCAATCGGACGGGCGATCCACTTTCGCGTTGCGGAGGATCGGCA
>CBDVCB010000035.1:0-24961 GCA_965372395.1 uncultured bacterium
GCGAAGCCGCCGTTGGGGGAAAGTTCGAGTAGCAATCCAGGGCGTCCGGCACCCTCGCGGCGGTATTCGGTTTCAATCACCACGCCAGCCTGCAACAGTTCGGTCACAATATTCGATGCCGTGTTGCGCGTCATGCCCAGTTCTTTCGCCAGACCGGCACGAGCCAGTGTTCCGCGCTCGCGCAATAGTTTCAGGATGGCCGACATGTTCAGTCGCCGTACGGTCACTTGATCCGCTTTCTTGTCTTTCACTCGTTGCATAGGGGATCTCCATATATGAGAAGCAATCCTGCCACGTCAGGATGGTACGGGAAAGCTTGGAAGAAAAATTTATCCTCCGGACGGCATTAGCTTTGGCGCTCAGGTAAATATCAGCCGGAATATTTTCTCGATGGTACTATTCGGAATCGGCAGAATCCGGTTTTGCGGGTGGGGATCTCGGTGCAAACCCGGGTTGTTAATCGTGAAAACCTACTACCGGTTTAACAGGCGACCCACCTTGGGGCGGGGCGGGTGGATCCAGATGCAGGTTTTATCGAAGTGGTTCATGAGAGCAAGCTTTTTCAGCTCCTCCCGTTTTTCAAACATCCAGTTGTACGAGGACTCGTGCGCAATGATCTTTCCGCGCCGCGCGTTGCTGATCCGTCCAGCCGATCCATTCGCTCTCGGCCATCACGATCATCCGAAGCGTGTCGCCCGCCGGAAAACCCTCGCCCATGTAGTGGAATCGCTTGGCGGGTTTCGTGAAAAGAGCCACGTCTTTTTTGGTCTCTATGGTTTTGATTCACAGGGAGTTACCATTCAAGTAAGAGGGCGGAAACAACCAGTGTACCGCGAAATAACGCGACCTTTTTTTTAAAAGAACCGCGTCCTACAACGTGGGAAAGAGAGACCGGCATTGATGAAAGGACAAGGACGTGCCTCTCGAAGGGGGCGCGTTTCGGGGGAATTTGAATTTCAAGTATTTCCGCTCCCCTAAGACACAAAGATTCCTGTCCTTTGATTAACACTCGGGGATTATGTTTCTTTCTCGTTGGGATGATTTACATGGCATTTCGATGAAAAAATTATGGATTCACTATGCGATAATCCAACAGAATTCCTGCTGTTGGCAAACCACTCCAAAAGCTGTCCTTGCCATTCCCGGATACGCATGGAAAGGAGGCAAAAAGTTATCGGTTCTGTCAGGGGGAGGGCGGATCGAATCCGAAATAGTTGGCCGCATTGTTGTAGCAGATGTTTTCGACCATTGGGCCGATCAGCTCCATGTCGTCGGGGATTTCGCCATTCTCGACATCGGTGCCGATCAGGTTGCAGAGGATGCGGCGGAAATACTCGTGGCGCGGATAGGAAAGAAAGCTGCGCGAATCGGTCAGCATGCCAATAAAGCGGCTGAGCAGGCCGAGGGTGGAGAGGGCATTCATCTGCTGTTCCATCCCGCCCTTTTGGTCGAGGAACCACCAGCCCGAGCCAAATTGCATTTTGCCCGCGCTGGAACCATCCTGGTAGTTTCCGATCATTGTGGCAAATAACTCGTTGTCGGACGGATTGATATTATAGAGAATGGATTTGGCCAATTGGTTCGAGTGGTCGAGGCGGTCGAGCAACCGGACCATTCCCGGCCCTTGGTGGTGGTCGGCGATGGAGTCGAACCCGCTGTCGGGACCCAATGTTTGGAAGAGCCGGGTGTTGTTGTTGCGGAAAACACCTACGTGGAACTGCTGCACCCACCCGCGCTTGTGGTTCATCTTGCCAACTTCGTAGAGGAACCACGCCTCGAACTTTTCGCGGTCGGCGAGTTCAATCATCTCGCCGTCCATCGCCTTTTGGAAAATGGATTCCAGTTCAGATGACGAGGCCTCCGCGTCGGGAACATACGCTACGCCGTGGTCGGAAAGGCGGCAGCCCACCGAATGGAAGTATTCGTGGCGTTGGTCGATGGCCTCCAGAAGTGAATCCAGATTGCCGATCGTGCATTTGGATTGCACTTCCAAGGTTTGGATATAGCTTTTCCAGACCGGGGTGTCCGACAGATTCATGGCTTTATCGGGGCGGAAGGTGGGGAGGACTTTGATTTCAAACCCTTCGTCGCGAAGCTGCTTATGGTATTCGAGCGAGTCGACGGGGTCGTCGGTGGTGCAAACGAGCTTGACGTTCATTTTCCGCATAAGGTTGCGGGCGGAAAATTCGGGGGTGCGCAGGAGGGCGGTGGCGGTGTCGAAGATCTCGTCGGCCGTGGCGGGGCTGAGCAGGGTGTCGATCCCGAAATAGCGGCGCAGCTCGAGGTGGGTCCAGTGGTAGAGCGGGTTGCGGAGGGTCTGCGGGACGGTCTCGGCCCACTTCTGGAACTTTTCGCGCCACGAAGCGTTTCCGGTCACAAATTCCTCGGCCACGCCGTTGGTGCGCATGGCGCGCCATTTGTAGTGGTCGCCGCCCAACCAGATTTCGCCGAGGTTGTCGTATTGCTTGTCTTCCGCGATTTCCTGCGGGGGGAGGTGACAGTGATAGTCGTAGATGGGCATCTTCGCGGCGTGGCCATGATAGAGCCGCTTCGCGGTTTCGGTTTGCAGTATAAAATCCTGATCCATGAATTCTTTCATTGGGGGGCTCCTATCGATTTAGCCGTTCATTAAGTTGGGCCTTCAGGGTTTGCACAATTTCGGGGTTATCGCTGGCCACGTTGCGGGTCTCTTTCTCCGGGGTGGTGTGGTCGTACAATTCCACCGAGCCATTCTTGTGAAGAACAAGCCGGTGCGTATCCGTGCGGATGGTTTTGGCGCCGGCGGTGTAGGCGACCGCGGAGTGGCCAGGTTGCGAGAAATCCTTTAGCACGGGGAGCAATGATTGCCCTTGGACAAAGCCGGAGCCAGGCAGTTGGGCGAGGTCGCAAAGCGTTGGGAAAATATCGAGCGACTCGACAACCGCCCGAGCATTTTCCCCGGGGTTTGGAATGCCGGGATAATAGACAATCAATGGTGAGCGCAAGGATTCCTCAAACAGCGCATGCTTTCCCCAAATCGCATGCTCGCCCAGATGCCATCCATGGTCGCCCCACAAAATGATGATCGTGTTTTTATCCGCACCCGTTTCCTTCAGTTTCTCCAGAATGCGTCCGACCTGCGCGTCGGCATAGCTGACGCAGGCCGCATAGTGCCTGCGGACGTCCGTGGCGAACTCCGCGTCCTTGCGCGGGTCCTTTCCCCAGCGGTTGTATCTCATAAACTCGCCGGAACCATGCCATGTGGTTTTTCCTTCCGGTTTTACAGGGTGGGGCACGGGCGGGAGATCCACGCCCTCGTAGAGATCGTAATATTTTTTGGGTGCGCCAAACGGGAGGTGGGGGCGGATAATCCCGACGGCCAGGAAAAAGGGTTTGCCGTCCGGAGCGGTCAGTTGGTCAAGCTGGTTCAGCGCCTCCTCCGTGATGAGTCCGTCCGGATAGATCGAATCAGGGCCTTCTTTGCCTTGAAAAACATCCATTTCACCCGGCTTTACGCGGATCTCGCCATTGGCCAATCCATGCATTGCACCGCGCGGGTGTTGCCATTCGCCCACCGGCATGAGGTGCCGATCCCACGCTTTCGGCATTTCAATCGCGGATTCATCGTCCCAATTGCTTCCGCCACGCCCGCCGGGGTGGTGCGAAACCTTGCCCACCGAAACCGTGGTGTATCCATGTGTGCGGAACCATTCCGGCATGCTGGGCGGAACGGAGTCGGGATTCGTTTCCACCTTCTTTGCCCGCAAGAACAGCGCATTGTTTCCTGCGGGGCCGTAGTGACCGGTCAGTAGCGTGTACCGCGAGGGGCCGCAGCTTGGCGCGTTGACATAGTGGCGTTGGAAGGCTCGGCCCGACGCCGCAAGCCGATCCATGTTCGGCGACCGAATATATCCCGCACCGAACGAGGCCAGTTCCGGCCGAAGGTCGTCGATGCATAGAAGCAGGACATTGGGCGGTGGTGACTGTTTCGCGGCATTGGCGAAATCCACCATCGCAAACACCACGAGGAGGCTTAGGATTCTACTATGAATACAAACCATGGTTTTTCCTTAGTAGTTGTGATTACTCCAAATTCTAAACATCAAGCAGTCCAACTTCGCTGCAGAAGGCCGCAATGTTTTCGGAAGAGACCTCCTGCGGCATCCCGCCCCCACAGGACATGATGATCCGGCTATGGTCTTCCAGTCCTTTGGTCGCATGTTGCACGGCGTTGCGCACATCCTGAGGTGTTCCTTCTTTCAGGACATCGCGTGGAGGAATATTGCCCAGCAGGGTCACGCGGTTATTCGTTAAACGCTGCATCTCTTCAATGGAATGCTCGAAACTATAGTTGAATAGGTTGATTCCCATTTCCTGAAGATACGGGGCGCTCACCAGCCCGGCGGCATCGTTGTGCAGGAAGTTTACCTGGGCGGAAAAAGTCCCGTAGATCTTCTTGAAGTAGGGCACAACAAATTCCCGGCACAGGTCGTCGCCGACAAACCCGACGATATCGTCTAGCAGCAGGATGCCTTCGATGGAGGGAAACTTCTCCATTTGATATTCGATCCAGTCGATTAGAAAATCGGAAATCATGCCGATGAACCGGTGGCATTTTTCCGGCTCTTCCATCATGGCCATCATCAGTTCCGTGGTGCCCATGAGAAAGGAGGCAATGTTGAGCGGTCCGCGGGCAACGGCAAATTTAATCTCGTGCCCCATCCCTTCGATGAGCGGCTGCGCATGCTTCAACCGGTTGGTGATAAAAGGCAGGAGGCCGTCCGTGCGAACATCCGGCTTGGACAATGCGCAGAGCACATCGAGGTCGTCGGATATTTTTTCGGCATGCGGCAGGCTCGCTTCGTCCCAGCGGCATTTGGCGCCGAAGGCACTGGGTTCGGTGCACATGCCGTATTCGGACCAGAAGCCGGGAAGAAACATGGCCTCCGGAAAGGTTTCGATCGCCTTCTTGTTGGCTTCGAACCAAAGCTGGTCGCTCGAATAATAGTCCAGGGTGCTAATGCCGTACCATCCCGGCAGCCATGGGCTATCGATAATAAACCCGGTCGGAAGCGTATCGGGTTGTTTGCCGTCGATCACATCGCGGAGGTTGTTCCATTGCGTGTTGTTCATCGGTTAGCTCCTGAATTTTTCCCCGGCGGCCCAGAGGCCGGCGGAGGGGGTGCTGATGTAGAAGATTTCTTCGCCGTCGGGGAGGGTGTTGAAGCCGTCCTTGAGTGTTTCGGGATTGTAGCGCGCCAGCATTTCATCGAGGTCGGCATAGGCATAGTGCACGGATTCGATCTCTTTGCGGCTGAGCTTTCCGGGGGCGTAGCGGATGGTGAATCGATCCTCCGACGAACCGTGCATGAGATGGGCGGCACCGTGCGCAAGGTCCTGGAGGTCGGTTTCTTTTTTGTAGAGTTCCAATGTTTGTTCGGTTCCGCAATAGCCATATTTGCGGATCAGTGCATCCACTTCCGGTTGCTCTCCGAAACGCTCGACCCCGGGTGCAAGGATGAGCAGTTCGCCGCCATCCGCCATCGCCATGCGCGTGCGATAGACCGCCTTGTTGGCCACCCAGGTGGCGCGGAATTCATCCGCCTGCATCACCGCCACGATTTTTTCGACCGGCCGGTCGAAAAGGGTGATGTTTTGTTGGCGGCTGGCTTTGGCCGCCATGAGATAGGTGTCGAGATCGTCGCCGACATAGACCCCGCTATGCACGAGCTGGTTTTGCGTGTCGCGCTTCATGGTCAGCAACATGTAGACATCGGGCAAGTGGCCGAGGAACTGCTCTTCCGCCCAGTTGTAGCAATCGCGCAGGGGGGTGACAAGATTGCCCAGATTGTTTTCGATGCCGTAGACCCCGGCGGCCATGTGCGATGCGCAGATGGTTTCCTTTCCCCCGAGGCCGATGAAATAGTTTTTATTGTGGTTCGCAAAACCAAGGACTTCGTGCGGAACCACGTGGCCGATGTTGATGATCAGATCCCAGTCGCCGGTCACGGTGTCGGTATTCAGATCGACCGGGATGTCCCAGCACGCTTTTCCGTTCGTGCTTTCCGCCACGCGGGCGGCGGGAATCACGCCCATGCGTGTCACCCCGTTGCGCCAGTCGTGCGCGTGGATGCGGTTTTCCGGAATGCCGCCGAACATCCAGCGGTTGTCCGCTTCGGTATGCGGCACATGTTGTCCCAGTGTCGGAATCACATGGACTTCGCAGGAGGCGGGGAGCAGGTCGTAGAAGATTTCCGCAATCCAACCGGCGCCGCAGTGGGCCCGCGTGATGTCC
The DNA here is from genome assembly GCA_965372395.1 of uncultured bacterium. Taxonomy (GTDB): domain Bacteria; phylum Verrucomicrobiota; class Kiritimatiellia; order Kiritimatiellales; family Pontiellaceae; genus Pontiella. The sequence goes on from CBDVCB010000035.1 coordinate 6,275, forward strand.
GGCGGGAGCAACAGCACTCGGCGCAGGGCGCATCCGAGTCTTTCGTGGGCTTCGTCCAGTACCTGTTGGCACATTTGTTCAATTTCCGCGCGCGGGATATTCTCCGCTTCCCGATAAAACCATGGCATGGTGTCGTGTCCGTTTGTTGTTATTGCTTGAATTTTTCCCGGTAGGCCCAGAGGCCGAGGGCGGGGTTGGAGATGTAGAAGATTTCCTCGCCGTCGGGGAGGGTGTTGAAGCCGTCCTTGAGGGTTTCGGGGTTGTAGCGGGCGGCCATTTTGTCGTAGGCGACGGCGTTGAAGCCGACGGCGCGGACATCTTCGAGCGAGGTGTCTGGGCCGGGGCAGTAGGTGATGCTGAAGCGGCCTTCCGAGGAGCCGTGGATGAGGTGGGCGGCGGCGCCGAGGTTGTCGCGCAGCTCTTCGTTTTCTTCGACGGCCTTGAGCGTGGCGGGCGTGCCGAAGTAGCCGTATTTTTGGATGAGCCGGTCAATCGTCGGATCTTCGCCGAATTCCTTGAGGGCGGGGGCGAGCACGATCAGCTCGCCGTCGTCGGCAATGGCCATGCGGGTGCGGTAGATGGCTTTGTTGCCGAGCCAGGTGCTTTGGAATTCGTGGGGGTCGAGGTAGACGACGACCTTTTTGGGTTCGCGGTCGAGCAGGGTGATGTTGGCCGCGCGGGCCAATGTGCAGGCTTCGGCGTAGACATCGGTTTCTTCTCCGGCATAGAAGCCGCGCATGTGCATTTCGCCGGAATCGTAGTCTTGCTCCATGACGGTGAGGATGTAGGTGATAGGCAGGTCGCTTAGGTAGGTTTCCACGGCATGGTTGAACAGCTTGCGAACCGGCGTATCGGTCTGGCCGAGGATGGTCTCCATGTTGCAGACCGCACCAAGGAAGTGCGACTTGTTGATGATGTCCGAACCGCCCGCGCCGACGACAATGTTCTTGGTGTAATTGGCCATGCCGACGACTTCGTGCGGAACCACTTGGCCGACGGAGAGAATAAGGTCGTAGCCATCGAACAGCGTTTTGTTGACTTCGACATCGACGGTGAAATCAAGTTTTCCTCCGGAAAGATCGGAGAGCATTTCGCCGGGGATGGTGCCCTTGTTGACGACATCGTTGCGCCAGTCGTGGACCTTGAAGGTGTCGAGCGGGATGGTGTCGCCAAACATCATGCGCAGCTGCGCCTTCGTCATGGGATTGTGTGTCCCGAGCGTCGGCAGGATATCGACCTGCGCGGTAGGCGAAAGCTTTTCGTGGATCATCGCCGTGATGGGGCCGGCCATGGAGTTGAGGCGGGTGTGGTCCGGCGGAAGGATCAATACCTTGCTCAACGGTCGTTCGATGGCGTCGAGCGCCTTGAAGACCAGCTCGCGCAATTCATCGGATTGAATGGAAACAGTTTCACCAAATTTGCTGATCATTGTTTTTCTCCGACGGATCAGTCCGGGTGGACTGATCCGTCTGATTTTCTACACGATATAGGTGGAGGCGGAGGTGTCGCCGCCGCGTCCGGTCCAGTTGGTATGGAAGAATTCGCCACGTGGTTTGTCCAGCCGCTCGTAGGTGTGCGCGCCAAAATAGTCGCGCTGCGCTTGGAGCAGGTTGGCCGGCAGACGCTCTGCGCGGTAGCCGTCGTAATAGGCCAATGCCGCGCTGATTGCGGGCATCGGAATGCCGAGTTCGACCGACTTCATGATCACCCGCCGCCACGAAACTTGTGCATTTTCGACGGCGTTCGTGAAGAACGGATCGAGCAGTAGGTTAACGAGATCCGGGTTGGTGTCGAACGCCTCTTTAATCTTGCCGAGGAAGACGGAGCGGATAATGCAACCGCCGCGCCACATCAGGGCAATCTCGCCGTTCTTGAGATTCCAATTATACTCCTTCGCCGCTTCGCGCATGAGCTGGTAGCCCTGGGCGTAGGAGACGATTTTTGAGGCATAGAGGGCTTGTTTGAGGTCTTCAAGAAAGGCGGCTTGGTCGCCGTCAAAAGCGGTGCCGGGTCCCGAGAGGATTTTTGATGCCGCCACGCGTTCATCTTTTAGTGCGGAGAGGCAGCGGGCAAAAACGGCTTCGCCGATGAGGGAGAGCGGCTGGCCGAGATCAAGGGCGGAAACGGCCGTCCATTTTCCGGTGCCTTTCTGGCCGGCGGTGTCGAGAATCTGGTCGATGACCGCTTCGCCGTCTTCGGCTTTGTAGCCGAGGATGTCGCGGGTGATTTCGATGAGATAGGAGTCGAGCTCGCTGGTGTTCCACTCGGCCAGCACTTCGTGCATCGCTTCGTTCGACATGCCGAGGCCTTCCTTCATCATTTGGTAGGTTTCGCAGATCATTTGCATGTCGCCGTATTCAATGCCGTTGTGGACCATCTTAACGAAGTGTCCCGCGCCGTTGGGGCCGACCCATTCGCAGCAGGCTTCGCCTTCGTCGGTGTGGGCGGAGATTTTTTGGAAGATGGGTTTGACGGCATCCCATGCGGCGGGCGATCCGCCGGGCATGATGGAAGGGCCGAGCAGGGCGCCTTCTTCGCCGCCGGAAACGCCGGTGCCGATGTAGAGGAGGCCTTTGCTTTCGACATATTCAGTGCGGCGGATGGTGTCGGGATAGTGGCTGTTTCCGCCGTCGATGATGATGTCGCCCTCTTCAAGGAAGGGAACGACCTGCTCGATGAAGGCATCCACCGGGGCGCCGGCCTTCACCAGCATCATCACCTTGCGCGGGCGTTCGAGGTTGGCGCACAGCTCTTCGATGCTTTGGCAGCCGATGAAATTCTTTCCCGCGCCGCGGCCCGCGATGAACTTGTCGACTTTTTCGACGGTGCGGTTGAACACCGCCACGGTGAATCCCTTGCTTTCCATGTTGAGAACGAGGTTCTCGCCCATCACGGCCAATCCAATCAATCCAATATCTGCTTTCATTGTTTTTCTCCCGGGTTTGAGTTTTAAATAATAGTTTAACGTTTAACGCGCGCGTTGCCTTCCCAGATGCTCCAGAGCTGGTCTTCGTCGGCGGGCTGGGCATAATCCGTCAGCATCGTCGCCGCAAGCGCTCCGCTGGCCCAGCCGAACCGGGCGCACTGTTTGACATCCCAGCCCTTGAGAATGCCGTACAGCAACCCTCCAACAAAACCATCGCCGCCGCCAATGCGGTCGAGCACGCCGATCTCGCGCGGCTTGATGATTTCCCACTCGTTGCCATCCGTCACCAATGCACCCCACATATGGCTGTTGGCCGAAACCACTTCGCGCAGCGTGGTGCCAAAGTAAGTGGCATTCGGATAGGCGGCCTGGACGCGGCCGATCATCTCCTTGAAGCCGTCGATCTTTTCATCAAGTCCTTGCCCGCCGGACTCCGGACCTTCGATGCCTAGGCAGAGCTGGAAGTCTTCTTCGTTGCCGATGAGGATGTCGCTCAGCGATGCGATTTCGGCAAACGTCCGGGCCAGTTCTTCTTCCCGACCGGTCCAAAAGCTGGCTCGGTGGTTGAGGTCGAAGGAGATGCGCGATCCGTTTTGCTTGGCGATGCGGGCAATATCGAGGCAGAACTTGCTGGTCTTGGGCGACAGGGCCGCAATCAGCCCCGAGAGGTGTACAATTTCGACGCCTTCCTGCGCAAAGATTCGATCCAGGTCAAAATCATCAACGCTAAGCTCCCGCCCGACTTCGCCTGCCCGGTCGTTTTGAACCCTTGGTCCGCGGGAGCCCCAGCCGCTGTCGGCCATGTTGATCTGGTGGCGATAGCCCCAGGGGTCGGTCTGCTCAAACTCGGGCCCCTCGAAGTCCATTCGCCGGCCTTTAATGTTGTCTTTTATGAAATGCGAAACGGGGCTGTCTTTGACGAATGCGGTTAAGACCTTCACCGGCATCCCTAGGTACGAAGCAACACTGGCTACGTTGCTTTCGGCGCTGGTGGCCTGCATTTTGAAGGTGTCGCTGCAGTGGAAGGGTTGCGAGTTGGTTGGGGTTAGTCGAACCCCCATGCTGGTTGCAACAAGTAGGGAATATTTTTTGTGTTCGGTTTTGGTCATTTCTAGCATCTCCTGATGGGGTCGGGCTCTTTTGATAATTCAGTTCTCAAATGCTTGAGATAACGCTATTTGACTTAATTTATCAAGCAAACATATTGCCTTTTTTCATTGATTCAACCATATTGCGCGGCGCTTGGAAAACAGGAGAGGCATCATGAGCGAAATTTATAATAAAAACTGGAATCGCGAGCGCGTCCGCGCCGGCATGCGCTGGTTCGGCCCGGAGGACACCGTCACGATTCAAAATATCCGGCAGACCCCCGGCGTGACCAATATCATCACCGCATTGCACCACATTCCGGCCGGGGAGGTTTGGACCGAAGCCGAGATTGCACAGCGAAAAATCGAGGTGGAGTTTCTGCCCTGCGCGGAGGCGCCGGACGAGCTCGAAGGCATGGAACGGCTCAACTGGTACTCCGCCAACGGGAAATCGTCGGGACTCGTTTGGGACATCGCCGAAAGTTTGGTTTTTACCGAGGACATTAAGAACGGAAGTCCGAATCGCGATAAGCACATTCGAAACTATGGCGAAAGCCTGCGCAATCTCGGGCGCTTCGGTGTTCAGAACGTGGTCGGCAACTTTATGCTCGTGGCCGACTGGACCCGCACGGGCGTCGCCGTTCTGCCCGACGGCTCCCGGAGTTTGAAATATATCCATGCCGCCTTCACCGCCTTCGATATCCATCTGCTCAAGCGCCACGAAACCGAACAGGGCTATATCGACGACGGCTCGTTCTCCGTCGAGGAGGTCGAGGAGGGCCGCTGCTATTGGGACCGATACTTAAAGGACGACTCCGCCCGCCAGCAGGAGCTCATTGATATGCTCACCGCCGGGTTGCCCGGCGCACAGGCGGGTTTTACGCTGGAAGACTTCCGGGCCGCGGTGCAAAAATATGAGAACATGGGCGAGGCCGAGTTGCGCGAACACATTGCCTACTTCCTCGACCACGTTGTTCCGGTGGCCAACGCCTCCGGTGTCCGGCTCTGCTGCCATTCCGACGACCCGGCCTTTACCCCGTTCCTCGGCACACCGCGTGCCGTCGGCGGATGCGAAGGCTACAAATTCCTGCTCGACCACGGCTGCGGGGCAAACCTCTGTATCGGCTCCCTGATGGCCAACGCGAAAAACCGCGACATCACCAGCATGATCCGCGAAATCGCCGACTATGGTCGCTTGAAGGGACTCGGCATCGACGAGATTTTTCCGCACATCCATCTGCGACCCATTGAGACCGACGGCAAGAACTTTCGGGAAGGCCACCACGCCGAGCACCGCGAAGAGCTGGCCAAGGTGGTTCACACGCTCGTTGATATCGGCTGGCAGGGAGTCTTCCGCCCCGACCATGCGCCCACCTCCGACCACGGCAGCGGCAACCCCGGCTACGATTTTATCGGGCGCGGCTACGGTGCCAACCTCATCCTCGGGCTGTTCGAGATGGCGGAGATCACAAAGGCCAGTCGCACCCGTTCGATCGAGGCCGCCATCGCCGCCTGCAAGGGCGACACCGCGCTTCGGGAAGAGGCCATCAAGGCTGCAGGCGCCGCGGAAGAGGAATATATCCGCCGGAAAATCGCCTTCATCAAAGCGCCTTTCGTCTACGGCGAGCAAGGGGTGGTCGCCGAACTCAAGTAGCGGGCTGGAAGTCACAACGTTAAAGTAAAACAGTGCCTCCGGCCTGTCCATGCACCAGCGGCTGTTTTCTTACTCGCCTACCGTTACAATAAAAGCTCCTCCGCCGAATCCATGGGTAGCACCAAGTCAATTTGACCGCTGATGGGCGCGGATTGCGCGGATCGTGGGAAGATTCATACAAAATCGGAACTTCAGAGCCATAGGACAATTCTATTCAGATTAATTTGCTATTCCTTTTTCGGCTGGGCAGGTAGTGAAAATGGCACTTCAAATACTTCCGCTTCCCTTAGGCAAGTCGATTGCCCATGGCTTGTATTTCCTTGGAAACGAGTTTCTTTACGCTAACCCTTTCGTCGGCCTTCAGTGCGGAAGACTCGCTCTTCGCCAACCTTGGCCAGCACGAGATCTTCACGCCGCCCGAATTTGCAAACCCATGCTGGACACGCTGGCCACGAGCGACAGCACTCCGAATCTTTAAGGCATCATCGTAACCGACTAGTTTGCATTGAAGGTTTATTTATTTATTACTGCCCGAAATGCGCCTGAAATGCTTATTATGGGGTACATGAATGCTGTAGAAATCGAACAGGCTATAAGTGAGTTGGCAGAATTGACTTTTGATGCAGATGAGTTTCCCTATGCGTTTTTGACGGCGTTTGGAAATAAGGCGACAACGATCAAGCGATTGCGGGCGGGCTCGACGAATAAATCCGATATCGGCGGGGTGCTGCAGACGAATAATGTCCATTTGAAAGTCTGCGCAGCGGGCGCGGTGAGTGACACCCTGAACGAACTGCGTGAAAGTCCTGCGACGACTAAGGGAAAGGTTAAGTTTATCGTCGCCACAGACGGGGAGATGTTTGAGGCGGAAGAGCTTAATTCCGGGGAAGTTGCGGCGTGTGAATATGCCGACTTTCCGAATCATTTTGGATTCTTTTCTTCGTTGGCGGGGATCAGTTTTAATAAGCAGATAAGGGATAATCCCTTCGATGTTAGGGCGACGGGCCGCCTCAACCGCCTTTATGTGCAACTGCTGAAAGATAATCCCGACTGGGGAAAGGCGGATCAGCGGGAACAGATGAATCATTTCATGGCTCGGCTGATTTTCTGTTTCTTTGCCGAAGATACCGACATTTTTAAACGCCCCGATCTTTTTACCGACACGATTGACCAGATGAGCGAGTCGGATGCCTCGAACACCCACTCCATTATCATGGAGCTGTTCCGCTCCATGAATACGAAGCATGAGGAGCGCGAGGCGGAGAAGATTCCCCGTTGGGCCAATGAGCTGCCCTATGTAAACGGCGGCCTGTTTTCGGGCAGTATGGAAGTGCCAAAGTTTACCCGCATCGCCCGCTCCTATCTGATGCATATTGGTAAACTGGACTGGAAAAAGATTAATCCGGATATCTTTGGCTCCATGATTCAGGCGGTGGCCGATGACGAGGAGCGCGGCGAACTGGGCATGCACTACACCTCGGTGCCCAACATTCTGAAAGTGCTGAATCCGCTTTTTCTGGATGAGCTGCGCGAGCAACTGGAAGCGGCGGGCGACAATGGCCGCAAGCTGCTCAACCTGCGCAACCGTTTGGCGAAGATTCGCGTTTTTGACCCGGCCTGTGGATCGGGGAACTTTTTGGTAATCGCCTACAAGGAGATGCGGGCGATTGAAGCGGAGGTGAACCAGCGGCGTAAAGAGCAGGATAAGCGCACCGTGATTCCCGTGACTAATTTTCGGGGGGTTGAAATTCGCGGCTTCTCCGCAGAGATCGCCCGTCTGGCGCTGATTATTGCCGAGTACCAATGCGATGTGCTTTATCGCGGACAGAAAGAGGCCATTCAGGATTTTCTGCCGCTGCGGATCGAAAACTGGATCACCTGTGCAAATGCCTTGCAGATTGACTGGCTGAGTATCTGCCCGCCGACAGGCACGGGGGTTAAGCATCGTGCGGATGATCTTTTTAAAACACCGCTGGATCAGGCTGAGATTGATTTTGAAAATGAAGGTGGAGAAACCTACATTTGTGGGAATCCTCCGTACGTATGGACCAATGATCAAACTCCGGAGCAAAAAGAAGACCTTAAATCGCTTTTTCAAGACTACACAAAGTCCTGGCGAGCACTGAACTATGTTTCGGGATGGTTCTTAAAGCTTACCCAATATGGATTGGTTTCTGATTGTCGTGGGGCATTCGTCTCCATCAATACGATTTGCCAAGGGCAACACGCGGTTGTTCTTTGGCCGATAATTTACAAAAACAATCATAAAATATCTTTTGCTCATGAGTCATTTAAATGGCGAAATCTGGCATCCAATAATGCAGGCGTTACAGTTGTAATTATCGGATTAGACTCCGTTCCGATTAGTCGCGCAAAACTATACTCGGAAGATGAACATGAGGAAGTTGTCGTTAGGACAGTGAATTGTATTGGCCCCTACTTGACTGCAAATGTTGATGCTCTTGTTTCGAAACAACGAGAGCCAATCTCTGTTGTAGGCGAAATGGTTCGCGGCAACATGCCGTATGAAGGAGGGAATCTTCTTCTTTCGAAACATGAAAAAGACCTGCTTATCTCGGAAGATCACCGTGCGGAAGAGTACATTCACAGAATAAGTGGTTCCTCTGAAATTATCGACGCGAAGCCCAAGTACTGTATTTGGCTAGATGATAGTGAAACAGCAAAAGCAAGGCAGATAACTGAAATCGATCGCCGACTGAATGCTGTTGCGGAACTCCGAGCAGGAAACTCTGATAAAAATGTGAGAGCTATGGCTTCTACTCCACACAAGTTTCGAGAAACGAACAGGGGAAGTGTGTGGACAATTGCGATGCCTGCGGTGTCATCGGAAAACAGAGAATACCTACCAGCGGCGTTACTTGACCCAAAGCATACGATCTCAAACAGGGCTTATGGTCTCTACGATGCTGAGCTTTTTAACTTTGCTTTGCTTGTCTCAACTCTCCATATCGTTTGGGTCGGAACGGTATGCGGCAAGCTGGAAATGCGATATTCCTATACAAACACCCTTGGCTGGAACACCTTTCCTGTTCCACTACTGACCGAAAAAAACAAAGCCGACCTGACGCGATGTGCAGAGAATATTCTTTTGGCGCGGGAGGCGCATTTTCCGGCGACGATTGCGGATCTTTATAATCCGAAGAAGATGCCCAAAAATCTTAGAGTAGCACATGAGCAGAATGATGAAGTGCTGGAGCGGATCTACATTGGGCGGCGCTTTAAGAATGATACCGAGCGGCTGGAAAAGCTTTTTGAACTCTATACCCAAATGACGGAGGAGAATAATGCCGGTAAATAAGAAAATCACCGTTCAAGGCTCTGAGATAACCGTGTTTGCCGCAAAAGAGCAGGATTATATCTCGTTGACGGATATTGCCAAATTGAAGGAAGGCGATGCGCGGGCTGCTGACATTATAAAAAACTGGATTCGCAATAGAGGAACCCTCGAATTTATTGGCACATGGGAGCAATTATATAACCCCGATTTTAAAGTGGTCGAATTCGACCACTTTAGAATGAGTGCCGGAAGCTGGAAGGAGATAGATGATGGAGCACACGGAAGCAAACATGAGCACGATTAAAACGATTCCGTCCGTATCCGTAAACTATGCCCGGACCGGCGCTTCGACCCGATCCAACGAACTCGGCATGCGGGCGATGCAGGAGCGGGCTTTTGAAAAGCGGGGGGAGCAATATCTTTTGATTAAGTCGCCGCCGGCATCGGGCAAGAGTCGGGCGCTGATGTTTATTGCGCTCGATAAGCTCCACCATCAGGGGATCAAAAAGGCGATTGTGGTGGTGCCCGAAAAATCGATTGGTTCCAGCTTTGCCAACGAGCCGCTGAGCCAATTTGGTTTCTGGGCGGATTGGGAGGTTCAGGCCAAGTGGAATCTGTGCAATGCGCCGACCTCCGACCAGAGTAAGACGACGTTGGTCGGTGAATTTTTGAAGGGCGCGGATCAGGTGCTGGTTTGCACGCACGCGACCTTTCGCTTTGCCGTGGATGAATATGGTAGTGAAGCGTTTGATGACTGCCTGCTGGCCGTGGATGAGTTCCATCATATTTCGGAGGATCCGAATAATAAGCTCGGCGCACATCTGGCGGAATTCATCGCGCGGGATAAGGCGCATGTGGTGGCGATGACGGGATCCTATTTCCGGGGGGATACGGTACCCGTTCTGTCGCCCGAGGATGAGGCCAAGTTTGAAACGGTGACCTATACCTATTACGAGCAGCTGAATGGCTATGAGCATCTGAAGGGGCTCGATATTGGTTATTATTTTTATTCGGGGGCGTATTCGGACGAGATTATGGCGGTGCTGGATCCTGATAAAAAAACGATCGTGCACATCCCCAACATAAACTCGCGCGAAAGCACGAAGGATAAGCATAAAGAAGTGGAGCACATTATTCATGAACTGGGTGAGTGGCAGGGTGAGGATCCTGAAACAGGGTTTCAGTTGGTGAAGATTGAGGGCGGGCGAACGTTGCGTATAGCCGATCTCGTTGACCCCGACAAACAATCCAGAATACAGCAAAGCCTTCGTGATCCAAAAATCAAAACAGATCGTGATTATGTGGATATCATTATTGCGCTGGGCATGGCCAAAGAGGGTTTTGACTGGATCTGGTGCGAGCATGCCCTGACCGTCGGTTACCGAGCCAGTCTCACGGAGGTGGTACAGATTATTGGACGGGCCACGCGTGATGCGGAGGGCAAGACACGGGCGCGCTTCACCAATTTGATTGCGGAGCCCGATGCTTCCGAGCTGAGGGTGGCTGAAGCGGTTAATGATACCCTCAAGGCGATTGCCGCCAGCCTGCTCATGGAGCAGGTTTTGGCTCCACGTTTTAATTTTAAACCGAAGAATATTTCCAGCGGTCCGCAGGAGGGCTTTGATTACGGGGATGAAGGATATAAGAAGGGCGCATGTAATGTCGGTTACAATAAGGATACCGGTGAGATGCAGATCGAAATCAAGGGCCTCATTGAACCGAAGAGCAAGGAAGCCCAGCGAATTTGTAAGGAGGATCTTAACGAGGTCATCACGGCAGTGGTTCAGGACAAGCAGACTATTGAGCGCGGGCTTTTTGATGAGGAAATGGTCCCTGAAGAGATTACTCAGTTGCGGATCGGAAAAATAGTTAGTGAGAAGTATCCGGAGCTGGATGCAGAGGATCAGGAAGCGGTGCGGCAACACGCGGTAGCGGCACTGAATCTGACCCAGCAGGCGAAGAAGGCTCTTGCTGACGCAACCAACAATCAGTCTGATAAGGAGGACGCGCCAAACACTGCGCTCATCGATGGGGTCAGGAAGTTTGCGATGGATGTCCGCGAACTTGATGTGGATTTGATCGACCGTATTAATCCGTTCAGTGAGGCCTATGCCATTATGGCTAAGACGATGAGCGAATCGCGCCTGAAGGAACTTGCGGCCATTATCGCGGCTAAAAAAGTAAACCTGTCGATGGATGAGGCTAGGGACCTGGCGAAGCGGGCTCTGAAGTTTAAGGTCGAACGTGGCCGCTTGCCGAGTATCACTTCATCTGATCCATGGGAGAAGCGTATGGCTGAAGGTATTGCTTATTTAGCAAAGAAAAAATCGGAGTCAGAAAATGCCTAAATCCAAAAGCAGTTTTACGGCAGAAGACGATGCGTTGCTTGGTGAGCTCGGCGTAGAGGTCGAGGTCAAGAAAGCGACCCAATATTCCAAAGAAGAGGAACGGATCATTGCCGGCTTTGAGGAGATTCAGCGATTCGTCGAGGAGAACGGAAGGTCCCCGCAGCATGGAGAAGATAAGGATATTTTTGAGCGGCTCTATGCTGTGAGGCTGGATCGCCTGAATGAGCTGGCTACGTGCCGGGAACTCCTGCTGTCAATGGACCACCACGGACTCTTAAATTCTGAAGAAAAAGGTAAGGACGAGCCTTTAGGAGAGGCGATGGGTGATGATGAGTTGCTAGAAGCTCTGGGCGTGGAGACCGAAGTGAGTTCGATTCAGGAGCTAAAGTATGTGCGATCGAGCAAAGAGATTCGAGCGGCTGAAGAGATTGCGAATCGAGAGAAGTGTGAAGATTTTGAGCAGTACAAGAAGCTGTTTGATCAGGTGACGGAAGATCTAGACGCAAACTCGCGCCAGATGATTCGTTGCAACAATAAGACCGATGTGAGAATCGGGGATCTATTTGTGTTAAGCGGACAAACCGCATATATCGCAAACGCGGGCGAATCATTCCTGAACAATGATGGACGGGAGGATTGCCGTTTACGTGTCATTTTCAGCAACGGCACAGAAAGCGGGATGCTACGTCGCTCCTTTCAAAAGCTATTATGGGAGGATGATACGGCGCGGCGTATCGTGACTCCTTCTGATATGGGGCCGCTGTTTAGTGATCGCATATGCGAAGAGGACCTCGCCTCGGGTGTGATTTACGTTCTGCGCAGCAAATCAGAGCAACCTTATATCTCCAAAAACCGAGAGCTGATCCACAAGATTGGCTTTACCAACGGAAGTGTGAAAAGTCGAATTTCAGATGCTGCGAACCAGCCGACCTATCTGCTGGCAGAGGTGGAGGTCGTCGCTACCTACGCGCTTTACAACGTGAATGCGAATAAACTCGAAAATCTATTCCACAAGATTTTTTCACCCGCTCGCCTCGATATTGAGATCAAAGACCGATTCGGAAAACCTTTTCAGCCGAGAGAATGGTTCTTGGTTCCGCTTTATGTAATCAAAGAAGCAGTAGACAAGATGATTGATGGAACTATTGAGAACTATAAATACGATCCAGAAAAAGCCTCGTTGGAAAAAGTTTAATTCATGTTTTCTCCGTGGTCTCTAAAGAATCCTAACGGCGACAATCCCAACGAGGAGGAGATCCTTAAGCCCGTTTGTTTTGTCTTTGATTTTGCTCCCACTCGCGCCCTGCGGCAGATCTCGGAGTACGGGATTGGCCTGTCACCCAACGAACCGAATCCCGAGAATGCCGTCAAAGACCTTGTATCGTTCCTTCCTGTGCTGGCCTACGACGGCGCGAATATGACGCAGATTGGCGTGGGCGGCATTCAACATAAAGTGCCACTCGGGTCAGTTCCGTAATCTAGTAATGTTCCGAAAGGATGCGATCTTTATTTGCTTTGTTTTCGCCTTGGGTTGAAGTAACCGTCTGCTTGTTTGCAAAGTTTTTCTTAAAGCTCGGCGGCTTTGGCGAGGGCGGATTTTACCTGCCGGGTGATGGTGTTCCACTCCTTGCCAGCAATCTGCTTTTGCGTGGCGAGCCATGAGCCGCCGATGGCGCTGACGACCGGGAGCGAGAGGTAGTCGTTCATGTTGTCGAGGCTGATGCCGCCGGTTGGACAGAAGCGGAGCCCTTGGGACATGTATGGGGCGCTGAGGTTCTTGAGCATGTTCGCGCCGCCAGCGGCACCCGCCGGAAAGAATTTGAGTAGTTTGCAGCCGAGTGCCAAGCCCTGTTCAATTTCCGACGGGGTCATGACGCCGGGGATAAAGAGCGTTTCCGAGGCTTGGAACTGCTTGACGGTTTCGGGGTTGAGTCCCGGCGCAAGGCCAAAGTCGATGCCGGTATCGATGCACATTTTGGCTTGATCGGGGGTGACCACGGTCCCGGCGCCGAGCAGCATTTTCGGGAAGGCCTTTTTGATGCGCGCGAGGGCTTCGGGTGCGGCGGCGGTGCGGCAGGTTACTTCGATTACGTCCATGCCGCCTTCCAGCAGGGCTTCCGCCAAGGGCTCGGCATCGTCGGCATCGTCGATTACAATCACCGGAATCACCGGTCGTTTTAAAAGTTCGTTGAGCATGTCTTTCTCCTAGCGGTCTACTCGCGCACCGGCGCCAGCGACGATTTTTTCGACTTCGGCGAGTGTCGCCATGGTGGTGTCGCCGGGGGTGGTCATGGCCAGTGCACCGTGCGCAGCGCCGTATTCGATGGCTTGCCGGGGATCGCCGAGTTCCATCAGTCCATAGATGAATCCGGAGGCAAAACTATCGCCGCCGCCGACGCGGTCCATGATTTCGAGCTCGGGGCGGTGGGTGGCGGAATGGAATTCGCCTTCGCACCAGCACATGGCGCCCCAGTCGTTGACGGTTGCGGTTTTCACGCCGCGCAAGGTCGTGGCGGTGGCCTTGAAGTTCGGGAATTCAGCGACGGCTTTGGCGATCATCTTTTGGAAGGAGCCGATGTCGAGGTCGGTGAGGCTTTCATCAGCGCCTTCGATCTCGAAGCCGAGGCAGGCGGTGAAATCCTCTTCGTTGCCGATCATAACGTCGACGTGCCGGGCGATCTCGCGGTTGATCTCGCGGCATTTTTCGAGGCCGCCGAAATCTTTCCAGAGGGAGGGGCGGTAGTTGAGGTCGTACGAGACGATGGTGCCGTGCTTCTTCGCCGCGCGCGCGGCCTCGATGACGACCTCGCCGGTGGTTTCGGAGAGGGCGGCGAAGATGCCGCCGGTGTGGAACCAGCGCACGCCGAGTGTTCCGAAAATGTGCTCCCAGTCGATGTCGCCGGACTTGAGTTGAGAGGTAGCGGTATGGCCGCGGTCGGAGCAACCGACCGCGCCGCGGATGCCGAAGCCGCGTTCGGTAAAGTTGATGCCGTTGCGAGCCGCGCGGCCGATGCCGTCGTAGTCGGCCCATTTAATCAGGGCGGTATCGACTCCGCCTTGCAGGATGAAGTCCTCCATCAGCAAGCCGACTTCGTTTTTTGCAAAGGCAGTGACGATGGCGGCGCGCTGGCCAAAGCAGCGGCGCAGCCCGCGCGCGACATTGTATTCGCCACCGCCCTCCCAGGCGCGGAACTGCCGCGCGGTGCGAATGCGGCCTTCGCCGGGATCGAGGCGAAGCATGACTTCGCCCAGCGAGAGGATGTCGTAGGTACATGAGTCTTTTGGCTTTAGTTTCAGCATGGATGTTGTTTCCCCAGGGTTGATTGTTCATTCATCGCGCGGGCAATTCCCATCTGTAGTCCGCGAATTTCCGCAAGGCCACGCATGCGTCCGATGCAGGAGTAGCCGGGAGTGGGCGTGGTTGGTTTTTTCAAGTCGCCAAGCATGGTATGGCCGTGATCGGGCCGGAAGGCCAGTTGCCAATCCGCGTGGCCAGCGTCCTTGCGTTTCTTCATTTCGGACAGCACGGCTTTCACCACCGCATACATATCCACGGAGCCTTCCAGGTGGTTGGCTTCATAAAAACTGCCATCGGTATTGCGCTGCGTGCTGCGTAGATGCATCACGTTGATGCGGTGGCCCCACCGGTCGATCATTCCCGGCAGATCGTTGTCGGCGCGAGCACTGTAGGAGCCCGTACAAAAGCAGAGGCCATTGGCGGGGCTGTCGTACATGCCCATGATTTCCTGGATATCGGCTTCGCAGGAAACAATCCGCGGCAATCCTAGAATGGAAAAAGGAGGATCGTCCGGATGTATGGACATGCGTACTCCCGCTTCTTCACAGACAGGAATGATTTCCTCAAGGAACAGCTTTAAGTGTTTTTTGAGTTTCTCATGATCGATGGTGTCGTGGCAGGAAAGCATGTCGCGCACATCCTGAATCGTGAAGTCGAAGTCCATGCCCGGGAAAACATCGATAATGTTGCGTTCAAAACGTTTCACCCCATCTGCATCCAGAGCTTCGAAAAAGCGTTTGGCCTGTTCGAGCTGCTCCGGAGAGTAATCGTTTTCGGCTCCCTTGCGCTTGAGCAGGTAAAGCTCGAAAGCCGCAAAACGGATGGGATCGAAGTGCATGGATTTGGTGCCGTCATCGAGCTCGAAATCCATATTGGTGCGCACCCAGTCGAGTGCCGGCATAAAGTTGTAGATGACGACCTCGACCCCTTCCATCCCAAGATTGCGAAGGCTTGTTTTGTAGTTTTCAATGTGGCGCGCATAATCCCCCGTGCGGGTTTTAATCGATTCGGAAACGGGTACGGATTCCACTGCGGTCCATTCCAAGTTGTACGCGGCGAGTTCCACCTTGCGTTTTGCGATTTCCGCGCGGGACCACGGCTCGCCATACGCAATGTGGTGCAGGGAGGTGATGACGCCCGTGCACCCACATTGTTTGATATCGGCCAACGAAACAGGATCGCCCGGCCCAAACCACCGGAAGGTCTCCTTCATCGCCACCATGCTACACCCCGCTAAAACTGGAAAAGCCGCCGTCGACCGGAACAATTGCCCCGCTGACAAACTTTGCGGCTTCCGAGACGAGGAAGTGAATGGTGCCGAACACCTCGTCCTGTTCCCCGAATCGGCGGAAGGGGGTTTTGTTGATCACTTGCTGTCCGCGTTCGGTGTAGGAGCCGTCTTCGTTGATGAGCAATGCGCGGTTTTGGTGGCTGATGAAAAAGCCGGGGGCGATGGCGTTGACGCGGATACCGTCGCCGTATTTGATGCCCATTTCGGTGGCCATCCATTTGGTGAAGTTGTCAATGGCCGCCTTGGCGTTGGAGTAGCCCAGCACGCGGGTGAGGGTTTGCGCGGCGGACATGGAGGAAAAGTTGACCACGCAGCCGGACTTTTGCGCTTTGAAGGCTTTGGCAAAGGTCATGGTGGGCATGACGGTTCCCTTCAGGTTGAGGTCGAGCACCTTGCCATAGTCGGCCATGTCGAGATCAAACACATCCTGATCAGGGCCGATGGTGGCGCCGGGCATGTTTCCGCCCGCTCCGTTGATCAGTACATCAATACGGCCAATGCCGGCCATGATTTTTTCGTAGACCGAATCAAGCGCGTCCTGGTCAAGCACATTGCAGGCATAGCCGCAGCACTTTTCCGAAATCTTTTTGGCTTCTGCCACTGTTTCATCCACCTTGTCCTGAAAGAGATCGAGGTAGATCACATATGCGCCTTGCGTCTGCAGATAGTTGGCTGTACCGCCTGCAAGCACGCCGGCAGCGCCGGTTACGGCAATCACTTTATCGGTTAAATCGAATAGGTTTTGCATTCTGTCACTCCATGTGTTGGTATTTTATTCAAACAATTGAGCTTAGAGTTGCGGTTAATTTATGCAAGCGGAAACTTGCTTTTTTACTGGAGATAAGTCTACCGTTTTCATTATTTACAATTCAAGGAAGCAGTTTATGGCAGTCGGACAAAAGCACATCGCAGAGAAATTGGGCGTATCGATTGCGTTGGTGTCGCGCGTCTTGTCTGGGAAGGCATTGGAAATCGGGATTTCGCCGGCCACGATTAAACGCGTTGAGAAAATGGCGAAGGAACTCGGCTATGTTCCCAACGCGGCCGCCTTGTCGCTCAAAGGCAAATCAACCCGGACGATTGGGGTTGTGGTCTATGACTTTAAAGACCCCTTCTTCGGCACGGTGGTTCACCATCTGCAGGCGCTCGCGCATGAGCATAACTACACCCTTCTGCTGGTTGGTTTTCAGAATCGCACACCGGACGAGCGCGATCTGCGGCCTTTGTCGAAATTCAACCTCGATGGAATCATTGCGGTGGGCAGCGATTTTGCGGAAAACTGGCCTAAAGACTTCAGTCATTTGCCTTGCGCCCGCATCGGGCATGGGAGCGAAAAAATCGAATCCCTTAAAGTCACGAGTAGCGAGCAGGCGGGGTATGCGCAACTCGCCGAACATTTACGGGGAAGAAATCTCCAGCAAGCGGTCTTTCTTGGAGCTGATACGGCCATCCATCGCCAACGTAGCGATGCCTTCGAAAAAGCAGCCGCTGGCTTGGCGATGACTTCGGTCTTCGGTCCTAAACCGGAAGATAGTTCTTTTGAGGTGGGTCGTGACCTAGCCATGCAACTCATCCACAGGGGCCTTCCAGAAGTACTGGTTTGTGGAAACGACCGCATGGCCATGGGCGCCATCCATGCGGCAACCGATGCCGGCATCCGGGTGCCTGAAGACTTGAAGGTTGTCGGGTATGACGATATACCCGCCGCCGCCCAGTTCCTGCCGCCACTCACCTCGATCCGGCAGCCGATCGCCGCCATTGTAAAGGAAGTTTTCGATGCCGTGGTCTCTGGCAACTGCCCGAACGAGACTCGGCTGCTGACCCCGGAGTTGATGGTTCGCCGCTCCGCATAAGGCCACACTACAACGTTGCGAGAAAAGTCGCTCATGATTCAGGATAGCTATGGCATCTTCCGGCTTGGTTTGGAAGGGCGATTTGGGCAAGATGCGCGCTTTGAAATCGACGGAGGGGGAAACCATGGCAGGACTGAACGATTTATTGACGGAAGGCGGTTCGCTGAAAACACCGGGGCTAGGCGATGCGGTTGGCGGCTCGTCGAACAAGGAGTTGATGGCGGATGCGCGCAGGGTGCTTTCGGGAAACTGGGGCATGGGCGTGGCGGGCTATGTCCTCTATTCGGTTCTTGTGCTGAGCTTTTATCTTTTCGTGTTTTCCTCGGTCGTTTTCGTAGGAATGGTCAGCGGGTTGACTGGGTCGAATGCCGAGGCGGCGGGGCAGGCCATGAAGGGGGTTGTCCAAATCACCGAGCTACTGTTGACCGGCGCCTTTACGGTGGGCTTTTGCAGCTTTTTCCTCGTGATTGCCCAAGAGGGCGCGGCGCGGCTGGAATGCCTGTTTACCGGATTCAGGCGGTTCTGGACGGCGTTTGGCGCTTATTTCCTGAGCAATTTACTCATCGCCCTTTGGCTGTTGCTGTTCATTGTTCCCGGAATTATCGCGGCCTTCCGCTACGCGATGGTCTATTTTATCGTGGCCGACGACGCGGATTGCGGCCCGCTGGAGGCGATCCGACGGAGCAAGGAAATGATGGCGGGCAACAAGTGGAAGTTTTTCTGCCTGAACTGGCGCTTCTTCTGGTGGGCGATTCTTTGCATGTTTACTTTAGGGATCGGCTTTCTCTGGCTGGTGCCCTACATGCAAACGAGCTTCGCGAAATTCTACGAAGACGTTAAATGAAACCTGAAACTAGAAACTTGAAATCTGAAATTGGCAAATTCGAACTTCTAGTCACCGATCCCTCTTGCAATGCACGGCGGGGTCGGC